>QWQF01000005.1 GCA_003669125.1 Planctomycetota bacterium
CCGGAGCACATCGTCCACACCATCTATCACGCGATGGGCATCCACGACTTGGAAGCCATCGACAACCAGAACCGCCCTTACAACCTGCTCTCTGAAGGGAGCCCGTTGGTTGAATTGTTTTGAGGTCACCCAGACGCAGCATCATTCCGGATGGACGCGATCCGAAACTCCGCTGCAACAATTGAAAGCCATCCATGCACGGTTCCGCCTCAACATCTCGGCGACACTTCTTGCAGGCGAGCTTGTTGGCCGGGGGAGCGGGGCTTTCATTGGCGGATATTCTGCGTCAGCAAGCGTTCGCCGAATCGACTGGGAAATCGACGGCGGACACGTCCGTGATTCAGATTTGGCTAGGAGGTGGTCCTAGTCAATTTGAAACGCTGGATCCAAAACCGGAAGCTCCCGTCGAGATTCGGGGGCCGTACTCGGCGATTCAGACCAAGCTGCCGGGGATCTTGTGCTGCGAGAAGTTGCCGCGCACGGCGATGGTTCTCGACCGAGCGGCCGTCATTCGCACGGTCCGACATGCCACGAACGATCATTTCGGTGGTGCCCATTGGTGTTCCACCGGCTATCCCAGCGAAGTCAGTCGCAGCACGCATCCGTCGTCGGGTGCGATGGCCTCGCGGTTCCGAGGGGCGGTGAATCTCGGCGTGCCGGCTTATGTGTTGCTCTCCGAAGAGCAGACTCGGAATCCAGAGATGGCGACCGTGATGGGAGCCGCGTATCTCGGATCTCAACATGCTCCGTTCACGATCATGCAAGACCCGTTTCAAAAGAGCTTTCAGCAGGACAAAGTTCGGCACGCGGCATCCAGTTTGAAACTCGCGGACGATTTCACGTTGTCGCGCGTCGCGGATCGGCGGTCGTTGCTGCGAGGGCTGGATCGTTTCGCACGTCAGGCGGACGCGACTCGTGCGATGGACGGGATCGACAGCTTCACGCAATCGGCCTTCGACATGTTGACCAGCGGTGCCGCGCGCCGAGCCTTCGATCTCAATGAAGAATCGCCGGCCACGCGCGATCGTTATGGGCGACATCGCTGGGGACAGATGGGGCTGCTGGCTCGGAGGTTGGTGGAGGCGGGAGTGACCTTCGTCACGCTCAACACGGCGCCGGATTCGCTCTGCTGGGACTGGCACCGCAACATCGTCAACGACAACCGGCCAAGCGACGGTTCCGACGGCCCGACTCGCGGCATGGACATCTCCGGGCCGCCGCTCGATCAGATGCTCTCGACCTTGATCGCGGATCTCTACGAACGGGGCCTCGATCGCAAAGTACTGCTGGTCGTGTGGGGCGAATTCGGCCGAACTCCGCGCGTGAACGCAACCGGCGGTCGCGATCACTGGGGCTCGCTGATGAGCATTCTGATGGCCGGTGGCGGACTAAAGGTCGGTCAGGTGATCGGCACTTCGAGCGCCAACGGCGAAGTTCCCACCAGTCGACCGGTCTCGCCCACGGACGTCCTGGCCACAATCTACCGCCACTTGGGAATCGACTTAACCCGGCACACCGTGACCAACGCCGGCCGGCCGATTCCCCTCCTTCCCGACGGAGCACCGATCGGGGAATTGCTGTGATCGCCATCAACGGGTGAGCCCCGCCGCGTTCGACGGGTTCTTACGAGACATTTCCCAATGGAGAAGGTCATGCAACCGTTCTCACAGTCGGCCCGACTGCTGGCCGCGATCTTTTTCTTCGCACTCGTTTTGCCAACCCGTGCGGACGACTTTTCGGCCGTCGAGTACCAGCGGCAGACGATTTATCACTCGCCGCAATCGCCGGGTTACACCTGCTGGGTCGGAGCGTGGATCATGCCCGACGGTGACCTGATGACCTGCTTCACTCAGGCGACCGGCCCGGTCGAAGGCAGACCGAAGGCTCCCAAAGAAGTGATGGACCTGTTGAGTTGGTATCCCCAGTACGACATGACGGGACTCGATCTGCACAACGTGCATCTCCGTTCGTCCGATGCCGGCAAGACCTGGAAGCAAGCCAGCGCCGACCCGTTTAAGACCTGCATGAACGGCGTCACCGGCGAAGCGCAATCAGTCCTGCCCGACGGGACCATCGTTCGCGGAGTGTTTGGGCTCTACCTTCCCTACGACAAAGACCTCCCCAAGACCGGCTTCCTGCAACGTTCGACCGACGGAACGAAGACGTGGGGCAAACCCGAAGTGCTGCTCGACCCCGAAAAGACTACGGTCTGGCCTCGGCGAATACGAACGCTCCGCGACGGCCGGGTGCTCTTGTTGCTGGGAGTCTCGCCGCTCCCAGCCGGCAAGCACACGCGCCGGGAATTCAGCAATCGCCTTGAGCCGACAATCTTGATTTCGTCCGACAAGGGGCGGACCTGGAGCAAGCCGCTGCGGGCCGCGCCCGACGATCAACTCGCGGGCTTCACCGAGGAGTTCGATGTGGCGGAACTCGATAACGGCGACTTGCTGACCATCTATCGTCGCATCGATGACGCGAAACGCTGGCAGGGCATTCTCAAGAAGGCCGACGGAACCTGGATTCCTGGCAAAGTGGGACCGACCGTTCTGCCGCATAGCGGTCAGCCTGAGCTATTGAAGACGCTGCAAGGTCCCGTACTCCATCTCGCGACCAGCGGCGTTCACTGGACGAGCGACGCCGGGCAGAACTGGAACAAGCTCAACGTCCCCGGCACGGCCTACTACCCTCGCTCAGTGCAGGCGAAGGACGGCCGGATCTTTGTCTTCGGCCACGTCGGTGGCGACGACGCCTATGGCAAGGCCGATCAGTCGATCGTGATGGACTCGTTCCGACTGGCTGCGGTCGACATCGCCGTCACCGATCGAAAGTCACTGCCGACAGACAAACTCGTCGCCGAGCGAATCCCGTTGGGCGAACCGGACGACTACAAGCCTTGCATCGCGAGGTTACCCAGCGGCGAATTGCTGCTGACCGCGTTTCATCAACACAAGCGCGACGGCAACAAGGTCATGGAGCAGACGCTGCTGTTTCGTTCGCCAGATGGCGGCCGAACGTGGACCGGTCCTCAGCCGCTCGATCTGCTCGGCCGCGAACCGTATTTGACGGTGCTCAAGAACGGCACGGTCTTCATTACCGGTCATTTGCTGGCGCAGGACGTGCGCAACGAATGGGGCCACACGACCGGTTTCCTGCATCGCTCGACGGACGGCGGCCGGACGTGGCAATCGACACGCGTCGAATCGGAACAGATCAAGCCGAAGGCCAGCAATCACACGACTCGCAACGTGCTGGAACTGGCCGACGGGACGCTGCTGCTCGGTGTCGATTACGACGGTGGAAGCGGACCGTATTTTGTGTGGCGATCGACCGACGGCGGCGCGACTTGGGACAAGTCGCAGAAATGCGAGCCGAAGGATTTCAAAAGTCAGTACGGCTTCTTTGGCGGCGAGACATGGCTGTGGCAGGCTCGATCAGGCAAAGTCTGGGCGCTGGTTCGCGTCGACAGCAACGAACTGCCAATCAAGGACCGACCGATCAAAGCGGGTAACGACCAAGCCGACCACTTCATCGTGTTCTCGTCAGCCGACGGTGCGAAGACCTTCGACCGCATCCGCGATTTCGGCGACTACGGCGAGATGTACATGTCGCTGTTGCTGCTGCAAGACAAGCGGCTGCTGCTGACGTTCACAGTCCGCGACCTCAAACCGCCGCTCGGCGTGCGCGCCATCATCGGAACCGAAACTGACGACGGCTTCGAGTTCGATTTCTCGCACGATCGCATCATGCTCGATGCGAAAACTCCTATTGGAACGCCGCAAGGTGGTGGCTTTGGGCCCACGGTGCAGCTTGATGATGGTAAGCTGGTGACGTCCTACTCGTATCGCTCCGCCGATGGAAAGTCGCATGTGGAGGTCGTCCGTTGGGAGTTGCACAAATCACAATGACAGGCTGGAAGCAGATTCCACGTTACACTTTCAGCCATTCGCCATTTCCAAGAGGTCGGGAATGATTTCACTCGTCTCAGCACATCGAGCCGACCGTTGCGTGAGCCGTCGCGAATTGCTGCGGCTGAGTTCGTTGGGGATGCTCGGTTTGAAAATGCCCAGCGGATTGCGGGCTGAGACGGAATCGACGAACGGGACCGCCAGGAATTGCATCTTCATTTTTTTGTGCGGTGGGCCTTCGCAAAATGACCTGTGGGATTTGAAGCCGGACGCTCCTGACGGCATCCGCAGCACCTTTCAGGCGATCGACACCAACGTCCCCGGAATTCGGTTTGGTGAGCTGATTCCGCAGGTCGCACGACATGCGAACAAGCTGGCGATCATTCGGTCGATGACTCACGACGACAACGGTCACGACACCGCGATTGCTCGTTCGTTGCTTGGACAGTTGCCGACTCAGCCGGGAGCGGTGCATGTCTCGCGGCATGATCATCCCTCGCTCGGAGCGATCCTGCATCGGCTGCGCGGCGACTGCGGCGAGCTACCTCCGTGGGTGATCCTGCCTCGGCCGTTCACCACCGGCGGGCCGCCGTACAAAGGGCAGTCGGCGGGGTTTCTCGGAGCGGCCTTTGACCCGCTCGTGCTCGACAAGGAGAAGAAGGGTTCACTGTCGGATCGTGACGTGAAGCTCGATGCCATTCGCCTGGCCGACGGCATCGACCAAACACGGTTTGAGAATCGTCGCCGCATGCTCGGTACAGCGAACGGTTCAGACGCCACGGCGCGAGCGGCTTCTGCCGAAACGCTGCTGGCCGGTCATTACGACAAGGCGCTCAACCTGATGAGTTCGGGCAAAGCGAACCAAGCCTTCGATCTCAACCGCGAACCGGCGTCGCTGCGGGATCGCTACGGACGCAATGAATACGGGCAGAGCTTTCTGCTCGCACGGCGGCTGGTCGAATCGGGCGTGCGAGTCGTCAACGTCTTCTGGACGTTCTTCGACGAGAAAGGTTGCCAGTTCAATCTGTGGGACAATCACGGCGTGCCCAATGACACCTGCGGAGTCGACGGTCAGCTCAAAGGGGAGGCGATGCTCAAGCATCAGTACTGCTGCCCGTCGTTCGATCGGTCATTCTCGGCCTTGTTGGAAGACCTTCAGGATCGCGGCCTGCTTGACGAGACGCTGGTCGCGGTCGCTGGTGAGTTCGGCCGCACGCCGCGCATCAACGCGACGGCTGGCCGAGACCATTGGGCTCCGTGTTACACGCAGTTGCTCGCGGGAGGCGGCGTTCGCGGGGGGCAGATCTACGGTGCCAGCGACGGCATCGGAGCTTATGTGAAAGACTTGCCCGTCACGCCGGACGACTACATGGCGACGATTCTGCACGCCTTCGGTTACGCTCCCGAGTCGGCGGTCTACGATCAGCTCAACCGCCCGCAGCGGATCAGCCTCGGCACTCCGGTGACCGCTCTGTTTTGAGGAGCGTGCTTCAGGCCAGAATCTCGTTGACGATTCGGCCATGCACGTCGGTCAGGCGAAAATCGCGGCCGGCGTGGCGGTAGGTGAGGCGTTCGTGGTCGAAGCCCATCAGGTGCAGCAGCGTCGCGTGGAGGTCGTGGATGTGGACTCGGTTCTCGACGGCTCGATAGCCGAAGTCATCCGTGCTGCCGTAGGCCAGGCCCCCTTTGATACCGCCACCCGCGAGCCAGACTGAGAAGCCGTGATGATTGTGGTCGCGGCCGGTGGGGTTGCCGCCGCCGATGGGAATCTCGACAGCGGGAGTCCGTCCGAATTCGCCGCCGCACAGCACGAGCGTTTCGTCGAGCAAACCTCGCTGAGCCAGATCGGTCAGCAGCGCGGCGATGGGGCCGTCCGCTTCATTCCCCAGTTTGCGATGTTCGCCCGCGATGTTGCTGTGGGAATCCCAGGGCTGCACGTCTCCGTGATAACACTGCACGACGCGGACGCCCCGCTCGATTAGTCGCCGGGCAATCAGGAGTTGGCGACCGTGAACCGTCTCCGCTTTGTAGAGTTCTTGTGTCGCCTTCGATTCCTTCGAGATGTCGAGCGCGTCGGTCGCTTCCATCTGCATGCGGAACGCGAGTTCAAACGATTGGATGCGGGCTTCGAGGTTCGCGTCTTCTTGGCGAGCGGCCTGATGTTGGCGATTCAGCTTCGACAGCAGATCGAGTTGCCGTCGCTGATCGGTCGCACCGATGACCGGGTTTTGAATGTTGGCGATCAGTTCGGTGACGTTCGTCTTGCGTGTGTCGAGGTACGTTCCCTGATAGATGCCCGGCAAGAACGAACTGCGCCAGTTCGAGGAATCGGCAACGGGCAAGCCGGGGCAGAGAGTGACGAACCCAGGCAGGTTCTGGTTCTCGCAGCCCAGTCCGTAGGTCAGCCACGAGCCATAACTGGGGCGCGACAGCCGTTCGTCTCCGGTATTCATCAGCCGCATGCTTTGTTCGTGGTTCGGCGTATTGGCGTACATCGAGCGAATCACACAGATGCGATCCGCGTGACGGCTCGCTGTTTGGTGAAAGATTTCGCTGCACCACAAGCCGCTGTCGCCGTACTGAGCGAACTGGAACGGCGAGGCCAACGCCACGCCCGTTTCCCGTTCGGTCGTCAAGTTGCCGAGCGGCAGCTTCTTGCCACCCCATTTCGTGAGTTCCGTTTTTGGATCCCATGTATCGACCTGCGAAGGGCCTCCGTTCAAATAGATGTGAACGAGATGCTTGGCTCGCGACGCGAAGTGCGGACTGCGCACCGCCAACGGATTGCTCGCAGACACCTCGTCCGCATTCAACAACGCCGGCAACGCGAGCAGACCAAGCCCCGTTCCTGTGGTGCGGAGCAGGTCGCGACGTGAAAACATTCTGGATGGATCGCTCATGTTGTCTCCGGTGTATTGACCGCGATGTAACCCGAAGCGTCAGCGAGGGCGAGCGCTCCAAAACGCGATGAATTCGGTGTTCTTTGAAGCGTCCGCCCTCGCTGACGCTTCGGGTTACATTCATCACTGTCAATCAACGAACATCAGCTCGTTGCTCATCAACAACACTTGGGCGAGTTGTTCCAGCGAGCCTGCTTGCCGGAACTCGTTGCACCAGGCGAGTTCGTCGGCCGTTGGCTCGCGTCCGTAAACGGCGAGGTACAGGTGCGCGATCGCGTTCGCGGCTTCCGTTTTCGACGGACGACTGGCCAGTAGTTTCGCTCGCCCAAGCACGAAGGTTGAGTTCATCGCGAACAGCGCCTGTTGCGGGACTGTCGTCATCACGCGGCGCGGCGTGGAGGTGTCGGCGTTCGCGAAGTCAAAGTTCTGGACCATCGCCGGGATGTTTTGACGTTCGACAAAGGCGTACACGGTTCGGCGACGATTGTTCTCGTCGGTGATGAGTGGCGGCCGGCCGAACATCGTTTCGTCCAACTCGCCCGACGCGACGAGCAGCGTGTCACGCATCTGCTCGAAGTCGAGCCGCCGGCGGTTGGCTCGCCACAACAGCGAGTTTGCAGTGTCGGCTTCGAGTTGCTTCGCCATCTGCGGCGTCTCCGGAATTCGCGACGACCGCTGATAGGCTCGCGAAGTGACGATCAACTCATGCAGCGGCTTCGTGCGCCAACCGTTGCGGATGAAGAAGTCGGCCAGGAAATCGAGCAGCTCGTGCTGGACCGGGCGTTTGGTTCGCAGGCCGAAGTCGCTGGGGTTCTCCACCAGCGGCTCTCCGAAATGGTGCATCCAAACGCGATTTACCCAGACTCGCGCGGTGAGCGGGTTGTCGCGCGACGCGATTGCGTTGGCGAGGTCGAGTCGCCCGCCGCCGTCAGTGAAGTTCGCTCGGTCGGCTTTCGACAACGCGCTGAGGAACCGTCGCGGGACCGGCAATCCGCGTGCGCTGGGATCGCCGCGCTGGAAGATCACGGGATCGCACAAGACTTCGGAATCGGCGACGACCATCGCTCGCGGTGCGGCGTCCTTGTGTTTGACGGCGATGGCATCAAGCTGCCCCAGCAATCCGCGAAAGGCGTCTCCCGGTTGTCGCGAGAGATAAACCGTCACGTCTCGCTTCGGAAACCAGACCGGGCCGTTGCGTGAAACCAGCAACGCGGCGATCGGGTCCGCTTCATCAGCATTCTTGGCCCACACGTCGCGGATGATCGTGCCGTAGGCTCGCGCGACCTCGGCTGGCGTTTGCGGCTTGGCGGCGACGAGTCCGTCGATGATCCGTTGGTCGATGCCGCGAGCCTTCCATTCCTCCGGCTTCAGCAGCGGTTCGCGCATCAGGTCATGCCACGGGCCGAAGAGCGGGTCGTCGGCGAACGCTCGGCGAGCGATCAGTTGCCGCCAGCGTTTCGTGATCTGCGGACGGAGCTGATCGGGGATCAACGACAGAAAGAAGATCGTCGTCTCGGAGACATCGGGTTCGGTCGTGGCGACCTGCACCAGGTAATCCGGCGTCCGCTCGCGAGCGGTCTTCAGCGTCGAATCGTAATGAGCCTGCTGCTGGTCATAGACCTCTTTCAGTTTGGCGGCGAACTCTTGCTCGAACGCCTTGCCAGCTTCCGCGACGGGGGCGATACGCGGCCGTTCGAGCGGTTCGATGCCGCTCGCGAAGACGCCGTACAGCGAGTAGTAGTCGGCGGTCGGAATCGGATCGAACTTGTGGTCGTGGCAGCGAGCACAACTGATCGTCAGGCCGAGGAAGCCGCGAGCGACCACGTCGATCTGATCGTCGATCACGTCATGCCGATTGCTGTCGAACATGCGTCCGAGCGTCAACAACCCCAGCGCCGCGAGGTCCGCTGAGTCCTCCGGCAACTTCAATCGGTCAGCGGCGAGTTGCTCGCGAATGAACTGATCGAACGGCTTGTCGTCGTTGAACGCGCGGATCACATAATCGCGATAGGTGTAGGCGAACGGCCGGATGCGCGCGTCGCCGTACATCAACACGCCGTCCTTCGCGTCCGAGTATCTCGCCACGTCGAGCCAATGCCGCCCCCAGCGCTCCCCATACCGAGGGGACGCGAGCAACTCTTGCACGAGCCGCAGGTAATCTTCGCGAGCCGTCGCCAATTGCTTCTCCGTCGGCGGCAGTCCGATGAGATCAAACGTCGTCCGCCGCACGAGCGTCCGCATGTCGGACGGTTCGGTCGCGACCAAGTTGTTCTCGCGCAGCTTTCGTTCGATCAGGAAGTCGATCGGATGAGCGTTCGGTTCGATCGCTGGCGGCGCGATCGGCTGAAAGGCCCAATGCCGCTCCGCCGCCGCTTCGATGTCGGTGACGATCTTGGCTCCGGTTCGCGGATCGTGGGCACCTTGCCGAATCCATGTCGTCAGGTCTGCGATTTGCGCGTCGCTCAGTTTTCCACCCGCGTCTTTCGGCGGCATCTTGAGCTGCGGATCACGATGCGAGACCGCTCGGATCAGCAAACTCGCCGACGGATCGCCCGGCACGATCGCGGGGCCACCGTTACCACCCTTCTCCCAACCCGCTCGCGAATCCAGACGCAACTTGGCCGACGCTTCCGCCGGACCGTGACACTCATAGCAATGCTTCACAAGCAGCGGCCGAATCTTCTTCTCAAAGAACTCAACCCCACGCGCCGCATCGTCGGCACGAACGACGTCGTTAGTCGCGGCACCAAACAACAGCACGCACAGAAATAATCTGACGGCCAACCTCAGCAGACTCATGGTGGTTCTCGTCGTGGGATAGGCTTCCAGCCTGTCATCGTCATCGTGGAATCACAGGCTGGAAGTCTATGCCACGCCGGTGTTTCTCTGAGGAGTACGGCACGCTAGAAGTCTATCTGACGTGGTGGATCAATGGGAGCCGATGTATTGTGTTGATGGCAACAAACACTCGGAGACCTTTGAAATGCTCTCGATCCTTGGCGACCGACATGCGGCGACCTGCGATGGGCACAGGCGTCGCGAGTTGTTGCAAGCTGGGGGCGCGGGGTTGCTCGGCCTGTCGTTGCCGAAGTTGCTGGCGGCCGAGTCGCATGCGTCGGACGTTGTGCCGAAGGCCAAGTCGGTCATTTTCCTCCTGTTATTTGGTGGTCCGAGCCAGCTCGAGACGTACGATTTGAAACCCGACGCACCCGAAGCGATTCGCGGGCCGTTTCGACCGATCGCCTGTCGCACGCCGGAGCTGTTGATCGGTGAGTGTTTGCCAAACACGGCTCAGGTCTCGGACAAGTTCTGCGTCGTGCGGACGATGACGCACTCGTTCAACGATCACAGTGGCGGTGGGCATTACCTGCAAACCGGCAAGCGTTGGCACGTGCCGATCGGCGGCGGGTTCAGTCCGACGCCGAAGGACTGGCCGTCAATCGGTTCGATCGTCGAGTACGTCGATCAGCAACAGCAAGGACTCAGCAGTCCGCTTCCGTCTTACATGGTTGTGCCGAATTCACTCGGCCGCTTGCAGGAGAAGGGTCAGTATCCGCGTCCCGGCGAGCACGCCGGTTGGTTGGGCCAGCGCTACAACCCGTTGACGACGCAAATCGACAAGCAATCGCTGACCGACAATCCGTACTGGCGAGACTGCTCGGACGAGGAACTCAACTTTCAAATCGCCGGCATGGCGGCTCGCGAAGGGATTACGCTCGACCGGCAACGAACTCGTCAGTCGCTGCTGGAGCAATTCGACATCGAGCGCCGCCGCTCGTCACGCACGAAAGCACCTACCGGCTACGACGCGTTCCAAGAACGAGCCTTCGCACTTGTCACTTCGGAGAAGACCCGCGAGGC
>QWQF01000224.1 GCA_003669125.1 Planctomycetota bacterium
CCCGCTATGTTTACTGCGTGGAGGTGACTCGGAATCCCTTCGCCCACGGAATCCTGCCGATGGGATTCCAACCGAATGCTGGAACCGGAGCGGAATGGATCGTCTCCCGACCGGCGAATGGTTCCGCGTCCACGAACACTCACGCGAACGAAAAACTCTTGCTAACCGATGTCGCGAGCAACGCTCCCGGTTGGCATCGATCGCGACCATTGGCGGCAAGCGGCCCGTCGAATCCCATTTGGTTCCGTGTCAGCTCTCACTCAGAGACGTTAAGGCCCAACGATACAGGCAATCCGGGAGTACTCCCGCTGGCACTGCCTGCCGGAGTCACGGGCCGGTTCGTGTCACCCGGTCAATCACATCTCTATCAGTTTGAAGGCAAACAAGACGGTTACTACCGTTTTGAGGTGCAATCACAACGACGCGGGTTCGCCGTCGATAGCGTGCTCACAGTCTTGGATGCCAACGGCAAAACGCTGGCAACCGGAGATGATGGCTACTTCACAAAAGACGCGATCCTTCATTTCAAAGCCCCGGCGGACGGCCCCTACACGATTGCGGCGCGCGATCTTCATGGCCGTAGCGGCGATCTCTTCGTGTATCATTTGTCCGCCGAGCCCAGCGGACCTGATTTTGAGATTCACGGTGAATTTTATTACGGGATGCTCTCGCCGGGCGGCCGGGCCATCTGGTTCGTAAGCCTTAAGCGTCTGAATGGTTTTGACGGTCCGGTGGAGATGCAGGTTGACGGATTGCCGCGGGGCGTGTCCTTTACGCCGGTGACGATTCCGTCCGGCATGAATGCTTGCAGCCTGATCTTCACGGCTGCTCCCGACGCCCCCATCAATGCATCGTTGGTGCGGGTCACAGGCCGCTCCAAGCTTTCGCGCGCAGGCGGAGCGATGATCGACGCTGTCAGAGAAGCCCATGTCACCTGCGAATTACGTCGCGCTGGCGCCAGCCGATTCTACCGTGCTCCTATCCAAACGCAGTTGCTGGCGGTCACCAAGCCACTCGACGTGACACGTGTCACCGTCGAACCGTCGGAAATCACCTTGAAGCGAGGTGGAAAAACAGAGCTTCGTGTTCGCATCGAACGGAGCGCCGAGTACAGCGATCAGGTTCTGCTCGACATGGCATTTACGTTCTTTGGCACCAAGTTTGGCGAGCAACTTCCCCCAGGCGTCACCATGTCTGGGGACAGCAAAACGAAACTGGTCGGCTCTGATTTGGAAGCAACGATTGTGCTCGAGGCCAGCCCGCAAGCGATCAGCGTTGACCGCCTGCCGATCGCCGTCCTGGCCCGCGTACCGATCACGTACTCCATCATGACCAACTACGCATCGAATCCCATTCAGCTTTCGGTCGTTGCCGAGTGACGCCGGATATGCTCCAACGAATGGAAGGAGACGACGAATGGAAAACGAAATTCGTCGTCTCCTTTAATTCGTTGGACGTGACGCGAATCAGCCTCAGCAGTCTGCTCCGGAGACAGCCATGATGCACAAATCAAATCGACCTGCTTCAAATCTTCGGATGGCACGACGCACTCTACTGACGGCCGGCGCGACAGGGGCCAGTTGGCTCTTGAGCCGTGCGTTTTCGATCTCGCCGGAACTCGCGCTTGCGGCTGAATCACATGTTCGACTGCGAATCACTGAGATTGAAGTCCACAACATCGCGGTCCCTTATGAGGATTGGATCGCCTATGAGTTGAACCATTTTTACGGCCCCACGAGCCGGACTGTTTACGTCGTGCATACGAACAACGGTCTGATCGGTCTGGGGGAAAGCGGTTCGCCGGAACCGGACGCAGTGCGAGAAAAATACATCGGCACGAATCCGTTCGATTGGGTGGGCGATGAAACGAGCCTGGGGTTGGGCATCGCGATGTATGACCTGATGGGCCAGGTCGCCGGCGTGCCCGTGTATAAACTCTTCGGCCAGAAATATCGTTCCTGGATACCGGCAGCCTCCTGGACCGTCTCAACGCATCCTGAACGAATGGCGAATGCCGTCAAACGGTTTTCCGCCCGAGGCTACACGTGGATGAAGTACCATCTGTCGCCGTTTGAAAACGTGATCGACCAGATGGAAGCGATGCAGGCCGTCGCCCCCAAAGGATTCAAGATTCATCACGACCTTACGATGGGCGGGACCGACGATCATGTGTTTGAGCTTCTCGAAAAAATCTCGCGTTATCCGATCGCCGGCTGCTTTGAAGACCCGTTGCCGGAAAAGGACATCGACGGCTATCACGAATTGCGACAGAAATGCCGGCTGCCCATTCTGTACCACCACTCACCGCTGGGAGCGGGTTTTGAAACGCAGCGACGTGGCGCGGACGGCTACATTTTGGGGCACGCCAAGATTGGCGATGCCATCCGTCGAGCCGGTTTGTTCGCGCAACTGGAACTGCCGTTCTCACTGCAGAATGTCGGTGGAACCATCACCCGAGCCATGACGGTTCACATGCAGGCCGCCTTCAAGACGGCGCATTTGCATTTCAACAGCGATTCGGAAACCTGGAAAGCGGACGTCGTGAAAGAACGTCTGGAGCCGGTCAACGGCCTGATTCGCGTGTCGGAACGTCCCGGTCTGGGATTGACGCTCGACCGTGACGAATTGGAACGCCTCAAGCAACTCAAACTTCCCGAACAGCCAAAGTGGATCATCAAGACCCGCTATGCCAATGGCACGATGATGTACAATCTCGCCGACCCCAAAGACTCGCTGTTCATGGTCCGCCCGGACAAACGCAGGCTGGCGACGCTCAGCTACGATGCGCCTCTATCCACCGAGTATTGGGATCCGGACGACACGCCCGCCTTTCGTGCAATGTTTCAACGGCTCGAGAAAGAAGGAATGGTTCTGGAGCGTCCGTAGCCACCACGAATCGAGCAAGTCATGCGAGTTCGAGCTGTTCAGAAAACGACTCAGTGCAGAGACTTGGCACGGATGCGATTCAAGGCCGCGTCCCTCGCATTGGCCTTCTTGGCCAGCGTCTGGATGGCAAGTTCGATTCGGGCCGAGGAATCTGCGGGAGTTCTGCCATCCCGGTGGGTGACAAGTCTGCCATCCGTAGCGATTGCCTCCGAGCACCAAGTGATCGAGCCGGTTGCCGTGCGGACCCGTTCCGGCTCGCTGTTGGTAGCAGCGGAGCATGTCGCGAAGAGCGAGAGCGCCATCGTGCTGTCGCGCAGCGCGGACCAGGGACAGACGTGGAATCGCGAGACCGGGCATGTGGTTCAGGCGAAGGACGGATATCGAGTCAGTGCCGGCGCGGCAGGAATGCTTCCTTCGGGACGGCTGGTGTTGGCATGCCACGAATGGCAGGAGAAGCCCGGCACGGTGGAACACGTCCGCGAGGAACCAGCCGGAGTGCATCATTATCGATGGAGCGGCTATCACCGAGCGAGTGTGCTGAAAGTGTTCCTCAGCGATGACGACGGAAAGAGCTGGTCAGCCGCCATCACAAACGTCGCTGGCGGCCCGGTGGCGACGGCGGCCATGGAAACCGTGTTCGCGGCCGACGGTGCCGTCTGGCTTCCCGTCTACGGACCTTCCGATGAAAAACAAACGGATGCTGCGCTGAGTGGCGTCGGATTGATGCGCAGCGACGACGTTGGCAGGTCGTGGAAGTTCTCACACTGGATTGCCAAAGCGGATGAGGCACACAACATCGGCTACGGTCCGGGGGACGTGACCGTGCTGCCCGATGGGCGCTGGCTCGGACTTCTGCAAGGCAATCACCGCGGACTCGGTGACTACACCCGCCCGCGAGTCTGCCGCACGATCAGCTCCGACGCCGGGCGGACGTGGAGCGTGCCGGAGCAGAAGTTCCTGAATCATGGCACGTCGACCGTTACGTTGGATGGTCGCGATGGCGAAGAGATCATGGTCGGCGGCTGGAAGGACCGGGGCATTCACTTCACGGTCGGTACAAACGCCGGCGAAGACTGGCTGTATCAGGACCAGGTGTGGTGGTGCATCTGGTACGGAGCGGGAAATCGCGGCGGGACTCGATTGCTGAAACTCGATGAGGGAGTGCTGGCGGTCTACCACTGGATGGACGACAAAGATCTTTCCCGCACGCAAGTCCGCAGTCAGGTGATTCGCCGCGCAACAGGACCAACGCCCGAAACAAAAAGGCCAACGGTCGAGAAACGGAACCTCCAAGCGAAGTGGCACATGGCTGAGGCGTATCAGTTACCGCATATCCCCGATGCGCCGGCGGGAATCCCCATCAAGACGCTGTTGAAACTGCGCAGCGGCGACTGGATCTGCCTGGGATTTGTGGGATCGAAGAAAGCGGACACCGCCTACGGTTTCGCGCCGACCGGCGTGTGCGCGCTCCGCTCGGCGAAGATCACCGGCCCCTGGAAGAAGATTGCCGACATTCCCATGCCGCCGGAAGTCGGCGGATTGTTTGATACCGGCACGGGGGCTGGCACTCCGGGTGCGATGACGCAGCACTCATCCGGGCGGCTCTTCCTGCCGCTCAGCACCAGCAACCGCAAAGATATCATCCTGACTTATTCCGATGATGAAGGAAAAACCTGGCGAACCATCGGCTCCATGGCACGGATCACCGGCCTTCCTGCCGTCCATGAAGCCAACAAGATTGTCGAACGGAAGGATGGTAGCCTGATCTTTCCGATGCAGCGGCCGTTTCACGGAGAGAGCAAACAGCATCCTCTGTTTTACGTTCGCAGCCGCGACCGCGGCGAGACCTGGAGCGCGCCGATCTTCTGGGCAACACATCCCGGAACACGCTACGAAGGGCTGCCGCACGGCTCGTTCGCTGACCTGCGCGAAACATCTCTTGCTGTGCTGAATGACAACGACTGGCTGGGCATCTTCCGCGAATCGCGCGGAACACAATCGCCGGAGAATGCGGAGCGCGGTCCCTTGAGCATGCCCTTTCTCTGTCTGGCGCGCAGCACCGATGACGGCCGGACCTGGAAATCATCATTCGGCTTTCTGGGCGTCGAGCCAGACATCGAAGCCCTGCCCGGCGGCGCCGTGATGGCGACATTCCGCGACGACAATCTGGCCAGCGTCTGGATCTCTTATGACAAGGGCGTGTCGTGGCAGATCCAACACGACCCGGCAGAACTTCCCTGGCGAACAGGCGCCGCCGAGCAGTCGACGCAGTGGCCTCCCGGCGGCGAACCGATTATCCGCGTCCTCGATGACAATACGGTCGCAGTCATCTGTGACTCAGGGATGATCCCTTCCGGCAAGTTGCTCCCGCCGGATTACAAACCGAGCAAGGAATTCCAGGGACGAGTGCAGATTCGGTTCTTTCGCAGTAGAACGGCCGCTCTTCCTTGAGCTGCATCCCCAGGAAAGTCCTCAATTGGCGGTTCGACTATACTGGCACACGCCTTGGTTGCGATCACTACACCGCACGATGTTTGAAGGAGAGGCGAATGAGGCACCCGTTGTGTTGGCTGATCGCATTGGGTTGGATGATGGGGGGCTCAAGCGAGGCCGCGGAGCAGACTGGTCATGCGATCGCTCGAATCATCATACCGGATCGCGAGACAGCGGCCGAACGGCATGCTGCTAACGAACTGATTGCCAACATCGCCATGATGACGGGGCAAGCGGTGCCAGTGATTACGGAGTCGCAGGCAGCCAAGAACGAGATTAGCAGCGCCGGCCGCGCAATCATTCTCGGCCGGACCGCGTCTAACCTGAAGCATCACCAACCCGACACGTGGCCGACTGACACGATCTACATCGGGTATGGAGTCGGCGACATTGCCATCATTGGTGAGGGGAGGCAGGGGACCCTCTTTGCAGTATTCGAGTTCTTGCGTGACCAGGGATGTCGCTGGTACATGCCGGTGACTTACCACAAGCTGGAGGTGGGGCGGCATATCCCTCAGCGTGTGAAACTGAAACTCTCCGGAGAACCGAAGAAGCACACACCGTCCTTTCCCGATCGCGGCTGGCACATGACTGCGGTGATGCCGGGGCCACATTATCACGACTGGGCGACGCGGAACTGCGTCAATGCTCTGACGTCCGGCGACACGTGTATTCTGTATCCGGAGTCTCTGGGGCGCGGACGTGAGAAGCAAACCGGGCACACACTTAACTGGTTCGTCCGCTCAGGCGCAGAGGCAGAAACGGCCGACGAGGTAAAGAAGAGCTTCGACTCTCATCCCAATTGGTATCCGCTGGTCGACGGCGAGCGGACCTGGAAGTACCGGGATGGCCGTCGCGTGCAGGGCTGCCTATCCAACCAGAAAGTCGTCGATCACACGGCTCGCGAGGTCATTCGTTACTCGAAAGAAGGTTACGAGAACCACGAAAAACCAAACTGGTGGCTGCTTTCGATCGGTCACAACGATGAGCCGACGTACTGGTGCGAATGCGACTCCTGCCGTGCGATGGACGGCCCTGGCAGCACGTGGAAAGCCAACGACAGCTACGACGCATATCCCAACGATCCGATGATCAAGAACGGCCCCGGACCAATCAGTCAGCGATACGCGACGTTCGCCAATCGCGTTGCTCGGAAGGTCGCCCGGGAGCGCCGCGACTTGATGATCAGCTTCTACGCGTATGGTTCGACAGTTGCTCCGCCGCGCGATCCGGCGCTGAAGCTGGAAGACAATGTTGTGGTCGAATTCGCCTATAGCGACCATTGCCTGAAGCATGATATCGACGATCCGACTTGCCCCACCAACGTTCGATTCAAAGCGTGGATCGAGGACTGGTCGCGACGCGGCAAGGTCATTTTCTATGACTACCCGCCCACAGGTCGACACATCCACGTTCCCACCGGCTTTTTCCATCACTATCAGAAACTGCTCCGCTTTCTGCATCGCAACAGCGTGATCGGCCTGTCCGGTGAGAGCCAGGGGGTTTGGGCCGGTTCCGCGTTGTTCCACTACATCCGGGCACGGCTGATGTGGGACGTCGACGCCAACGTCGATCAACTGATCGAGGAGTACTGCCGGGATCTGTTCGGCGACGCTGCTGACACCATGCAGGCGTACTATCGGCGATATGAAGAAGGGCTCGCAAACCACCCTGGTCACATGATCTGGGGCAATTGGGTTTCGCAGTTCGATCCGCAAGTGATCAACGACATGCAGGATCTGCTCGACACGGCAAAGCGCAAGACGAATGACCCAGCCGTGCAATTGCGGCTAAGGCTGATCCAGGTGTCACTCAACACGTTCGCGATCACACAAGTCGAGAATGTTCCAGCCACGGAAGTCGATCCGAAGCGATTCGACAATTACCGCAAGCTGCAGGCAGAGACGTTGGCGATGATTCAGGAGATGAATCTGCCGTACCCCATGGCGGCGACTGGTCCGTTCATCGACCAACTCAAGACAAACGGCTACCGTCCGCCGTTCGAGGCGCTGCGCGGCGCGGAGCGGCTCGTGCTGCCAACGGTTTGGAGGTTTCGGACGGATCCCAACGACGAGGGCGTCAAGGCAGGCTGGCCAAAGTCCGTCGACTCCAGCGCCACGCCGTGGCGCGATATCCGATCCGACAAGTTCTGGACGGATCAAGGCATCCGCTACCACGGTGCCGCTTGGTACACAACAACCTTCACGGTCCCGAAGGGCGTCGACGAGGACTTGTGGCTCTTGTTCGACATGCTGGACGGAGCCGCCGAGATCTGGATCGACGGAACACTCGCCGGCAAGACTCCCGCTGACCCATGGGACAAGCCGAAAGCCGTTGACCTGACGCGGTTCACCAAGCCCGGCGCCAAACATCAGCTCGTCATGCGCGTCGTCAAGAATTCATTTGCCGCGGGCATCAACGGACGCGTGCGCCTGATGGAGGCGTTGAAGACGGTTGGTGACCGCTAGGTACGCCAACGCCGTGAATGCGTTCATCCGAATGCACCATCCTATTGAGGAATGCCGACATGCCGATTCATCGTCCTGCCGCCGCTGTCTTGATCCTCGTGGTTCTCATTTCATCGGTCGTCGCCGCGGAACCTGTC
Source organism: Planctomycetota bacterium (assembly GCA_003669125.1). Taxonomy (GTDB): domain Bacteria; phylum Planctomycetota; class Planctomycetia; order Planctomycetales; family Planctomycetaceae; genus SXKJ01. The sequence continues at coordinate 7,985 of QWQF01000224.1, forward strand.
CTGAGCGGCGGGCTGAAGTTTGAAGAACGTTCCATCTGGACCGGCCAGTATGTCTACGGCCTGACCGCGACCGACGTCGACGCCGACGGCGATCTCGACTTCACCACGGCCGACGCCCGCGTCAACAGCATTCTGTGGCACGAGAACGACGGCAAAGGGAATCTGAAAACGCACGTCATCGGCGAGAACGACCCCGGTTATCTCGAACGGCACGACTGGGGTGACATCAACGGCGACGGCAAACTCGACGTCGCGGTCGTCCTCAATCTCAAGGGACATCTGTTGTGGTTCAAGCAGGGTGCATCGCCGCAGGCGTGGACGCGGCACGTCGTTTCGACGGACTTTCCGCGGGCCTACGACGTCGATCTCGCCGATCTCGACCGTGATGGCGATCTCGATCTTGCTGCGTCGGCTTACACGGGCGATTGCTTCTCGTGGTTCGAGAACCCCGGCGACAAATCCGTGACCGAGCCGTGGAAGCAGCATCGGTTCGACAAGTCCCCCGACATCGCCAACACGCGGACGGTGATCGCCGTCGATTTCAACCGCGACGGCAAGCTCGACCTGCTCGGCACCGGGACGTACGCCCACAAGACACTGTGGTACGAGAACACAGGTGAACCGGCCGAGAAAATGTTCCGTCGCCATCTCATCGACGATAAGACGCTGACGCCGACGCACGGGCATCCGGTCGATCTGGACGGCGACGGCGATCAGGATTTCGTGATGGCCAGCGGCATGCGCGGCAACCCGGACGACAAGAATTCCAATCAAGCCGCGTGGTACGAAAATCTCGGCGGAGATGGGGGGACGCTGAAATGGAAGCAGCATTTCATCGGCCGTCTCCCTTTTGGCTTTGAGGCTGTCACAGGCGATCTCGACGGTGACGGTGACGTCGACGTCATCGGGTCAGGCTGCACCGGCGGCAGACAAGTTGCTGGCGAAATCTGCTGGTTCGAGAACATGGGCGACGTCAAGGGCGAGTGGAAGCGGCACCCCTTCAAGGAGTATCTCGGCGCCTGCACGATCATCGCGACCGACTTCGACGCCGACGGCAAACTCGACATTGCCTGCGGCTCCGAACACGGAACCTGCCACTGGTGGCGCAACCTGAGCCAGGCAAAAAAGTAGGGCTCTCCGCCATTCGTGTTGAAAACGAATTCGTGAGCCGCAAGGCGCTAGCCGCGGGTCGAGGAAGAGAACCCGCGGCTAGCGCCTTGCGGCTCACAAGACACCGAATTCAACACAAATGGCGGAGAGCCAGAAGTAGGAGAGTGGCGCGAGGCAAAAGGGTCAAGGGAGGTCAGGGTTGATGCGAATTCTCATCGTGCTGGTAACGATCATCGTGCTCGCGCCATGGACGGCGGTCATTGCTCAGCAGATCAACGTGCTGGACGCCGGCAGTCGCAGCCAGTTGCTGCTCGACCCATCGCTGGTTTTCGATGCCGAGCGCGTTTCGTTCTCGTTACACCCGGGGCGGAAGCACCCACAGAATCCGCTCATGGTCGCTGACAAGCCGTGGGAAGGGGGCTACGTCTCGATGTTCGCGGGCACGGTGATGTTCGACCAGTCCGACTCGCTTTTCAAAATGTGGTACACGTGCGAGAACAACTCCGAATACTTCGCCGAGCGAGGCATTTGCTACGCAACGAGCCGCGACGGGCTGGCGTGGGAGAAGCCCGCCGCCGGCACCAGGAAGGCCAGGAACGGCAAGCCGCACAATTCCGTTCTCGCGCTCGGTGATTGCCCCAGCGTCTTCCGAGATGAAGGCGATCCCGACCCAGCGCGGCGCTACAAGATGATTGCGTTCGACGTCAATCGCGGATACATGGCCTACGTATCTCCCGACGGCTTGAATTGGAAAGAGCAGAGCGCGAAGCCGGTCGTGCCGATCTCCTATGTTGACGACGTGGTCTCCGCGTTTCACGATCGTGCGGCCGGCGAGTTCGGCCTCTTGGGCAAGCTGAGCACGCCGGTCTTCGGCCGGGTGCGGCGCAGTATCTACTTGGCGACGAGCCGCGACTTTCGCCACTGGTCGCGCCCCGAGCCGGCATTCCTCGCCGATCGCCGCGACGACCTGGGAACACTCGGCCGGTTGGAGCGCGTCCGGTCGCTGCTCAACGTGCCCGACAATCCGAACGTGATGCGAACGGAGTTCTACGGCGCTGGCGTGTACCTGGCCGAAAGCTGCACGATCGGCTTCCCCTGGGTGTTCACCATTAGCGCCAACGTGCCCGTGCCAGGCAATCAAGAAGGGCCGATCGACGTGCAGGTGGCGCTGACGCGCGATCGAGAAACCTGGAGCCGGCCGTTTCGCACCCCGATCATTCCGCTGGGGAAACCCGGCGAATGGGACTCGGGCATGATTCTCACGGCATCGCAGGCGATCGACGTAGGCGATGAAGTGTGGCTGTATTACGGGGGCCACAACCACACGCACGGCCTGGTGGCCGATTACACATTGCGAGATAAAGGTCAGCAGAAATACACCGGCGCCAGCGGCCTGGCGATGTGGAAGAAAGATCGCTTCGGCTCGGCGGACGGCCCAGCGGAGGGCGCCACGCTGACGACCATTCCCCTGCGCTTCACCGGCACGAGGCTGGAAATTAACGC
>QWQF01000279.1 GCA_003669125.1 Planctomycetota bacterium
ACCAACAACTTCGCGGCGAACACGGCACCGGCCGGAGCCGAGATGCGTCGCAGCCAGTCCTGTGTCCCGTCTTCTCGCTCCAATGCGAACGTGATCGCTCCGCAACCCAGCGAGTGCAGCAGCGGCATCAGTACGCCGAGTGCGACGAGTGCGATTTCACGAGTCTCTACCACGCGAAACAAAAAGTACGCGCCCACGTCGAACACAATCACAATCCCAAGAACCGCGAGCCAGAAGTCCCGCACCGACAGTAATTCTTTCCAGAGCATGCGACAGCAGACTTGCCACCAGCGTTGCGATCCGACGACCCCGGAATGATCCAGCAGATTGCGACTCACGCTCCACATCTGTATCGCCCAGAGAGTCGGCAACACTGCGATCGCCAGGCAGAGCACCACGTTGGTCTGCCAGCGAAACCGTGTCGTCAGCAAGAAGAAATCCTCAAAACCGGCGGCCCACCAAGCCCAGAGGGGTACACACGCCACACCAGACAGAGCCAAGGCCTTCCACACGATTCGCGACCACTGCGACACGAGCAGCGACACAGCCAGCGAGAGCAACACCACCAGGAGATACCAAACCGTTGGCTCGCCAAGTTCGGCGATTCGCAACCGCAACCGCAATAAGGTGGCCAACGCGATGCTGAGTCCCATCATCAGCACCGATCCGGTGACTCCGACCAACCATTTGCTCCCGACGACATCGAAGGCCGACGCGCCGATCGACCGCAACAACTCCCAAGTGCCGCCGGCGACTTCATGAGCGAACGCCCTCGCTCCGAAGATGAGTGCGAACAACGCCGGTGCGGCATGCAGAAGAATTGCCGGCGGGGACTCAATCGCTCGTCGATCAACTAGCGATGCGGAGCACACCGTTGCTATCGCGATCACCCACCAGATGCCGACAGCCTCGTTGATTTCCTTCCAGACGAGCCGCCAAAAGCTGCCGCCGCCGCGTGACCAAATCACGTCCGATTTGGTGTGTGCCAAATTCGAGTTGGGAAGCGTCGCTGACATGTGAACCTCGGCTAGAGAAGTGCCTCTGTCTTGGCACTCGTCGATTTCAAGACTTCCACGAAGATGTCTTCGAGTGTCGGTTGCCGAAATTCAAACTCGATCAGCAGTCCTTCGTCGCGGAGCGTGACCAGTCGCGAATCCTCGCCGCCGCGCAGCATGACTCGCCACTGCCGGTCTCGCTGATGTTGGCTGATGATCGTGCCGCCGAGGTCAGGCAACATCGTTCCGCCGTTGTTGAGCGTCAGAGTGAGTTCACGGACTTCGGCCTTGAGTTTGTCGAGCCGCTCGACCAGCAGCAGTTCCCCTTGCCGGATGATCGCGATGACGTCAGCGATCCGTTCAACCTCGGCGATCTGGTGGCTGGAGAGCAGCACCGTCCGACCGCGAGCCGCTACGTCCACCATGCTCTCCAAAAACTCGCGACGCACGACCGGATCGAGACCGGAGGTTGGCTCGTCGAGCACCAGCAGTTCGGGTTCGTGTCCCATGCACAGCGCGAGCGACACTTTCGACCGCATCCCTTTCGAGAGCGTTTTGATTTTCTTGTCGATCGGCAGTCCGAACTGGCCGACGTACTCGCAGAACCGCTGATAGAAACCATCCGGGTAGAATCCGGCGGCGAACCAGCCGATTTGCTCGATGGTCATCCACTCGTACAGCGCCGGCCGATCCGGGACGTAGCCGACTCGCTGCCGAATCACCGGCCCATTCGCTTGGCTGTCGAGGCCGAAGACGTGCGATTGTCCGTTCGTCGGCTCCAGCAGGCCGAGCAAAATCCGAATCGCCGTCGTCTTGCCGGCCCCGTTGTCTCCCAGCAAAGCCACGACCGATCCCGGTTCCGACGACAGCGAGAAACGGCGCAGCGCCAATTGGCTGCCGAAGCGTTTCGTGACCTGATCCCATGCAAAGACTTCGCTCATGCGTCTGCTCCCTTCTTGCCTCGTTTTCCTTTCGCCGCCCGTTCCAGTCGCATCAGCTCCTCTTCGACCATCTCGCGAATCTCGCCCGCCTCCAGTCGGCTGCTGTGAGCCTCTTCGAGGACATGTTTGATCCGCTCGCGCAGCAGCGTGAGCCGTTCCTTCTCGCAGTGCGCGACCGCATCCTCGGTCACGTTCAAGCCGGTGCCGCGCACGGCTTCCAGGATTCCCTCGGAGGTCAGGTCGCGATACGCCTTCACGACCGTGTTCGGATTCACGGCGAGTTCCTTCGCCAGTTCACGCACCGACGGCACCATGTTCCCCGGAGCCAACGTGCCACTAGCCACCGCGAACTTCACCTGCCGCACGATCTGGTCAAAGATCGCCAAACCATTCGCGGGGTTGATCGAGAAAAACATGGCGGCCGCCTCGAAGTGTTCTATCGTGATAGAACAGTAAAACGATCCGTTGCGGTTGGCAACTCTCAAAAACCAAAAACGGTATCACGGCGATCGACTCTCGGCCGGAAGTTGATCACCGGCAGCCGTGATACCGTTTTTGGTTCCGATTGTTACAAACCGCGTCACGTTGAATGCTCGTGATCTACACCGGTCAAGAGAGGATAAACCATGCACTACCGTTGGCTGCTGATTCTTGTCGTGGGAGGCTGCCTGATGTCGTTACCTCGCTTCGTTGATTCGGATGGTTCGTTCGCCGAGGCCGCTCCGCCAAAGACGTTGCCGCATCCGGGGCGTTCGGTGGTGATCGCGAAGAACGGCATCGTCGCGACCAGTCATCCACTGGCGGCTCAGGCAGGATTGGACATCCTCAAGGCCGGAGGCAACGCGGCTGATGCGGCGATTGCCGCGAACGCGATGATCGGACTCGTCGAGCCGATGAGCTGCGGGATCGGCGGCGATCTGTTCGTGATTTATTGGGACGCCAAGACCAAGAAGCTGTACGGCCTAAACGCCAGCGGCCGCAGTCCGTACACGCTGAATCGAGACGTGTTCGCCCAGAAGATGCTCGACGAGATGCCGGAGACGGGGCCGCTGTCGTGGTCAGTGCCGGGTTGCGTCGATGGTTGGGAGATGTTGCGGTCGAAATTCGGCACGCTGTCGTACGACAAGCTGCTGGCTTCGAGCATCCACACCGCCGAAGAAGGCTTCCCGGTCAGCGAAATCATCGCTGGCTATTGGTCGGGTTCTGCGGCGAGTTTGTCGCAGTGGCCAGACTCGGCGAAGACCTACTTGCCGAACAGAAAAGCTCCGCGTGCCGGCGAGTTGTTCAAGAACCCGAATCTCGCGGCGACGTACCGAGCGATCGCGACCGGCGGGCGAGATGCGTTCTACGAAGGTGCGATTGTCGACGAGATCGTGAAGTTCAGCGAGGCGACCGGCGGTTACTTCTCGAAGCTCGATTTCAAAGATCACACGTCCGAGTGGGTGCAGCCGGTCAGTACGAACTACCGCGGGTACGACGTGTGGGAGTTGCCGCCGAACGGGCAGGGGATCGCGGCCTTGCAGATGCTCAACGTGTTGGAGCGGCATGATCTCAAGTCGCTCGGCCCGTTTCATCCCGACTACCTGCACTTGTTGATCGAATCGAAGAAGCTGGCGTTCGCGGATCGCTCGCGGTTCTATTTTGACCCGGCGTTCGGTGTGCCGCCGACGAAGGAATTGATTTCCAAAGAGTATGCCGCGAAGCAGGCCGCTCGGATCGACATGCAGCACGCGGCACAGCAAGTTGTGCCGGGCGATGTTGACGCGAAGCTCGCTCACGGCGACACGATCTATCTGACGGTCGTCGACAAGGACCGCAATTGTTGCTCGTTCATCCAGAGCAATTATTTCGGTTTCGGTTCACAGATCGTGCCGGGCAACGTCGGCTTTGCGTTACAGAATCGGGGTTGCTTGTTCGCTCTCGACGCCGAGCACCCGAATCGGCTGGAACCGCACAAGCGTCCGTTCCACACAATCATCCCGGCGTTCGTCACGAAGGATGGCCAGCCACATCTGGCGTTCGGCGTGATGGGTGGCGACTTCCAGCCGCAGGGGCATGTGCAGGTTTTGGTCAACATGCTCGACTTCGGCATGAATGTGCAGCAGGCCGGCGAGCATCCGCGCGTGCAGCACACCGGCAGCGCGACACCGACCGGTCGGCCGATGGCCGCAAACGGCGGCAGCGTTGGCCATGAATGGGGCATTCCTGCCGAGACGTTGAAAGTTCTGATCGAGCGTGGCCATCAACTCGGCGGTCCCGGCGGAGCGTTCGGCGGTTATCAGGCGATCCTGATCGACCACAAGAACGGTGTCTTGCATGGAGGCACCGATCCACGCAAGGACGGCTGCGCGGCTGGCTACTGACCACCGCGCTCCATCAAGTTGGCGTGTCGCTGGATGTGGATTCGGGCGGCAGAGCATCGTCGTGCGTTTCGATCTGCACCGGATACTTCTCTCGGTAGCGAACGATGAAGGGATAAATCAGCGGCCCGGTCGCCATCATGCACAGCGGCACGCCCAGGACTTTCCAGGAATCGCCATCGGCGATTTGAATTCCTAAGTTGGCAGCGATGCACAGCAGCGGCAAGCAAGCCAAGCTGATCGCCACGGGCCAGCCGCCAGGGATGCGAAATGGTCGATGCAGGTCAGGCTCGCGCCGACGCAGCACCAAGAACGAAAGCAGTTCCATCGAGACCTTGCCGGTGTAGAGCGTCACGTCTGCTTTTGCGACCTCTTCAAAGTCCTTGAAGATCATCACGATGATGGAATAAATCACACCGCAGACCAGCAGCGAAATGGCGGGTGCTCCGTGAGCATTCTCGTACCTCATCGCCTTCGGCAGGAAACCGTCGCGCGACATCACGAACGGGACGCGGCTGTAGACCAGAACCAACCCCGAATACAAACCGATCCCCGCGGCCATGCCCATCGCGCTGAGTGCGTAACCCAACCACGGTCCGACCAACTGTTCGGCAACGATGCTCCAGGCTCCGGTCGTCCACTCGATCTCATGGCTGCCGAAAAACAACAGGCCGATGAGTGCCGGCAGGCCATACACGGCCATGATCGCGAAGATGGCGATCAACAGCGCGCGAGGGTAATCGCGACGCGGATTGTTCATCTCGCCGGCACACGTCGAAACCGCGTCCCAGCCCTGATAATTCCAGAGGATCACCGGGATGGCCAATGCCAACGCCGAAACGAGCGACGTGTCCGCATTCAAAAACGGAACGACGGGATTGTGTGGAAACCCTCCGGTCAGTCCGCGGTAAAGTCCCCAGCCAATCAACACCACGAACGGCGAGACAATCATCAGCGCCAGACCCTTGGCGAAGTTGCCAACCGTGCGAGCTCCTCGCAGATTCAGCAGCACGAAGACCCAGACCATGGTCAGCATGACGGTCTTTCGAGCCCAGAAGCTGCCGGTGTCTTTGTTGAAAATCTCGAAGAAGAATGCCAGATAATCGCAAAACAAAGCGGGGCAGATGCCGACATCCACGAACGTGAACATCCAGGCCCACCAACCTTGGCAGAATGCCGGAAACTTGCCGAGTGCCCGCTTGGACCAGACGTAATAGCCGCCCTCTTCGGGGATCGCCGTGCCCAGTTCGGCAACGATGAATGCCACGGGGGCACTGTAAAGCAACGGCGTGATCACAATCAGCAGCATCGCCAGGCCAGGGCCGTCCTTGAGCACGGACTCCAGACCATACGGCCCGCCAGACACGTTGAAGAAGATGATGCTGATGATCGCCGTGAGAGTGAGGGAGCGTTTCACAAGAGTGAGTTCCTTTCTTCGCTCGCGTTCTAGCGGGAGGAAAACATCGAGTCGAGCGACGGATTCATGTCTCGCCGTTGGATGACCCGGGCTTTCGTCGCCACCACGCTGCGACCGGGTACAACACCGGCCCGCTGGCCATGATGGCGATGGCCAAGCCGACGACCTTCCACAGACCGTCTTCTTGCACACAGTAATATGCCCCCGTTCCGATGCAGAGCAGCGGCAGGACGCACACCACGACGGCTACGCACCAGCCACCGGGAACTCGGAAGGGGCGCGGCAGAGTCGGCTCGCGCCACCGCAGGACGAGGAACGACAGTAACTCCAGCGACATCATCGCTGCGTAGACCGTCACGGCCGCGGAGGCTAATTCCTCTAAGTCCCGAAAGACGAGGATCACGATCGTGTAGAGCGTTCCCGAAACAATCAGCGACACCCACGGTGCGTCCCACCGGTTTGTCTTCATCAGAGCTTTCGGCAAATAGCCATCCTGCCCCATCACGAATGGCACGCGGCTGTAGACCAGCACCAGCGCGGAATACAATCCGATGGCGGAAATCATCCCCATCGCACTGGTGAATTGGCCGAGCCACGGTCCGACGATTTGTTTGGCGGCGTCGCTCCAAGCTCCGGTCGTCCACTCGAAGTTTTCGGTGCCGAGCAGAGCCAGCGCGACCATCGACGGCACGACATAGACTGCGGAGATCAAGAGCACGCTGATCAGCAACGCTCGCGGATAATCGCGACGGGGATGTTCCATTTCGCCCGCGATGGTCGAGATCGAATCCCAGCCCATGTAGTTCCAAAGCACCAACGGAATCGCGGTCGCCAGCGCCGGCCCCAACGTCGTCCCCGAATTCAGCAACGGCGTCACCGGACTGAGCGAAAAGCCTCGCGTAAATCCTTGATACAGTCCGACCAACACCAGAATGAGGAACGGCGACATCACGAGCACGAGGAACAGCTTCGCGAATTTTCCAATCGTGCGCGAACCGAAGAGGTTCAGCAGCACGAAGCTCCAGATCATGCCGATGATCAGTCCTTTGCGAAGCCAGTAGTTTCCGTCCGTGGCGAACCTCGGATCGAGAAACGCCAGATAATCACAGAACATCGTGGGATAGAGGCCGATGTCGATGAACGTGTAAAGCCACGCCCACCAGCCTTGGCAGAACGCGCCGAACGGTCCCAATGCCCGCTTCGACCACGCGTAATAGCCCCCCTCTTCGGGGATCGCCGTTCCCAACTCGGCGCAGACCAGCGCGATCGGAACGCTCCAGACCAACGGAGTCACCAGCAGCAGCAGCACGGCGAATCCAGGGCCGGCCGCCAAGATCTTTTCCACGGCGTACGCGCCGCCGCAGACATTGAAAAAAATGATGCTGACAATCGCCGACAACGACAACGTGCGTTTCACGGCAGCAGTCTTTCGGTTACTCGTAAACCGGCATCGACGGATGTGGCCACATCGAGACGGGCGATGTCGGTTCGGTCAGCGACGTGAGCTGTTGCAGCAAGTCGCGGATGACTGCTTCGGCTTCGATCTTTTCATTGATCCAACGCTGACTGGCGGAACGCCAGGCCGATTCGCGGACGTCGAGTTGTTCGGCCTGAGTCTGCAAATCCCCTTCGCGTGTGCGGAGCGTCCGGTCTTGTGACGCGGCCCATTCGGAGAGCGTCTGTTGCTCCGCACGGAACTCGTCACGCTGCGTTTGGAAGAGTTGTCGCATCTCGTCGAGCTCGTGGCGTTGTTCGATCAAGGAATCGCGAAGCCCGCGATAGTGGCCGGAGAGTTGCTGCTGAGCTTGGTCGAGCCGCTGCTGAGCAACGTCCACGCCGCAGGTCTGCGTCATCTGTGCCCACGCTTCTTCGATCGCCATGCGCATTTCGAGCGTCGTGCGATGCGTCTCTTCCAATTCGGCTCGCAGCTTGTCGAGCCGTTCGCGACGGCCTTCCAGGTTGTTCGCGTGCAGCGCGAGCATGTCTTGCTGGCGACGTAGATCGGCGAGTTGACCGCCCCGTTCGTGGTCCCACTCTTCACGTTCGAGTTTGATTCGCTCGCGATCATGCTCGGTGAATTGCTCGAACGCTCGTTGTGATTTGAAAAGCATCTCCCGTTCGCGATTGACGGAGCGTTCGCGCTCTTCAAGCAACGCTCGCACGCGGTCGAGTTGCGACTGCCGCAGTCTGATGATCGCGTCCCCCTCTTCGAGTTGCCCGCGTGCTCGCTGCGATTCGCGGCGGAACTCATTTTGAGCGGCTTCGATTTCTTGACGCGCCTTCGCGAGGTGCTCTTGCTGAAATCGCAAGCGGTTTTCGAGGACCGCCCGCTCGTGCCGCAGTTCCGTGAGTTGCTGCTCTCGCTGCCGAGCGAATGCTTCTTGGCCTTCTTGTAGTTTGGCCTCTTCCGCGCGCGTCGCGACTTCAAGATCGGCGAGTTGCTGCTGTCGTTGTGCGAGAAGTTCATGGCGAACTCGCGTGACGGCAGACTCGTGGACTTCGCGCAAGTGGTCGAGTTCGGCTCGCTCGCGGTCTCGTTGCGCGAAAAACTGGGTGCGAACGTCATCGAACTCGGTGCGTTCGCGGATCAGTGACTCACGCTCGGCACGCAATTCGACGGTGAGAACTTCCTCGGTGACATCCTGTCGGAGTCGCGATTTCGCGGCGTCGAGTTCGAGCAGCTTGCCTCGGTACGCCTCGTCGAGCTGTTGTCGCTGCCGATCGAACTCAGCCTGCAGAACCTGACGATCCGTACCGGCGGCTGCGATCGCTTGCTGCAACTGTTCTCGTTCGGCGGCGACTTTGCTGCCGACCTCGGCGAGCAGGCGGATGCGGTCGGATTCGAGTTGTTCGCGGCGTTTCGCGAGTTCGTCGTGCTCGGCACGAAGTTGCTCGATTACGGATTGCTGTGACGCGATCTGCTCCGCGAGCGTCGCGTCACGCTGCCGCAGGATGTCCTCTTTGGATTGCAGCTCTTGTTCGGCTTCTTGCTTCCAGAGCCGCAGTTCACGTCGTTCGTGTTCGAGTTGCTGAAGTTGGTCGGCGAGGATTTGTTCGCGCCGATCAATCTCGGAGAACCGCAGTCCGAGGTCATCGACCAACTTTCTGGCGTGCGCCAGCATCTCGTTGTGCCGTGGAGCGGGAGCGGTATCGAACTCCGGCGTCGGGACCGCTGATTCGATCGGATCAACCGTGTCGAAGCGGGCGACTCGGCCATCGGCGAGCGGCACAAAACGAGACGACAACTCCGGAGAGCCGTCGTGAGTATGCGGTCTCAATTCAGAACGGTTGGCTTGCGTCTGGTCGCTCATTCCGGGAGTCCTTTCCCAGGAAATTAGAATGGGCACTCTTGCCCGTCGTTGTCTGGCAGGACGGGCAAGAGTGCCCATCCTCCGTGCTACAGCGTCTTGTCGATCATGCCCGCCAGCTTGGCCTTGCTGACCATGCCCATCGTACGATCGACCGGTTGGCCGCCCTTGAACAGGATCACGGTCGGGATATTTTGGATGTCGTACTGCGTCGCGATCCTGACGCCTTCGTCCGTGTTCATTTTGCCCACGCGCGCCTTGCCAGCGTAGTCGTTGGCGATCTCTTCAATGGTCGGCCCCAGTGCCTTGCAGGGTCCGCACCACGGAGCCCAGAAGTCGACGAGCACCGGCTGGCTGCTCTCCAAAACTTGCGACGAGAAATTGGCTTCCGTGAACTCTAAAACATTTCCGGCCATGACAAGGAACCTTCTGCAAGTGTGATGCGATGAGGTCGGTCTCCGAACTTCAGTCCGTTGATCCCCCAAAAGTCGATGGATTATTGGGCAACACCGAAAACCTGTCAACGCGATGCTGCGCCGTCTGTTGGTCACGAAGTTCCTGTCGCGGACGAACGGGTGGCAGTACTCTGCCGTCGCCGTTTGGCCAGGAAATGCCACGGTTTTTGATGCTTGAGACCTCGGACACTTGGGAGCCTGCCGTTCATGTCAGCCCAGTTGCAGCAACGTCTGCTTGGCGAGTTGGACAAGCTCGTACTGATCGACCCGCACACGCACATCAACCAGCTTGATCCGGCGTCACACACGTTGGCGGACATCCTGGGCTACCACTACTACACCGAGTTGGCTCACTCCGCCGGCCTGCCGCGCGAACAAATTGAGCAGCCGGGCATCGATCCCAAGGAGAAAGTCCAACGGCTGGTCTCGAAGCTGGCGGACATCGAAAACACCGTTCAATACAGTTGGCTGCTGGAGATGTGTCGCGCCTTCTTTGGCTTCGAGGACGACCGCATCACGCCGGCGAATTGGGAAACGCTGTACGACACCGCCGCCAAAAAAATGGCTCAGCCCGATTGGGAAGAGCAGGTACTGCGGACCAGCAAGCTCGAACAAATCTTCCTGACGAACAATTTTGATGATCCGCTGACCGGCTTCAACACGCAGCGGTACATCCCGTGTTTGCGGACGGACGACCTCGTCTTTCATCTGACGAAGCCGGAGACTCGCACGCGACTCGCGAAGGCGACGGGCATCGAACTCAGCGGTGCCGCGTCGCTGAAGCAAGCGGTTGGCAAGCTGTTTGATCACTTCCTCTCGAAGAATGCGAAAGCGTGCGCGATCTCTTTGCCGCCGGATTTCGAGCCGATTCGCATCGACGCCGCCTCCGCCGATCCAATTTTGCGAGCTGTTGCGGCTGGCAAAGAACTGTCCGCCGACGAGCAACGCACGCTCAGCCGCTTCGTCTTTTGGACGCTGGCCGAACACTGTGCCGATCATCACCTGCCGTTCGATTTGATGATCGGCGTCAATCGCCGCGTGTACGAAGCCGGCGTGTATCAGGGGCAAGACTTGTTCGACC
>QWQF01000229.1 GCA_003669125.1 Planctomycetota bacterium
AAGATTGAAGAGGAAGACCAAACCTTCCACGTCACGCGCGAAGCTCAAACGCACGAGATGGTCATCCAAGGGATGAGCGAACTGCACCTGCAAGCGATCGTGCATCGGCTCCACAAGCGGGACAAAGTCGATGTCAACACGGCCATGCCGCGCATCCCGTACCGCGAAACTTGCAACATGAACGCCGAGGGAATGTACCGCCACAAGAAACAGTCGGGCGGCTCCGGTCAGTTCGCGGAAGTTCACATGCGCATCGGCCCGCTGCCGCAGGGGATCGTCCCGGAGGAATACTTCATCAAAGAACGCTTCGAGAGTCTTCGCTCGTTCCATTACGACCCGGTGCTGAACTACGCGTTCCTCGATTGCGTCAGCGGCGGCAGTGTGCCGAACAACTTCATCCCCGCTGTCGAGAAGGGGGTCAAAGACCGGATGGAGAAAGGCGTGCTCGCCGGCTACCAGGTTCAAGATTGCTGGTGCGCGTTGTTCTTCGGCAAGGACCATCCGGTGGACAGCAACGAAACCGCGTTCAAGACCGCCGGCCGGCAGTGCTTCAAAGAGGTCTTCGCCAAAGCCAAGCCGGCGCTGCTCGAACCAATCGTGAAGGCGGAGATCATGGTCCCCGGCGAAAGACTCGGCGACATCACCAGCGACCTCAACACGCGCCGCGGCCGCATGGAGGGAATGGACACGCTCCCCGGCAACTTCACGATCGTGAAAGCCTCGGTTCCGCTGGCCGAAATGCAAACCTATGCTCGCACGCTGTCGAGCATCACCGGCGGCCAAGGCTCGTACACCTTCGAACCCAGTCACTACGAAGTCGTCCCCGGCAACGAGCAGCAGAAGATCGTGGCTTCGGCGAAGGTCCACGAAGAAGAAGAATGAATGACTGGTGGACAATTTGAGGCGCGGCTGGTTTCGACCTCATCGCCATCCGAAAGACAATTTTGATTTTCTGCTCCACATTTTTCGACAGCCCTGTTTGACACATTCCTTAGCCTTGGAGAACTCGAATGACTCGCTTCAGTTTTGTGCTGGCCCTGCTGCTACCAGTTTATTTCTCGTCAGCCCGCGCCGCAGACGAAGAATTCAAATCCATTTTCGACGGAAAATCGCTGACCGGTTGGCACAAGAACCCCGAACGAATCGGCCACGGCACTGGCGGAAGTTGGGTCATCGAAGACGGAGCCATCTCCGGCGAGCAAGACCCGCCCGGCAGCGGCAACGGTGGCATCCTGCTGTCCGACGAGAAGTTCAAAGACTTCGAGTTGCTGATCGACATGAAGCCCGACTGGGGCGTCTGCTCTGGCCTGTTCGTGCGGTCGAACGACAAAGGCCAGTGCTTCCAGATGATGGTGGACTATCACGATCGCGGTAACGTCGGCCACATCTACGGCGAAGGGACCGGTGGCTTCAACACGCGCCCGTACGACATCTTCGGCGAAGAGAAAGACGGCAAGCTTTTGAAACTGTTCGCCAAGCCGACCGATCCCGCGCCGACCGTGACGCCGACCTGCACCAGCGACGAATGGCTCAAGGCCTGGAAGGTCAACGATTGGAACACCGCCAAGGTCCGCGTCATCGGCAATCCGCCGCAGATCACGACCTGGATCAACGGGCTGAAGGTCAACGAATTCGACGGCAAGAAGTTCGACGGCAAGGGCTACGACGCGGCGAAAGTCGCCGAGACACTTGGCCCAGCCGGCTCAATCACCGTCCAAGTCCACGGCGGCAAAGGCTGGCCCAACGGAGCCAAATGCCGCTGGAAGAACATCAAAGTCAAGCGGCTGTAACGAGAACACCAAACAAGAATCGTCGGATAAGGAAGTCGTGCCCGGTTTACGAGTCGGCTGGTGCACGGCCAGCGCGTATCAAAGTTGTTGACCGGTGAGAACTTCAGCGAGGAAGTCGTCGTTCCGGTCGGCGATTTGCATTTTGCCTCGCAAGCTTTCTTTGAGCGGATGGTGTTTGAGTCGCGCGATGGCGAAGCGTCGTAGCCAGCTCCGATTGTTGCCGAGCGTTCGTTCTCGCGTGCGGCTGTCGTCTTCGCGGAAGTTCACGTCGAGCACCCGGTGCATCGACTCGATGCCCCAGTGGCCACGAACCGCTTCGCCGAAGCGCGGGCCGCTCAAAGTGCGGCGGAGGATGTCGTACCGCACGTCGTGTGTCTCGCGGCCATCGGCGCTTTCGTCGATGCGGCCATGTCCCACGTCTGCGGTTTCGTACTCGCGATAACGCAACTGTTCCAGGTGGTCGCTGAAGAACTCTCGGATCTCTTGAAGCCGCTTGCGCTGATTGTCTTTGACGGCAATCACGAAGTCGCCTTTCTCGGTCACGATCTATTGGGTGATCGCCTTCTGGCTGCCGATGGCGTCAATGGTCACGACCGTGTGGGTGAGGTCCCGTCGCGTCAGCAATTCGGGAATCGCCGTGATCTCGTGGGACTTGTCGTCGGTGGCGACTTGACCGAGCGTGAACCCTTGCTCGCTGGCCCACGCGCTGACGATGTGCAATGGCCCCCAATCTTTGGAAGCGTCATGCGAACGCCGACAAACCTGGCTTCCCGGCAAGTCAGGTAAACTCGCTGAGCGGTGTCGATCTGAGGGCTTGCCTGAATGTTCGTCACGACCGCTTCGGCCGTCGCGATTGCTGGCACTGATGCGTCTTGTCTGTCTGACCGAGTTCCACACCGTTCGCGGATTGGTTGGCTGAACAGGCAATTTCTGCGGGGTCCGGTGGGCGATATTGGAGAACGCATCCGCTTGGCAACGATCGCGAAGACTGCCAGCGACTCGTCCGCTTCTTTCGGCCTTCCGGTCTGCGCAAGACCGGCTTTCAGGAGGACACGCCTTGTCTCTCAATGACACTCCACGGTCGTCCGTAGAAAAAGACTTGATGAATACTCCCCTTGTTCGCTGGGGACTCATGCTGTTCGGAATTGCGATCTCGTTCCTCGCGTTGGACATCCTGCTGCGTCGCCCGTTGATGAATGAGTTGGCCTCGGTCAAACGTGATCTCGCCAATGTCGAGAAAGGTTTGCATGACCTTGTGGGGGTGAAGGACGTCGCTTGGGAAACCAACCACCTGTTGTCAGCCTTGCAAGCACAAAAACGCCAGTTGGAATCCGCTCGTGCGGCACTGGGAGACGTTCGCGAGTTTCGCATGAGCGTCGAGAAAGAAGCCCAACAGACCGGAGATGCGGTCGCCGCATTGGATCGAATCGCCGAATTACAAAAGCAAGTTGTCCGCCAGCGCGAGCAGTCCGCAGGCGTCGAGCAAGTTCTCGCCAACATCTTCAAATTGCACGAAAGTCTGATCTCGCAAAAGCCGGCGCAGCAAGAAGCGGTGACCAGTGTAAATCGCATGGTCGAACTGCATCAGCAAGTCCGTGATGCGGCGAAAGAATCTGACATCGCGGCCGTCGAGGTTCAGAAGCTCGGCGATCTGCGCACGAAGGTGTTGGAGAACGCCGCCGGAGTCGAAGAGTCGCAACGCGGCGCGGCCGAGTTGATCGCTCTGAAAGATTCGATTCGAAAAGCGGACGACGTTGTCGCCGTGCAAGAGGCCGCGAATCAATTGCTTGCTCTGCGTGATTCGTTGCGGTCGAGCGACGACAGCACCGAGCAATCGCAAGCTCACGCGAAAGAGTTGCTCACGTTGCGAGACGACTTGGCCGCGAACGTCGAAGACACACAGATCGCACACCGCCATTGGGCCTCGGTTCGCAAGCTCGAAGCGGACATGAAGGTGGCTGGCGGCGACATTGCCAATGCCATCGAGACGCTGGAACTGCTGACCGATCTGGGGACCGAATTGCGAGGCCAAACGCAACTGCTGGCGGGAATGCGACAGATGCTGGCGGAATTCGTGATGCTCGAATCCACCATTGGCCGAGCGATGCGCGTCCTCGAACCGTTGGCTCAGTTGAAGAATCTCACCCGCTTGAGCGAGGCCGAAGTCCGCGCCGCGGCGCGTGCGATTCTCGAACAACGCAATTCGAAGCTCTCTCACCACGACGAACTGCAACCCGCACCGCCAGCCGCAAAACTGCCAAACGACGACAACTTGTTCTCGGACGAGCCTCCACCCGTCATCGGCAACCGTCTGGTTCCGACGCCGCGTGACCTCGGCGGGAACAACGAGCCGGCGCCGCCAGTCCGCACCGGCGCGATCGAATAACTGGCTCCGAAATCACGCAGCACGCACCGACGGCTTTCCGGCCGTCTCCCTCCCCGCCTCGGACGTGAAGCAGGTCACGTCCGAGGCGGTTTTGTTTCGACACTGGCTGTTTGCTGTTCTCTCACAGCGATTGCACGCAATACTTGGACGTCTTCCGGGGCGGCTTGAGAATCCCCTCTTCAAGGTTGAGCGTCATGTCCTACGGCTATCGTTCCGAACGTCGCGGATTTCCCATTCGTCCGCAGTGGATCATCGCGCTGATCCTGCTGCTCTTCGGAGCGTTTCGCTTTCTGACGAGCACGCAGGTCAACCCGGTCACGGGCGAGAAACAGCACGTCGCGATGTCCGTCCCGCAGGAGATCGCGTTGGGCGTGCAGTCGGCACCGCAGATGGCGACGCAAATGGGAGGCGAAGTTGACCCTCGCTCGCCATCCGCCGCGCTGGTCCGAGAGGTCGGCGAGCGGCTGGTCGAACAAGGAGTGGACTCCAAAAGTCCGTACCGTTTCCAGTTTCATTTGCTGCGAGACTCACGGACGGTCAATGCTTTCGCGTTGCCGGGCGGGCAAGTTTTCATCACGACGGGACTGCTCAATCGCTTGCAGAATGAGGCTCAACTCGCGGGAGTGCTCGGCCACGAGATCGGGCACGTCATCCATCGGCACGCCGCGCAGCACATGGCGCAAGGCCAGTTCGGACAGATCCTGGTGACAGCGGTCGGCGTGGCCAGCAGCGATGAACGCCACTCCGGCCGCTCGAATCAGCAAGTGGCCGCGATGGTCAATTCGATGGTGAAACTGAGCTACAGCCGTGGGGACGAATCGCAGTCGGATCAATTCGGTCTGGCAGCGATGACCGCCGCCGGCTTCGATCCCTCGCAGATGTTGGGCGTGATGAAAATTCTGTCCGAAGTCTCGCAGGGCAATCACCAACCCGAATGGCTCGGATCGCACCCACACCCAGAGCATCGCGCCGAGCAGATTGAAACGTGGCTGCACAAGCAATATCCGGACGGCATTCCCGCCAACCTGACCGTCGGCCGCAAGTTCAAATCACGCTGACGTGGAACTGGCTTTCAACCTGCCCGCACCACAAAGGCAGTTTGAAACTTTGACCCTCGATTTCAAATCGTCAGCCAGCGATCGCGCGACGCGACCTCCCATTGATCGACGAGTTCTCCACCCGCGATGACGAAGATCGCTCGATGCAACGCACACGTCGGGCAGACGTGACGCGGAATCGCGAACAGCTCATCGCCGGGTTGAAACTCGTTGGCACGGGACGTTTCCAAAACGAGATGCTCTTCGTTTTGCAGCACCTGCTTGGCGTCGGGCAAATCGGGAAACATCACTCGCTGACCAGCGGGCGGGTCGGACGCGACCGCCTTGTAGCCCATGTCCAACGTGATGCGATTTGCGGCTGGCCGGCTGACGACTCGCGTCAGCATCACGGCGGCGGGAGGGAAGACGAGATCGGGGAAGTGCTCGGAGTACCCGACATCGTTGAGCACGCAGGTGCCGGGGCTGAGTTCAATTGTTGGGTCGTCCATCTCGGCATAGATCGGGAACGATGCCGTTCCGCCGCAGACCATGCGCGGAACCGATTGACCCGAAGCGACCAAGTTGTCGCGAAACGCTCGCACCTTGTCGAACTCGGCGAGCACGGCGACTCGGCGGTCATCGCGAGAGAGTTGATGTTGATGTCCGTCGTAGACATGAAATCCTCCCGCCTTCAATCCGCGAGTTGCGGCAATCTGTCGATACAACTCGGCCGCGTGCGAGCCGACCGGGACGCCCGTTCGATGTTGGCCGACGTCGATATCGAGCAACACGTCGATGCGCCGTCCAGCCGTGTCCATCGCTTCGCCCAGCGACGCGATGCCGCGCGGATGATCGGCCGTGACCGACAGCGTCACGTCGGGAAACTGCTTCACGAACTCGACGGCGCGGCGCAAGTTCGGGCCGACGAGGTTGTACGCCAGGAAGATGTCTTTGATGCCGACGCTGGCCAGCATCTCGGCTTCGGCGAACGTCGCGCACTTGTGCTTGACGATGCCGAGTTCCAATTCCATGCGTGCGATCTCACGCGTCTTGTGTGTCTTGCAGTGTGGCCGCAGGCGTTCGGTCCGCTTGGCAATCTCAATCATCCGCCGCAAGTTGTCTTCGAGCAGTTCGCGAAACACGACCAGCGCGGGGGTGATGATCTGGCTGGTGTCGGCGATGCGGTAGCGCGGGTCCATTGGGATGTCTCCGACGAGGGGGAAGAAAATGTGCGATAACGGCTGTCGGCGTTCTCTCAACTCAGCATTTTTTGAAAGTCCTTCAGCGTTCTTGTGTTCGTGACGTCTTTGGCTTCCAAGCCCGCTCGGCGAGCTTGAAAGATTCCGTACTGCATCACATCAAAGCCGGCGGTGCTGTGAGCGTCCGTGTTGATGACGATAGGGATGCCTCGGTCCTTCGCGGCCGCGGCGTGGATGTCATCCAGGTCGAGCCGACTGGGGTGCGCGTTGATTTCCAACCAGGTGCCGTGATCGGCGGCGGCTTTGAGGACGTCTTCAAACGTCAGGTCCGCTCCGGGCCGCTGGCAGACCAAGCGGCCGGTCAAGTGGCCGATCGCGTCGACGTGCGGGTTGCGAATCGCGTTGAGCAGCCGCTTGTCGATTTGCTCGCGCGGCTGTTTCAAACCGTAGTGCAACACGGCCAGCACCCAATCGGCTTCGGCCAGCACGTCGTCGGGTAGGTCCATCGTCGCGTCTTCGAGGATGTCGCACTCGATCCCTTTGAGGATTTCGATGCCGCTGATTTCCGCGCGGACTTTGTCGATCGCTTTCCAGTGCGCTCGCAGGCGATCTGCGTCGAGTCCATTGGCCATCGTGACACGCTTCGAGTGATCGGTGATCGCGATGTATTCCAATCCGCGAGCCTTCGCCGCCTCGGCCATCTCACGGATCGAGTTCATGCCATCAGTCGCCGTCGTGTGCATGTGCAAGTCGCCGCGCATGTCGCCGAGTTCAATCAGCTTCGGAAGTTGCCCGGCTGCGGCGCGTTCGATCTCGCCGCGATTCTCACGCAACTCTGGCGGAATCCACGGTAAGCCGACAGCGGCGTAGACCTCTTCTTCGGTGCGACTCGCGACCAGTTCGTCACCACGAAACAGGCCGTACTCGTTGAGCTTCAAGCCACGCTCCTGAGCGCGGCGACGGATGACGATGTTGTGTTCTTTCGAGCCGGTGAAATACTGCGATGCGGCTCCGAACGATTCGTCAGGGACGACTCGCAGATCGAGTTCCAGTCCCGATCTCAGACGCACTCGCTGCTTCGTGTCGCCACGAGCCAGCACTTTCACCACCAGCGGATTCGCCGCGAGCCGGTCCATCGCGGCGTTGTGATCGGACGATGTCACCAGCACGTCGAGATCGCCGACCGTTTCCTTGCGCCGCCGGCAACTTCCCGCGACCGTCGCTTGCGTGATGCTGCTGAGTTGCTGCAAGTCGGTGACGATCGCGTCCGCCTCGGCCTTCGCATCGGAGAGGAAGACTCGCTGCCCCGCCTCGGCCACGATCGCGAGTCCTTCGAGGATCGACTGCTCGGTCTTCTTGCCGAAGCCTTTGAGTTCCGCGATGCGACCTTGCTCGGCCGCTTGCTTGAGCGCGTCGAGCGTTTCGAGGCCCAGCTCTTTGAACAGCGCGGCGACCTTCTTCGGACCGAGTCCCGGAATGCGCAGCATCTGCACGACTCCGGGCGGGATCTTCGCTTTCAAGTCCTCCAACTGCGGCAACTGTCCCGTTTGGACGATGACGACAATCTTGTCGGCGAGGTCTTTGCCGATCCCTTCGAGTTGCCGCAGTTCGGCCGGATCGCGCGTGACGATCGCAGCGACATCCGCCGACAGCGCTTCGACCGTGCGAGCGGCATTGCGGTACGCTCGCACGCGGAACGGGTTCGCACCATCGAGTTCCAACAGGTCGGCGAGGTCTTCAAAGATGCGTGAGACTTCGACGTTCTGCATGATCAATCATGCCTCTGGCGAGCGGGGAGCGTCAGCCCCTTGGTTGATTGTCGATCGACTTCGAATGAAACAGGGGGCTGACGCCCCCCGTTCGCCAAGCAGCGGTCAATGACTACTTCGCGCACTTCGAGAAATACTCCTGGCTCCCCTTCGGGTCCGGCTTCATCGACGCGGAGCCGGGTTTCCAGTTGGCCGGGCAGACCTCGCCGTTGGTCTCGAAGAACTGCAAGGCGTCGAGCATCCGGATCGCCTCGTCCACATTGCGGCCCAGCGGCAGATCGTTGACGACTTGATGCCGCACGACGCCCGCCTTGTCGATCAGGAACAAGCCCCGCAGCGCGATGCCGGCCCCTTCGATCAGCACGCCGTAATCGCGAGCGATCGACTTTGTGAGGTCGGCGACGAGCGGGTACTTGATGTCTCCCAAGCCACCTTTTTCGCGAGGCATTTGGGTCCATGCGAGGTGCGAGTAATGGCTGTCAACCGACACGCCGATGACTTGGCAGTTTCGCTTGGCGAACTCATCGACTTTGTCGCTGAAGGCCGTGATCTCCGTCGGGCAGACGAAGGTAAAGTCCAACGGGTAGAAGAACAGTACGACATACTTGCCCTTCAGGTCCGACAATTTCAATTGGCGGAATTGTCCGCCATCCACAGCCTTGGCATCAAAATCGGGAGCCGCGTTCTGAACGAGATTCGACACTTGCATTCTCCAAAATGAGTGAGTGAAACAGTCGCCGTATTGTGTTGCTCGCGCCGCGAAGTGCAACGCTACGACAGCGACCACACCGATCAACTTAGCTTCTTGAGCTTCGAGATGCGTCCCGTCCCGACCCACTCGGCCACGAAGATGCTGCCGTCCGCCGCGAAGCAAGCGTCATGCGGATGCACGAACTTGCCGTCGAGCCACTTCGACTTGTCGCCGCGAATCTGACCGCCATCCTTCGCCGTGATGCGAGCCACATCCTCACCCAATCGAGCGACAACTTCGTTCTTTTCGTTGAGCAGCGTGACACGAGCGTGCAGTTCCGGAATGCAGAGCAAATTCTTCCACGTCTCGGCGTTGGCCGGCAGGCCGAAGCCTTTGATCGTTTCGAGATACTTGCCGTCCATCGAGAAGTATTGCAGCGCGTGATGAGCACGATCACAGACGACGATCGACGGCGTGCGACCCTCGCGTTTGTCGATCCAGACACCGTGCGGCGTTCGGAACTTTCCTTCGGCATCACCGACTCCGCCGAAGCAACTGACCCATTTGGCGTCTTTGTTGTAGCGGTGGACGTAGGAGGCTCCGTAGCCGTCGACCAGCAGAAATCCGCCGTCGTCGAGGAACGCGAAGTTCGTCGGCAAAAAACGATTCGGCCCCCAGACCTTGTCTCGTTCCGGGCGGTCTTCCGGCCGAGTGTTCTCACCCGGCGCATAAACGCCGGATTCCATCGGCGCATATTGCTGCCAAATGATCCCGCCTTTCAGATCCATCTTGGCGAACGTCTTGAGATGCTGGTACGCGCAGACGTAGAGGAACTCTTCGCTCCCCTCCTGGCGAATCTCGATCCCGTGACCGCCACCTTGAAACTGAGCACCGAAGGCGCGGATGAATTTTCCTTCGGGGTCGAACACAAAGATCGACGGGTGATCCTTCAGATCAACGCGTCCTTCATGGATGACGTAGAGGTTGCCCGACTTGTCGACGGCGACGTTGTGCGTTGTCTGCCAAGTGTATTTTTCGGGAAGCTGCGGCCACTCGTGCTGGACTTCGAAGCGATGCTCTCCTTCTCCGACGATCAGGGGCTTATCGACCTTGCTGGCGGTGATGACGGCTGGAGCGGCGACGATCGCGGCGGTCCCAGCGGCGGCGGTAGTCAGAAATTGGCGGCGCGACAACGGCATGATCGGTTCCTTGTGTGAGTGCGAGAACACAGACAGGAGGCCGACTGTTCTAATTCGAGCCGCCAGATTCGGAAAGCAAGTCCATTGGCAGCGAGATCACGAAGTGAGCCACCAACGAGTGACGTTCGTAGGCGAGCAAGTACAGGTGCAGCAAATTGGGATCGTTGGCGTCTCGATGCAAGACGGGGCCGTCGATGCCCAAAGCGTGGTGGTCGATCCAGCGGCCGGCGTCGTCCAGCAGCACGCTGAAAAACGGAGTGGTCTCCGGAGCGCGTTTTTGGAGATCGGCGTAGCTTTGAAAGAATGGCGGGACGCCGATCCCCATCGGCATGTACGTCCCTTGGGAATAGTCCGCGACCGGCAGTTGCGGAATCGCGGCGGGATCGAGACCGCTCACGAAGAATCGGCAAGTGCCGGGGCCTTTCGAGCACTGGAAGAGCAGCTCCAATTCCAGCAACGGCGATGGACTCGCGGGTGACACGATCGAGCGGACGATCGACTTTTGGAATTTGTCCAGTCGCTGATAGTCGTTTCCGTGCGGGTGCTGCGAGCTGTACTTCCCCGGCGGGATGAACGACGCGAACGTCACCGAACGCCCGTCAAAGAAATCGCGCCAAGTCAGCACGTTCGGAGCGGTCGTGGTGCGGCGTTTCCGAGTTTGTTCGCCCCCGAAGATCAGTCGCTCGGCAGGATCGAACTTGGTTTCGGCATCGCGTTCGGAGGTCACTCGCCGCAAGCCGTCGAGGTTCACGACCGTGCCGGCCGGATCGAACCAGTGCTCCAGGTAGTACCAGTGATCGTTGAATTTCAAACCGGTGTTCCGCTCGAACAGCCGCTGATAATGCCCCAACGGAAACGTGAACCAACCTTGGTAGTACAGCGTCTTGCCGCTGGCTCCCTTTGTGAACAGCAGCACCTCCCACAAGCCGGCGTTCAGGCAGTTCTTCGCCAGCTCGGCACTGAAGAGATTCTCCGCCTCGAACCCGTCGCCTCCGGTCACTTCGACATCGGACTTCAGATCGAATTTCACTTGCTGCCGATTCCATTGCCGGTCGGTCAGTGCGATCCGCCGCAAGCCGGCATCGGATTTCGTCCACTCCGGCAAGCTGGGGGTCAGCCGGCTGACATCCACGTTTTTGAACACGATCTTGGCGACATGCGAGGCGGTCGGTTCCAAGACAAAGTCAAAGTGCGTTTCATCGTTCTTGACGAGCAGCAACTTTCGACCCTGATAGCCGCCGTGAGCCAAAGCTCGATCCGCCGGGTCTTCGGAGTACTCGGAACTGAGGTACTCGCGAATCGGAATCGTCATCGAATCGGAGACCTGATATCGCCAGTGCGTGCGAACTCCCACGGCGACCGCCGCCAACACGAAGACGCTCGCGATCACGAACAATTTCTGAACTCGGCGCGTCTTCCAAACGATCAGTCCGCGCAGGCCGAGCAGCAGCAATCCGATCGCCGCACCGCCAAACAGAGTCAGCGGCGAAGCGGATTTCACGACGGCCAATCCAGCGACCAGCAATGCGACCACGATCGTCCACAACCAGCGCGCCCAAACCGGACGACCGCATGCGCCGACCGGGCTGGCTGGAATTGGTTGTGCTTCGAGCGGACTCGACACGGGAGGCTCCGAGTGAACAACAAGATTTGCGAGCCAGTAGTATTGCGCGACATCCCGCCGGACATCAAATGTCGAGGCTGAATCGCAAGCCAAATTCATGGCTGACACCGTCGTGTCGCGGTGCGGTCACGTCTCGCTCGGTGAAAATGTAGTTCGCTTGCAAGCGGGTGTTGACGTTCCAGTGCCAGTTGAGTCCGAGCGTCCTGTCGCGCATCTCGCCACCGAAGATGCCCGAATCATTCAGATCGACCACCGAGTATCGTGCGGCCAGCTCCCAAGCTCCTGCATGCCAGCAAGGCCGCTTCTGACCGCAGCCGTCGTCTTCCATCGTCCAGAAGTTTTGCTTTGGCTTGACCCGACCAAAACGTCCCAGACGACGATCGTAAACTCGGCTTTCACCCGTCAAGAAATAGCTGACTTGCGTGTACCAGCCCTGAAACATCGCCGTCCCGCGAGCCGTTCCGCCCGCCGCCGGCGAGACCGCCTCGTCCGCCATCGCGGCGACATATTCGGCTTGCACCGAGAACGGTCCCCAGATCAACGCCGCCTCCGCCGACAACGTGTGAACGGCATTGGCACCGATCAAGCCGGTGTCCACGAATCGTGGCACTCCCGGAGTATGTCCGTTGCGAATCTCCGGTCGAGCTCGAAACCGCACGACATCGACCCCGGACGCCACGTCGAGTTTCGCATCGCGGACTTGATACGCACCACCGATGTGCAACAGGCAAGTGTCGTCATCGCCCTGCATCGGCAACCAGGTCGCTCGGAATGTTCCGGCGTATTCACCATCGCCGAAGTCCGCCGTGTCGGCCTGATCGTCGATCCGATGAAAACAGGCGGCCCATGTTCCGGCACCGTCTCCCCACTGATTGAAGATCAGCAGGCCCGGATCGTACTCCTGCCAGAACGCATCGAAGGCGGAAGACCGCTCCAGAAACGTCAGCACTCGATTGCTGGTCACCGATTCCAGCCCCATCGGAATCTTGACGTGTCCCACGCGCACGTTGCCGATGACCGGCACCTGAGTCAGTCCAAACCAGAAATCATCGAACGTCACCGACGGCTGACCGATCAGCTCCGCATCGACATCCCATTCCAGAATTCCGTACGCCTTGCCATCGAATTTGATGCGCCCGCGACGAAAGAAAACGCCGTCCTGAAGGTCGCCCACCGTCGGGTCCGACAGCAGCGATTGGCTCTCGCCGAACGCCGTCCAGTCTTGCTGGATCAACGCCCCCAAGTGAGCCCGCACGGAACTGTCTTCCGACTCGAAGATCAGACCGTCGCTCCACTTCACGAACTGATGCGGCGGCTTCGGATTTCCCACCGAGCCAACTGCCATCGCCTGAGTTGTCGCAGCGATCGTCAGCGTTGGATCAGTGACCGCAACTTGATCCTGCGCGCGAACGTCCAGACAGAACGCCAACAGGCCGATCCGCAGAATTTGCCGATTCCAGAACTGACAGGTCATCGCGAGTTACTCGAAGTGAGAGAGAACCCGTAATGAATCGGCCCTTGCCGGTCATGCCAATCAGGAAAACCTTGCCGGTCGCGCCGAGTTTGGCGGCGTTTCACATTGAGAAGAACGGTCGTCGCATGGTTCACCTCGTGGAGTCGGCGGGCGGTGGCTCGACTGACGGGATGTAGCGATTCACCAATTCGGCGTAGTCCTCGCGCACCGGGCTGAAGACGTCGAGCACGACGCACGGACCGCCGACAGCGACCGCTCGGTGTTTGACGTTCGGAGGAATCAGGAACATCGAACCGGGTTGGCACAGCCGCGTCTCGTCGCCAATCGTCAATTCCAACGTGCCGCGGATCAGCATCCCGCCTTGCTCGTGCGGATGCGAGTGCAGCGGCACCTCGGCACCGTCGTCCATTTCCAGATACGACAGCATCAAGTTTTTGCCGAACGGAGTCCGCATCCGACAACCGGGGACTGGTTCGATCGGCTGAAACTCGGAGATGTTGATGAATCCCATGTTGGTCTCCGATCGTTATCGCTGAATCCGTGCGGAGCCACCCTTGGCAAACGCTTCGACCTGATCGACGGTCGCCATCGTGGTATCTCCGGGGAACGTCGTCAGCAGCGCACCGTGTGCCCATCCGAGCTTGATCGCCTCTTCCGGCGCTCGGCCTTTGAGCAATCCGTAAATAAAGCCGGCCGCGAAGCCGTCGCCGCCGCCGACTCGGTCGTAGACGCCGAGTTCACATGTCGGAGCTTGATACGTTTTGCCTTCGATCCAGCAGACCGCGCTCCAGTCGTGCCTGTTGGTCGTGTGAACTTCGCGCAGCGTTGTCGCGACGACTTTGATGTTCGGTAATTGCTTGACGACGTCGTCCATCATGCCGAAGAACGCGGCCGGGTCGAGCTTCGTCTTGGACTCGACGTCTTGTCCCTTCAGGCCGAGTCCCTTCTGCAAGTCCTCTTCGTTGCCGACCAGCACATCGACGTTCGCGCAGATTTTTCGCAGCGTCGCTTGTGCGGTCTCCAAGCCGCCGGAGATCTGCCACAGCTTCGCGCGGAAGTTGAGATCGAACGAGACGACCGCTCCGGCCGCCTTCGCAGCTTGCATTCCTTCGATGATCAGTTCGGGAGTTGTCGACGACAGCGCGGCGAAGATGCCGCCGCTGTGGAACCAACGGACTCCGCCGGCCATGACCGACTTCCAATCGAAGTCCCCCTTTTTCAGCCGAGCGGCTCCCTCGTTGCTGCGGTTGTAGAACACGACCGGTGCGCGCACGCCCAAGCCTTGGTCGCTGTAGACGGTGGCCATGTTCGGACCGGTGACGCCGTCGTGCTCGAAGTGCTTGTAGAACGGCTTGACCCCCATCGCGCGGACTCGTTCGGCGATCAAGTGGCCGATCGGGTAGTCGACCATCGCACTCGCGACGCCGGTGTTCAACCGGAAGCAGTCGGACAGATTGGCCGAGACGTTGAACTCACCGCCGCTGACGTGGATGTCGCACTTGTTCGCCTTGCGGAACGGGATGATCCCGGTGTCCAGCCGATGCACGAGAGCCCCCAGCGACAGAAAATCCAAAGCACCGGTTTGCGAGATGTTGAGCATGTTGTCTTTCGTTGTTGAACCTTGTAACCCGAAGCGTCAGCGAGGGCGAACGCTTTAGTGGACACCGAATGAAATGGTTGTGAAGCGTTCGCCCTTGCTGACGCTTCGGGTTATTTTACAGCCCGACGACCTCGAAGCCTTTGCGATAGTCCTTGGTCACGAACGCGTCCGCCTTCGACGAATTGCGGGCCTTGAGCGCGGCGGCATCCCAATCGAGTTTTGCGCCGGCGCGAAAAGCAACGATGCCGAGCAGCACCGTTTCCGTCAACGCTCCGGAGTAATCGAAGTTGCAAGTCGTCGGCGAGCCGGTTTTGCAGGCCTGCACCCACTCGCGCCAGTGACCGATCGACGCCGGGATCGACTTCTCCGGCGCTTTGAAGCCGACGAACTTGTCCTGCGGCAGCAGCACGTACCGGCCGTAATCGGCGGCGAGCATGCCCTTGTCGCCGACGAACAGCACGCCGAGTCCCCATTCACTGAGCGACCGGCCGCTGGGGTCTTTCGTGTTCTTGACGAGGTCGTGATGCGCTCCGCCATCTGACCAATGAAACTTCACGGCCGGCATGTCTCCGCGAGCGGGGAAGTCGAAGTCGCACTTCGTCCAGGCAGGCGCGCCGTCGGGATGCAGTTCCGGGCCTTCGCAGGCCGCCGCGGTCGGGTATCGCAAGTTGAGCGCCCAGAACGGCAGGTCCATGACGTGACACGCCATGTCGCCAAACGTGCCCGATCCGTATTCCCAGAAGCGTCGCCAGTTAGCGGGATGAATCCCTTCACAGAACTCGCGCTGCTTCGCCGGGCCGAGCCAGATGTCCCAGTTGAGATGCGCCGGTGCCGGCTTCGGAGTTCCGAATCGACCGTCGGACCAACCTTTGTTGCACCAGTTGAAGACTTCTCGCACCGGGCCGATCGCGCCGCTTTGAATGACCTCGACAACTCGACGGTAGTTGTCGCCGGCGTGAATTTGCGTCCCCATTTGCGTCGCGACTTTGTGCTTGTTGGCGAGCCCGGCCAGCACGCGTGCCTCTCGCACCGTGTGTGCCAGCGGCTTCTCGCAGTAGACGTGCTTGCCGAGTGTCATCGCCAACGCGCTGGGCGGAGCATGCGTGTGATCGGCAGTCGAGACGACGACCGCATCGATCTTGTCGGTCATCTTGTCGAACATCTCGCGGTAGTCTTCAAACTTCGTCGCGTTGGGAAACCGCTCGCTCGCCTTGCCGAGATTGTTGCGATCGACGTCGCACAGCGCGACCATGTTCTCGCTGACGAGGTTGTTGACGTTGTCACCTCCTTTGCCGGCCACGCCGACGATCGCCAAGTTTAGTTTCTCGTTCGGCGACTTCGATTGAGCGAAGCTGCGGTCGGACATGCCGACCCACCACGCGGTCGCGGCGGCGGAGGTTCCCAGAAAATGACGTCGGCTGAGGCGGCGAGACATGGCGGGAGTTCCTTGAGCAAGCGGAGAAAATTCGGCAATTCCGGAAACACGGCAGCAGTTTGCAGTGTGGCCCGCGAGTTTTCAAACTCTGCGACCTCAGCGAGTCCGTAGAAGGAGAAATCATGAGCTTGCGACGATTGTGTGTGTTCTGTGGATCGAAAGTCGGATCGGACGAGCGGTATCGCATGGCTGCGGTCGAACTCGGACAACTGCTGGTCCGCAAGGGAATCGGCCTGGTTTACGGCGGCGGCAGCATCGGGCTGATGGGAGTGATCGCCGATGCCGTGCTGGCCGAGGGTGGCGAGGTCATCGGAGTCATTCCGGAATCGCTGGCGACCGAAGAACTGCTGCATCCCGGCGTGACCGAGATGCACGTCGTCTCTTCGATGCACGCTCGCAAAGCGTTGATGGCCGAATTGTCGGACGCCTTCGTCGCCCTGCCGGGCGGGTTCGGAACGTTCGAGGAATTCTTCGAGGTCGTGACTTGGTCGCAACTCGGACTGCATCGCAAGCTGACCGGATTGCTAAACGTCGGCGGCTATTACGACCCGCTCGTGCGACTGGTTGATCACGCAGTGCAAGAGGGCTTTATCAAGCTGAAGCATCGCAGCCTGATGGTCATCGAAGAACGGCCGGAGGTCTTGTTGAGCCGGCTCGCGGTCGAGACGGTCGTCGATGAGCTGAAGTGATCTACGAGCAGTTCTTGCCGCTCACTGATCCGACCGGATGAGTTGTAGCGGTCAGTGATGCTGCGCCGGATTTTTCGACTGTGAACCGTCAACAGTCGTCCGCTTTGGGCACAGTCTTCAGCGGCCGCATGCCGATTGACGATGACGACGAGTAAGTAGGACTCAAGTGAGTCCACGGTGTCAGGCATTGGTCACAAGACCATCTCCAGGGAGGGAGTTCGCTCTGACGAAGGACGTTGACTGAGGCGGTGTGCCTGCGTCGTGTCTTCATCGCGAAAGCTTGAGGTTCGCTCAAGTTTAAGTGCGCACCCCCAACAGGACGAACCGCCGACTCGAAAATGCACCGCGATGATGAGTGAGGAGTGATTGCGATGAAACGCAACGCGTGGATCATGTTGTGCGTGTTGTTCCTGCTGCTGGCGGGAGCTCCTGCCGCACAAGCGGGATATTGCGGCGCGGCCAGCTACAACTGCTGCCCGACCTCAACCTGCGCGCCTTGCGGCGATCTCTGCCAGGCTCAGCAGCAATGCACGACCTGCTACAAGACGGTCCAAGAAGTCGTGTGGGACCGCTGCGAAAAAATTTGCTACCAGACTGTCTACGATCAGCAGTGCGAACAAGTTCCCGTCTGCTGCACGAAGACCTGCTACGAGACCTGCTATCGCGACGAGTGCTACACGGTCTGCCGCCCGGTAACTCAAACCTGCTGGCGCGACGAGACCTGCACGGTGCGCGTGCCGTGTTATCAAACCTGCTACCGTGACGAGACCTACACGGTCTGCGTTCCCAGCACGCAAACGTGCTGGCGCGACGAGTGCTACAACGTCTGCAAACCGTGCTATCAAACGTGCTACCGCGACGTCTGCTACACCGTCTGCAAGCCGGTCACGCAAACCTGCTGGCGCGATGAGTGCTATACGACTTGCAAAGTGGTTTCGGAGACGTGCTACAAAGACGTCTGCTACACCGTTTGCCGCCCCTGTACCGAGACGAAGTACGTCGATGTCTGCGGCGGCGAATGGAAGACCGTCAGCGAATGCGTCCCCGGTCCGGTGATCAACAAGTGCGTGCAAGATCCAGGAACGTGGAGCCAAGACTCCTGCACCGGTTGCTGTACCTACAAGCCCGGTTGCTGCCGCACGGTTCAAGTGCAATGCCCGCCGACCATCTGCTGCCGCAAGGTCTGGTGCCCGAAAACGGTCAAGCAAGCGGTCTGCTGCACGCGCTGGATTCCAGAGACTCGCACTTGCCGAGTGCCCTACCAAGTCTGCCGCACCGTGCCGCAAACTTGCACTCGCAAAGTCCCGTACACGACTTGCACGATGACTCAAGAAACTCGTACCTGCCGCATGCCGTACACGACCTGCACCATGCAGACCGAGACGCGGACTCGCAAAGTCCCGTACACGACTTGCACGACCCGACAAGAATGCCGCACTCGCAAAGTCCCGTACGTCACCTGCTCGTGGACGGAGAAGTGCTACACGAAGAAGGTGCCGTACACGACCTGCACGACGACGACCCAGACCTGCACTCGCAAAGTCCCGTACACGGTCTGCAAACAAGTGCCGTACACCCGCATGGAGACGCGCACACGCTGTGTGCCTCGGCAAGTGCCGGTCAAGCAAAGCTACTGCGTGCCGCGAGTCGTCTGCCGCCAAGTGCCGTACACCGTCTGCACTCCGGTCTGCCCGCAGCCAACCTGCCCGACCTGCGTCGCAGGACAACCCGGCCCGAACTGTGCGACGAAGTGACGAACTAAACTTATTTGCTGGGCTGTGTCTTCGGCATCACTCCGGAGTTGAATTTGGCCCCTTTCGGCAAGTGCTTCGTGGCTTCTTCTTGATTCATCGCTTTCTCAATGACGGCGGGATCGACGACCGGCACCTTGCTTGGATCCGCCGGACCGAGTTCCGAGCTTCCGCATCCAGAAACAAACATGCTGCCAAGGCACAACCCGCTGGCGACCACGGAACGCTGGAAATTCATCATCACTTGATCCTCTCTTCTAATGTGCGGCGTTGGGCTTGTTCGCGCCAGTGCCGAGTTTCAAATGCCAACCCCAGTTGCTCGTAGAATTGCGTCATCTGCTGACAAATTTCAAGTTGGTCCGGAGTGGCCAACGACTGCCGCAGTGGCGAATGGACCTTCGTCTCCATGAGTAATTCCACGGACTTGGCCTGTCGCCGCATCGCTTCCGCGGCGGGTTCGTTTCCGGATTTCGCCAAGCAGCGCGCCAGTCGATTTTGAATGCGCCAGTCCGCCTGACCGGGCCAGACCGTGATGACG
Organism: Planctomycetota bacterium; assembly: GCA_003669125.1. Lineage (GTDB taxonomy): Bacteria > Planctomycetota > Planctomycetia > Planctomycetales > Planctomycetaceae > SXKJ01. Next base: position 19,183 of record QWQF01000229.1, read on the forward strand.
TCCCGATAACCGCAGATGGCCTTGTCATAGTCCCGCTCGACCTCGTCGGAAAAAATGGCCCCCAGACGGAAGTATTCATAACCCGACGGCTCACCCGGCCAAGTCTGGTAGATCTTGATGGCTCGGTCGAATTCTCCGAGGTCAAACAGAACCTGGGCCAAGGTCGCCACAAAGAACGGCTCTGCGAGCGGCGCGTCCGTCACGTCCAGGGCCTGTTGCAACAACTCCAGAGCCGCCTTGGGATCGCCTTCCAGCGAGAACCACCGCGCGACGTCGGCATGGTTCAATGCCGCTCGTGGTTCTTGCTCGCGAAACTTCACCAAGCGTCGAAGCTCGGTCGCTGAATCATGCGCCGCCCCAGGTTCGAGAAAGCCCATCAGCCGATCAATCTCGGGGTTCGCCGTGGCGGGATAGAACTGACTCATGTACCACTCGCGCAAGCAAAAGGGCCGCTTCTCGAGAGGCGTGGACTCCAGGACTTTTCGGAAGTGTGGCTCGGCCAGATGTGATCGCCCCGTGAGGTCCAAGAGTTTCCAAAGCACATAATGGGCTTCCACATTTTCGGGAGCGGCCGCCAGCGATTCGCGCAACAGAAGCTCCGCCCGGTTCGTCTGCATGCGGACGAACAAACACATCCGCGCCTCCTGAACGCGAGCGGCTGGCCACAGCGGCGACTCACGGCCGATGTAATCCAATTGCTGGATCGCCGAGCTGACGGCACGCTCGGAATTCATCGCGGAGTCCTTGAAGAACGCCTCCGCCAGTTGCAGACGAGCTGCCTCATTCGACGGGAAGACCGCCAAGTACGACCGCAGTTCACCTCGCGCGGTTCGCCAGTCTTGCCGTCCGATCGCGGTTCGCGCGCGTTCGAGCGAGCGTTGTGCTCCCACGCGAGTGATGCCGAAGTAGGCTCCGATTCCGAGCGCCACGACCACGACCAGCCACCAAACGCGAGTTTTCACGGGAGCAACGCTCCCTGAAACGACGGCAGCAACTCGCGTCCTTCGATGGCCAGCCAATAGCGGTCTATGGCGACGTGCTCGTGCCGAGCGACTTCGCCGGATTGCCAGCGAATCTCCAGCGTCACGGGTTCGCTCCAATCTTTGAGGCCCACCAGCAGCCGTGGATCGCTGACACACAGATAGCTTCCACCGCCGATGCTCATGCTCGTGAATCGTCGAGCACCCGCTTCGACAATGACCTGAGTTCCCTGAGCGGGAAGTCGGTCGGCTCGCCGCAATTCAATCCCTAGAAAATGATGCGGCGTGACTGTGCCGTTGCGAAGCAAGGCTGCGGGCCGATCGAGATGCGTGACGAGCAGGTCCAAGTCGCCGTCGTTGTCGAAGTCGGCACCCGCGGCACCGCGTCCCACACAGAGTTGTCGAAAGTAATCCCCGGATAGAGGTCCGACGTCCTCGAATCGCGCGTGACCGTCATTGCGCATGATTTGCGGCAACATCGCGAACGGCTTGTGCTCCGGTCCCAAGACATGGCCATTCGCGATCAACAAGTCCGTCGCGCCGTCGCGGTCGTAGTCCCAAGCCACGGTCCCAAAGCCGAGCCGATCGTGACTGATCGCCACCAGACGGGCACGGCGACTGTCGTCTTCAAATTGCAGCCCTCCCAGGTTGCGATAGAGCGTGTTTTTCTGAGCGTAAAAATGTGTCAGAAAGATGTCGCAAAACCCGTTGCCGTCGAAATCGGCGCAAGCGACTCCCATGCTGGCTTCATTCAGCCCCATGTCGCTGACGGCACATCCGGCGGTCGGCGCGACGTCGCGGAATTTTGGAAGCACGTCCAACGCAACGGGACGATCGCTTCCCGTGCCAGGAACCGCTTGTCGTTGAAACAAGAAATTCGGAGTCATGTCGTTGGCAACGTAGATTTCATTCTGGCCATCCAAATCGAAGTCGAGAACCGCCACTCCCAACCCCTTGCCGTTGGGGATCGTGACGCCCACCTCTTCGGAGACATCACGAAACCGCCCATCGCCGAGATTCAAGAAGAGCCGATCATCGACCGCGTCATAGTGTCCCGGCCCGCAATAACCGGGGACTCCACTAAAGCGGCACTGCTCGCGATTTTGAGACGTGACATTCAGGTAATTCACCACGAAGAGATCGAGCTGGTGATCGTCGTTGATATCCAGCCAGACGACGCCCGACCCCCAGCGATCATTCCGCGTACCCGATTCGGGAGTCACATCCGCGAAGGTTCCGTCGCCGAGATTGTGCAGCAAGGTGCTGGTCCGATAACCGGTCACATACAGGTCTTCAAACCCATCGCCATCAAAATCGCCGACGGCACAGCCTTGTCCATAACCGCTGGTGCGAGCGGCCGCGACCCCCGAGATCTCCGCAAAGGACTCGCCCCCCCGATTATGAAACAAGGCATCGGCGTGCGGCTTTGGCTGTTGAGGCTGCGATTCCAGTTCGTCGCCGTTCACCAGAAAGAGGTCCAGCCAGCCGTCCCGATCAAAGTCGAACCAAGCCGCCCCGCCGCCCATGATTTCCGGCAGAAAATAACGTCCCGGAACGGCGTCTGCGTGAAACGTGAAATCGACCCCCTGCTGGGCGGAGACCTCGGTAAATCGTGGCGGAAATTCCGCAACCGCCGCGTCGCGCCGCGAGAACACCGCGTCCAAGTCCTGACGAATTTTCTGGGCCGCTGCAGGGCCTGAATTGCGCACGCCATTCAAGTCGGACGGAGCCGGTGCAACAGGGGGCGGCGCGGCGTCACCGCCACAACCGCCGATTGCCAAGACGACGCAGATCACTGTCCGAATCAGGCCTCGCACGATCTCGACCAACCTTCCCAACGCAGCCGATTTGCAAAGAACCACGAAAAAAGGGCCGAGGCGAAACGCTCACGACCCTTTCTCAAAATCCACCTTGAGGACATTCCGATTCGCCGAACTGCCGATCTCTGCGGTTCGACTCAGAATTGGGGGACGGTCTCGCTTCCGTTCCGTGTCCCGATCGCCCACCAAACCTCGTTGGCGACCGTCTGATTGATTCCTCGGACCTGCCCGTCTGCCATGGCGACGTTCACCATACCCGCGTGCTGGCTGCCCGACGCCATGAGGTTCGAGCCGCCCCAATCGTCGGTGTACGAGTGGCAGGTTTTCTCGTTAGGCATCATCGTGTGGTTGTAGGCCGATCCCACCCCCATGAATGACCACGCCCAGGATCGACCGCGCATGTTCGGCCGACCGCTCAGCCCGGTCTGAGCGATACATTGCTGTCGCGTCGCGGAAGTGCTGGGAGACGAATCGGCCCAGGAATGGACTTGCGTTCGGCGGCGCGCTGGATCGGGATCGGAACCAGGCTGGCTGGACAGGTAGTCGATCTGGGTTTCGGCATACAGCGCCGTCGTGCTGGTGCCATCGGAGATTCCGGCGGTATTCACTCGCTGGTCGCTTCTCAACCAATGTGAATTCGGTGCTCCCGCCCCTTGCACGAAGGATGCGACGCCATTGTGACTACCGTTCACAGAGCGGCGATCTTGAGCTCCCGTGTGATTGGCGTGTGAAGTTCCATGATTGATCGCGTAATTAAAATTGGCTTGTCCACTGGCAGCCGCGTTCGCTTCGGAGGGACACATAAAGGCGGGCAAACGCAAGCTCTGGGTGGCGATGTTGGGATTCCCGCCGCCACAATTCCAGCCACCCGAATCAAAGGCTCCGCAGCCGGTCACGAAGTCTATTTGCTGGTAGGCTGATTTCATGTCCATGTACGGCAGCAGAAACACTTTGTCCGAGAAGGCACCGCGGAAGTCGTCACTACCACTCCAGGAGATACTGACGGGGAACTGTTTCGAGACGTCGTGGTAGTTGTGGAAGGCCAGAGCGATCTGCTTGAGATTGTTCTTGCACTGTGACCGTCGAGCCGCCTCGCGAGCCTGTTGCACAGCAGGCAGTAAAAGTGCGATCAAGATGGCGATGATGGCAATCACCACCAGCAGCTCAATCAAGGTGAAACCAAACCGAAAGCGCAGTCGAGACATGGCAACTCCTCTTCCAGAAGGTTTGATGAACAATTCGCAGATCACTCTCGTTCAGACTGCCCAATCCAAAGTTTCGTGTCAAGCGGTTGCAGCAAAAATTCAGGTTACCTTCAGGTCGTGACGGGGCGGACGCTGTCGCCGGCACAATGTGCGTCGTGCGTCCGAATGGTCGCTGGTGAACCCATTACTTGAGCAGTTGCACGCGTTCCAGATACCGATCCCGGTTCGTAAGATCGCCTGTCCGGCGACACAACTCAGCCAGCCACAAGTACGCCCCGACCGCGTGCGGGTCCACCGCGATGGCTTGTTGAGCAATGACGAGGGCCTGCTGAGTTTCACCGGATTCCGGGAGGATGTTGGACAAGGCCAGCAGAGTTTGTGGATCCCAGGGACGTCGCTCGGCCAGTTGCTGATATCCGCTGCGAGCCTTGGAGATGTCCCCCCTGGACCAATGCAATCGGCTGAGATTTTGCAGAACCTCCGTCGAATCGGCCGACGTCTGGTGAGCCTGCAAGACTCTGTTCCAGTGGTCGGCGGCGGCATCCGAGTTTCCGAGCATCAGGCAGAGCTGTCCGAGTCGCGCGTGCGCCGGCAGGTCCGCCGGGCGGAGTTTGACGACCTCTTCCAGGACAGTTCTCGCCCGCTGCGCGACGACCGCGTTTTCTGTCAGCCAGGCTTGCTCGGCGCGCATGAGTGCGTCGGCACGCGCGGCCTCCGTTTTGTGGACCGAGTATTCCGCGTGGTCGATGACTTCGAGTGTGCTCAGACGCGGTTCCGATTGTGGCTCGGCCGCGCGCGGCTGCGGGAATCGCGGAACGCGATGATCGGTCTGAGTCGTGTGCGGCACGTCGTCCGCATTCAACCGAGGCATGTGGCAGTGAGTGCACGAGTCGTCGATCCCTGGCTGTTGTCGAACCGCCAGCGTTTCCCGGCAGTCAGGTTCCGCATGACACGTCAGGCAGCGTGACCGAAACCAAGTGACGCGGGTGGCTTCCGAGGGCGTGATGTGTGGGTCGTGGCACGAGATGCAACCGAGCCGCTGGTCGCTGCCTTGAAAGCACGGACTGGACTTCATCTGCATCACCTGACTGATGGCCGCGGTTTCGGTTCGCACGGCGTGAGCATTCGTCACGAAGATCGCCCAAACCTCGCCGAGATGCATGCCGGGCCGGAAGTCGCCGTGGTCCCGACCCGATCGCAGGACCTCGGCATCACCCTGAAGATGGCATTGATTGCAAACCGCGTCGCGACGTGCGGGGTCGAGTTCCGAAATTCGCAGAATCGGATCGCGGTCGGCTCGGTGATCCGGCTCATCGCGACGATACGCGACGTGCTTTTCGCCCGGACCATGACATCGCTCGCACCCGATCGAGAGTTCCAGCACGCGCTCACGCAACGGAAGCCCTGACGCCGCCGAGTCGCCGCGCAGGCCGCCCGAATGGCAGTTGATGCAACGCTCGGTCGCCTCGCGCGAGAACCGCTTGTGATTCTCCGGAGCGTAACCTGGCGACAAGTCCCACCGCTGTCGGCCGGAGTACCACGAGACGGGTGAAATCAACCAGGCGTGCGACCGATCGATCAGATAGCTGCGGCCACGTTGGCCCGATCCCAGAGCCAGATGAATCTCCATCGCGAACTCGGAGAGGACGCGGTCGTCCTGGGAGACGATGAGTTCGTGATGCGTGGCTGAAGTGCTGGTCCGTTCGACGCGATAGTGGCGACGGGCGTTTTTCGGGCGGACATGAGTCGCCGATTCGTAGTCTTCGACTACCTCGGCAGCGAGCACGTTCGTCAGCGATCGCGACATCGGATGTGTCGCATACTTCCGCGCGATCTCGGCGTGGCACTCGCTGCAAACCCGACTTCCCAGGTATCCCCAATCCAGTTCCGTCGGCGAGGCAAGCGGATCAAGTGGCTGCTCGTCCTGCGAAAGCGTCGGCGGAACTTCGCGTGCGGAGTCGTTCCAGCGAGTTGCCAGGATGACTCCGCCAGCGATCAAACACAGGGCGATCCCCGCGACAGCCCACGGTCGCGGCCGACTCGAACGGGGATCGGTGTCAGGGAGCGTCTGCATCGGGTTTGGCCGACAACAAATTCAGAACCACGCTGTTCTTGGCGGGATCGCGATCGACCACAATCACCAACCCGGAGGAGTCGGGACTGGAGTATTTTGCCGGTGATGTCAACTGCGGAGCGGACGGCCCGCGCTGCAGCGCATACTGCGTGATGGAAACGCGGTGACGACCGACGAAGGCTTCCTCGTGGAACACGCCATCAATGTCGGTGCGCAGAAGAAATTCGCCCTCTTGTCCGATGAAACCGACCGCCTGGGGCACACCCGCTCGATCGGGCCAGGCGATCAACTGTCCGCCGCGGAGCGGTGCGCCGTCCAAGGTGATCGTTCCGCGAAAGGCCGCCTTGGATGGCAGCAGCAGAGCGTGGAACCACTTCTCGCCGCCCGCGAAAGTCCACCAGTAAACCCCGCCGGCTCCGACCACCATCAGGCCAAGGGCAAGCCCCAGCAACAGACCCAAGCGGGGAGGTGATTGACCGGTCTTGGAATCCGCCGGATGGTCGCCGTTTGTGGACGTGGTCAAATCCGTCATGGCAGTCTCCCCTGCTGGAACACACGCGGCGTCGTCTCGGTCAGGTTGGGTTCGATGACCACATACTGATGACCGGGCCGCAGTCCCTCAAGTGTGTGATGGCGACCATTCGTCCAGTGGACCTCCACGTTGAGCGGTTCGTTCGCATCGGTGACGAGCACCTGCCGGAGATCATGGGCCGAGAGATAACTGCCGCCTCCGCGAATGATGCGCACTTGCGGCGTCGCGTTCGATTCCCCGGCCACCAATCGGGAGCCGACAGCGTCTCGATTGGAGCGTGTTCCCACCAGCCGCAGTTGCACGACGCGCGACGCGGCTCGCGTCCGATTCCGGTTGTGCAGCAGGGCGGGTGCCGCATCCTGATGGCCGATGACGACGTCCACCGCGCCGTCGTTGTCCAGATCGCCGACCGAAAGCCCGCGAGCACACCACCGCGACTCAAAGTATTTTCCCGCGGCGGCTCCGAGGAATTCGAAGCGGCTGCCGGCGTTCTTCCAGACGAGCGGCGGCTGTTGATACGGCGAATCTTGTCCCAGCTCGCGGCGGTTATTATCGACATGACCATTCACCACGATCAGATCCAGTCGCCGATCCAGATCGAAGTCCGCAAACAGAGTCCCCCAACCGACCCACGGCAGAGACTCGCGCGCCAAGCCGCGTTGATGCGCCACTTCATCGAAGAATTCGCCGCGCAGGTTTTCGTAGTACGCGTTGTGTTCGTCCTCGAAATTGGTCGCGAACAGGTCCAACCAGCCGTCGCCATTCACATCCGCCGCATCGACTCCCATGCTGGCCTGCATGTTGCCGACGTAATCGTAGGCGGCCCCCATCCGCTCGCCGGCGCTCTCGAACTGAACACCGTCGCGATTCAGGAACAGGAAGTTCGCGTGCAGATCATTGCCCACATACAAGTCGGTCCAGCCATCGTTGTTGAAGTCCGCGGCGACCACGCCCTGAGCTCGGCCCGCCACCTCGGCCAAGCCCATCGCCGCGGTGACGTTCTCGAACCGACCATCTCCCAGGTTGCGATACAAGACGTCGTGAACCGGTTCAATCGATCGCGGACTGCAAAACACGCGCACGCCGCGGACTTGGTCTCCGCAATAGGGGTTCGTCTCAGGCGACCACTTGCCGTAGTTGCAGACATACAAGTCCAGCAGTCCGTCGTTATCGAAGTCCAGACACGCAGCACTGGTGCCCCACTGATTGAGAGCCACACCCGCCGCGGCCCCGACTTCCGCGAACGTGCCGTCGCCACGATTGAGAAACAGCGGATTGATGCCGTAACTCGTCACATACACGTCGGGAAATCCATCGCTGTTGAAGTCGCCAACGGCCAGCCCAGCGCTGTAGCCCGCATGGCCCAGGCCCGACTCGGACGTGACGTCCTCGAATTGCAGGGCACCACGATTCCGAAAGATGCGATTGCGAGGCTCCTGGCGATTCACCTCCACGGGAATCGACGTGCCGGTGAGAAACAGCAAGTCCTGCCAGCCGTCGAGATCGTAATCGAGCATTCCCAAACCGCTCCCATTCGCCGCGGGAAACGGCTTGTCCGGCGAGTCTCCGGAGACGTGGACGAAGTTGATGCCGCTGTCGGAAGTCACATCGTCGAACCAAGCCGCTTCGGCGGAACGCTGGGCCGACACCGCTGCTCCTGGCCCCGCTTCTGCGACCGTCGCACCAGCCGTGTTCGCAGTCGCGGCAGGTTTCGCTGCCGGCGGATCCTGACAACCCATTGCGCAGCACACGAGCAGCATCGCCAGCCGGCGGAATGCCAGGACGCGCTTCCCTGTTTCGAATCGTGCCGAGCGTTTCAAAAGAATCCTCCTCGCCACACCACTTAGAACAACCGAATCGGAATCTCTTTGAGGGGCGGCAACGCTCCGCGAGTTCTCACGGCGCTGCGAAACTGCTCCACGAACGCGTGCTGAAGATCGGCATCACGCAGTTGTTGCAACACCCCTTGGGCCTCTGACCAATTTCCCGATTCGGCGAAACGATAAGCTCGAACCACCTGTGCCCAATAGGAACCGGGAGCTTCCATCAAGAACCGGTCCACCGCCGACTCGATTTCGCGTCGCTGTCGCAACTCCGCCGTCCGAGCCTGCCAGATCGCGGCCTGTGGGGATTCTCCCAAGCGTTGATAGATTCGCTGAAACAAGTACGCGGTCGCCGGTTCCAGTTGAGGACTCTCCGCCAACGGCTGCAGCCATTCCAGAGCTTCTCGAACATGCCCCTCGCGCAGCGCGACATCGGCCAGTCCTTCGCGAGCACGATGCGATTGCGGATCCAATTTCACCGCTAACTCCCAGTGAGCGACCGCCTGTTGCGTATCGCCAAGCTGCAACTGCGCCTGGCCCAGCGACACCGCCGCGGCCGATGTCGCCCGTATTTCCAGGCTGCGCTTCAAGAGGCCGACCGCCTCATCGCTCCGCCCCAAGCTGACGAGCGTGCCACCATACTCCGTGAGAAAATCCTCGGCCGGTACGGACAGCGCCCGCAACTCGGGATCGAGCCGCAAGACCTGACCAAATTCCGTGACCGCCTGCTCTTCATTCTTCAAATCGTTCTGGACCGTGCCGAGATACAAGTGGCCCAACACCTCGTGACCGGGCAGCTCCGCGAGTTGTTTCGCCAAGTCGAGGGCTTCGGTCAGCCGGCTCAGGCGGATCTTGCAGACCATCAGTTCGTACAAACCGTTCGTGTCTCGCGGAGCCAATTGCAGGAACCGGGTCAGGATCGGAGCGGCAAGCGACCATTGCGACTGCATCATGTAGGCCTGCGCCCAAGCGTGCAGATCGACTGCGGAGGCCGCTCCATGCCGTTCAAACAATTGGACCGCTTCGCGTGGCCGGCCCGCTTTCAACAGGATGCGGGCGCGCAGAGCAAACACACGGCTGTCATCGGGATACTCCCGCTGGTACACGGCGACTTCACGGATCGCGGCGGGCATATCTCCAGCCGCCAGCGATCGTTCCACGGCCGCCAGCGCCTGCTCCTGTCGTCGAGCCATCGACACGAGCACTCCGCCCACCACCGCGATCGCGATCACCAGCAGGATTCCCCACCGAGTCAGCGCGCGTCGCACCCGGAGCGAGCCGTTGTCGTCGGCGCGAGCGGAGCCGAACCTTTCGGGAAGCAATCCAGTCACTGCGCGTCCCAGTGGATTACGATGAGCGAAGGAATTCCGACGGCGACTCGACCGTCTCGCGACCAAACACTAACCCGCCGCGTCAGCGAGGGCGAGCGCCCGGCCAGCGACGACATTCGCCGGACTTCTTTCGATTTCGGCTCGCCCCTAATATCCCGCCCGGCCCGCTCGCAACCCGCTGAGCGGCCTTAGAAGGCTCCACGCATGGCTCGGCAGTTTTTGAAAGAGTTGAAGGACGGTGATTCCGTCGAAGAAGTTTACTTGCTGGCGGACAAACAGCTTCGAGCCAACCGGCAAGCGAATCTTTTTTTGCTCGCATCGTTGCGCGACCGCACGGGAGCCATGTCCGGCCTCATGTGGAACGTCGTCGAGGATTCGTTGGCGAACGTGCACGCCGGCGACTTCGTCAAAGTCTGCGGCCGAGTGCAGCTTCATCAGGGCAACATGCAGATGATCCTGACGCAAATCAGGACCGTCCCCGCCAACATCCTTAACCCGGAAGACTTCGAACAGCGTCCGAACGCCGACGTCGAAGCCTTGCTCCGCAAGCTGCGCGACTTGCTGCTGTCGATCGAGCACCCGCAACTGCGAGCGCTCATGGAATGCTTCCTGATCGACGACGAGTTGATGGACGACCTCTCGAAAGCCGCAGCCGGAGTCAAAACGCATCACGCCTATCGCGGCGGATTGGTCGAGCACATCGTCAACATGCTCGAGACCGCCAAGCGGATTCGCGACCTGTACCCGGCCGTCAACTTCGACGTGCTGCTGGCCGGCATCTTCCTGCACGACTTGGGCAAAGTTCGCGAGATGAGCCTCGACAACGCGTTCGTCTACACCGACGAGGGACAGTTGCTCGGCCACTTGATCATCGGCATCGAGATGCTCACGGAAAAAATTGCCGAGGTCGAGCGACTGACCAACGAGTCGTTCCCGACCGAGATTGCGTTGCGGCTCAAACACATGATCGCCAGCCATCATGGTTCGTACGAGCACGGAGCCGTTCGCCTGCCGATGACTCCTGAAGCGATCGCCCTGCATCACCTCGACAATCTCGACGCCAAGATCCACGAGTTCGCTCGCACCATCGCCGACGACCCCAACACCGGCGCAAGTTGGACGCCGTTCCTGGCTCGCATCGACCGCAAGCTGTTCAAAGGGCAGACGGCGAAGTAGGCCGGGGCAATTGATCGTTGGCCATTGATGATTTTCGGATGACCAATGACCAACCGCCAATAACCAATTTCATGTCGCTACTTTCGCAAACCGGCCCAGCGCCATCAGCGGGAAATAGATCCGGTAGAGGTGGTACTTCAGGTAGAAGACCTTCGGAAATCCGGTGCCGGTCCACGGAGCTTCGTCCCAGGTGCCGTCGGGCCGTTGCGTGCGGACGAGATATTCAACTCCGCGCCGCGATTCGTCCGAGCATCCCTCGCCCGCAGCGATCAGGCCGAGCAGTGCCCACGCGGTTTGCGAGGCGGTCGTCTCACCCTGTCCGCGCAGAGCCGGTTCGTCGTAGCTGCGGATCGTTTCGCCCCAACCGCCGTTGCGTTGCTGTTTGGCTTTGAGCCACTCGACCGCGCGGCGGATGCGTGGATCGGTCGTTGGGATGCCGATCTGTGTCAGGCCAACGATGACTTGCCAGGTGCCGTAGAGGTAGTTGACTCCCCAGCGGCCGTACCAGCAGTGATCGTGCTCCTGTTTCGACCAGACGAATTTCAAGCCACGTTGAATCGCCGGATGGTCGATCGACACGCCCAGGCCGGAGAACATCTCGATCATGCGTGCGGTCAGATCAGCGGTGCTGGGGTCGATCATCGCGTTGTGGTCGGCGAACGGGACGCGCGTGAACAGTTCGCGCGTGTTGTCTTTGTCGAAGGCTCCCCAGCCGCCGTCGCTCGACTGCATCGCCACAATCCAGCGAGCACCACGATGCACCGCACTCAGGATCGGCCCCATCGACCGCACTTGAGCCACCGCGTCTCCCGCGTCCTCCGCCTTGCCGGCGACGACGGCGGCGACGTCCTGATCCGCCGGATGCCAGCTCCAATCGTCGAGCAGGAAATCGGCGGTCCAATTCCGTTCCGGCAGGCATCGGCTGAGTGCAATACAGACCATGCCGGTGTCATCGACGTCCGGGTAAAAGGCATTGCGAAACTCGAATGCCCAACCGGAGGGTTCGGTCTTCGAGTCCCGCTCGGCCCAGTCGCCACGTTGCCGAATCTCTTGCGACAGCAGCCAGCGCACCGACTGCTGCAACGCCGGATGTTCGGGCGGCACGTCGGCGTCGCGCAGAGCGATTGTCGCGATCGCTGTATCCCAAACTGGCGACTTGCACGGCTGCAAACGGTCGATGCCGTCTTCGGAAATCGTCAGCCGCTCCAGTTCGAGCAACTGCGACCGCACCTCCGGCGAGTCGTCGGAATAACCGAGGCAGCGCAGCGCGACGATGCTCCAAACAATCGGCGGAAAGATCGCTCCGAGTCCGTCGCTGTCGGCGAAGCGATCGAGCATCCATTTGGTCGCCTTCGCGATCGCTCGCTTGCGGAGCGGCCGAATGCGCCAGCGGTCGATCGTCTTGAGCGTCGTATCGACACGGCGGAAGAATGCCTCCCAGTCGATCAACGTTTTTTTGGTCAGCTCGTCGAGCGTCTCGCATTTCGGCATCGACGCCGGCAACTCTTCCGGCGAGCGAACGAACAACTCGCGAATGCCTTGCTCGACCAGCAGCGCCGTGACCGGACGGAACGCCCACATCAGGCTGAGCGGCACGATGATCGTCCGCGACCAAGCCGACATCTCCGAGATGTTGAACGGCATCCACTTCGGCAGCAGCACGACTTCCGGAGGAACCGCCGGGCATTGCTCGTACGAAATCACGCCGAGCAGCGCCAGGTAAAACCGCGTGAAGCTGTTGACCTTCTCGGCCCCGCCTGCCGCGAGGATCGCGTTTCGCGCGCGGACCATGTGCTCGGCGTCGGCCGAGTCGCCGACGATCTTCAGTGCGAAGTACGCCTTGACCGACGCGCTGATCTCCAGCGGCCCATCCGGGTAGATCGCCCAAGCTCCATCGGGAAGCTGTTGCTGCCGAATGTAATTCGCGCACCGCAGCGACTGCTCCGACTGCCCGCGGCCGAGATGCGTCAGCAGCAGGATGTATTCGCTTTCGAGGATCGTGTCCCCTTCCAACTCGCCACACCAAAAACCGTCGTCGTGCTGGATCGAGAAGAGGTAGTCCCGCGTGCGACCGATCGCGTCGTGCAACCGCGTTTGTTCAGGACTCCGCGCCGCCATCGTCGCGTCGAGTTCCGCGAGAGCATCTGCCGAGGTGCCGTCTCTCGTCGGAGTTGTCGGGAACGACGGCCCGCGGCCCAACCGATCGTGAGCCGGATCAAATCGCCGACCACGAGATTCCGGCCAATCCGCACTCATTCCTTTGAAACTCCTGAGCGAAACACCGTCTGCGTTGACCGATTTCGGAGGCCGATCAATTCCAAGCCGCGCGGATCGTAGGGTCGCGTTTGTTTCAACCGCAAGTTCACTTGCGACAGCGCAATGACGCTCGCGCCCCTCACGACTGGCGAGTATGCCTTGAAGACCAGGCTTCACTCGAAGGCACGAAGTTGCGGTGGATGTTGGCGACGCCAACAGGATTCGAACTCGGTCGCGATTTGCTGACGCTGCCGGGATTGATTCTCCGAGTTCAGCAATCAACAAACCGATGAATCACGTCCTTTGCGGGGTCGGTGATTCTTCTCTCGCAGCAGTCGGGATCATCCAGGCTACCTCTTTGCGGGCGTACGAGCGAAACATCCCCAGACACTCGCGAACCACGACACACTTTCCGAGGCCGACTGTTGTCTCCGAACTCGGCTGCGGCCGTAGCCGAACGCCAGCAACAACCAACCCGCGCACAGCCAGCAGGCCGCGCGGTCGCGAGCCGGCAGACGATCACGCCATTCCCAGTCGGGCTTGAGCGTGACACTTCCCTTCATCCGCATCCGGTTCCCGGCGATGGGATGCTCGACTTTCAAAGGCTGACCGGTCAGCAGCGCTTGCGCGGTGGCGGAATAATCCAAGCCGCAGACGTGGCCCAGCCGTTCCAGTTGAACTTGCGGCTCGGCGACGAAATCTTCGTACCGCATCCGCAGCGATTGCCGCCGCCGAAACAGACAGACGATCGTGGCCAGCACATTGATGAACGCCCAGAAGGCGACCGAATACCACGCCGAGCGAGGCTTGATTGCGAATTGCACTCCCGATTTCTGGTCAGCCTCCAGCGACTTCTTGCGAGACCACACGACCGCGCGAGCGTCTCGCACCAGATGCACCAACCGCAGGTCGATGCCGCGCAGGTGCGTGAGTAACGCGCCGCGAATCGGATGCTTCGACGAATCGACGATGATCGACTTGCCGCTGACCTCGGCAATCGACTGATACAACGCCTCCGTCTGCTGGAGGTACGATTGGAACTCGGCGGTCGGAGAAATGCGCTGCCGCAACATCCGAGCCAACTGCATCAAGCCCAGTCCCGTAAAAAACTCGATGCGCTTTTGCAGAGCGACGTAGCTCTCGACGGTCGCCTCCGGCACGCGACGCTGCCAGGCAGTGCGGACGCGCGTCCAAAAATCGCACTCGGTTCCCAGCTTGCCGCACGCGCAGACTTCGTTCGACGTCCAACCCGCGCTGTGCAAGTTGACCAATTCGCCGACACCGACCACGTCGGGATGACTGGCCAGCACCGTGTCGAGCAACGTCGAGCCACTGCGGCCAGCTCCGATGATGTAGATCACTCGCACCGCTTCGGACATGTTGCGTTCCTTCGCGCAGACTGGTCGTCAAACTCGCCCGACGCGCCAGCGAGGGATTCTCCGCGTCCACCCCTCGCTGGCGCGTCGGGCTAGTCAATTCATCGGCGCGAAGCTGGCCGAACTGTGGCGATTGTGCGGCGCGTCACAAATTTCCCAACGTTGCCGA
>QWQF01000298.1 GCA_003669125.1 Planctomycetota bacterium
AACTGACCTATGCCCCTCATTTGGAGGTCGAGACTTACACCTGGAACGTCCTCCCCGGCGGCGACAAGCCCGACTTGGTCACGGGCTTGGCCCGCGAACTGTCCGCCACACGCGACTTGCTGGCCGGACGGTGACATCCCCCCGATTTTTCGGTCGATGTGCACGCTCTTTTGGGTTCTGTTCCTTCGCTCGGAGGCCGAGCTTCATTTTTCCTTAAACTTTGCCCGGTACCTTCGTGGTCAGTTCTTTTTCGTTTTGTTTGTTTTTGTTTTTCATTTTCTGGCTCTTGTTGAGGTTCTCAAAATGTCTGTCCTCTTTTCGACCGAAGAGTTATCTGCGATGAATCACGCACCGGTGCCTATTGCGGATTTAGGGTTGGTCTCTCTCGGCCATGAGTTCGAAGTCGCCGAATTTGACGGCGAGTGCGATCTAGCAGACCTCGAGTGCCCCCCACTGCTCCTATCAGACTTGCCACTCAATTCGAAACTCGAATCCATGAAAGACCCCTCGCAACTGTGACCGCAGTTTCGCGACAGCCAAAAACAAAAAGGTCTTCTCGCTCGCGTGAGAAGACTTTTTTGTTTGGAATGCCACCAAATCGCCTCGTTCAAAGGCGAAGTCATTTTTCCGGAGCTTCCGATTCGTCATGCACCACGTTCTTCAACAATTGAGCGAAGCGGTTTCACGTCACCAGCCAGTCGCGTACACCGCGCTCGTCGAGACTCGCGGTTCCACGCCGCAGAAGGCGGGCGCGACGATGCTCGTCTTTCCGGATGGCTCGCAAGTTGGCACGCTCGGCGGCGGCTGCGTCGAGGCGGAGGTCAAGCGGCGCGCGTTGAGACTGCTCGATGCCGGCCAGACGGAGCTGCTGACATTCAACCTCGACAGCGACTACGGCTGGGATGACGGACTGATTTGCGGTGGCCGAATGAAAATGCTGGTCGATCCCGTGCGCAGCGAAGCGGAGTTCGGCTACTACCGTCGCTTGCTGGAACAGCTCGCGACAGACCAAGGCTGCACCGAGGCGGTGATCCTCGATCCGGAGAAGGCGAGCGGACATGCCGCTGATCGCTTTCTGCTCAACGACTCTGGCGAAGTGATCGCGACCACGAGCCAAAACGGCACGACGAAGCCGCTACCAGGTTCGATCGGTCAGCAGTTGCGGCCGTTGTCTCAGCGGCCGCGGTCGTATGTCGCGGGGGGCGTGTCGTTCCTGCCGCATCTGCGTCGCTGCCGATTGGTCATCGTCGGAGCCGGTCACGTCGGCCAAAAGGTCGGCGAACTCGCGGCCACGTGTGACTTCGACGTTTGGGCCGTCGATGATCGCGAGCAGTACTGCAACGCGGAACGCTTCCCGCAAGCGAAGCGGCTGATCCTCGGCGAGATCGACACGGCGCTCAGCGGACTCGACATCGACCACAACACCTACTGCCTGATCGTGACTCGCGGACATCAACACGACGAACAGGCGTTGTATCACCTCGCCGAAACGGCGGCTCGATACGTTGGCCTGATCGGAAGTCAGCGGAAGATCAAAATGATCTTCGAGGACTTGCTGCGTGATGGCATCTCGCGCGAGGCTTTGTCTCGCGTGTACGCTCCGCTGGGGCTCGACATCGGTTCGCAAACTGTCCCGGAGATCGCCGTCAGCATCGTGGCGGAGTTGATCTCGCATCGAAACCTCGGCGAGATTCCCGATCGCTATCGCCGGCCCAGCTTGTTGGAGTCGCTGGCGGCATCGCCAACGTAGCCGCCTCGTGGAGCGAGACAACGACATTGAAAAAGCGATTCCGCTCAACGCGGTTCCAACAGCCACAGCAGCCGGCCCTGACCAACTTCGATCTTGCGATCGAACTCCAGACAAGCACTGGTTCCCGGCGAGAACGACAGTCGCCCGCTTCCCGTCAGCATCGACGTCAGCGAACTCATGATCGGCTCGTGCCCGACGAGCGCGGTCACTTCGGACGGAAGTTGCGCAAGCCGCGGCAAGACCTCCTCGCAACCGCTGCCCAGCGCCAGCCACGGTGCGATGTCCAGCGCGTGAGCCGGCAATCCAGACACCGCCGCCAGGATGCTCGCGGTTTCGGTTGTGCGTCGCGCCGGGCTGTAAAAAATGAACCCGGGAGTCACACCATTGTCGATCACGACTCGAGCGACTCGTTCAAATTCCGATCGACCCTCGGCGGTCAGCGGGCGTTCGGCATCCGGCAGGTGGTGACTGGATGCAGCGCGGGCATGTCGGATCAGCAACAGTCGCATCGCATCACTTTCGGAAAACGAAAAGCGGCCGAGTGGCCGCTGTTCTCGAAGAGTCTCGTGAGTCCGCCAAGTTTAGGGTTGCCGAACAGCTTCGGTCTCGATCGTCAGGTCCAACTTTCCGGGAAACGCCATGCCGTTGACTTCAAGGTCCAGGACACCCTGAACTCGCGTCTTGCCTTTCGTGGATTGCCATTCGCCCGCTTCGCGGTCAAAGAGCATGATCGAACTGGTCTCGGTTGGCTTCAATTCACACTTGGTGAGTTTCACCATGGGATTATTTTCGATCGTGAGCGAAATCTTGGTCGTCGTGGCTTCGATCTTGTCGAGCTTCTTACCCCCCACTTCGACTTCACCGATGTACTTGAAGTCGGTCGTCAGACTCATGGTCTGGCCGCCACCGAGTGACATCTCGGAATTCTTCGACCAAGTGGCGCCTGGCTTGATGGCCTCGCCGGGAAGTGTCTCCAACTCTTGATTCGCGGCCTTCTTGATTTTCTCTGGATCGGCATCGCCACGAACTGCTTCCGGGACTTCTTCCGCCAGCTTGTCCATTCCTTCGACGGCGACCACCTTGCCCGACGGATCGCGCACGAGCACCGGCTTGACCTTGGCTGAGGCTCGCAAGACTTGCACGAGTGGCTCCAACAGTGGGTTCTCCGCTTTCTTGTTCGGGTCGTCCGAATCGAAGGTCACTTCAATCCCTTGAATCTTGAGGTTGACCGAAAGCTTGTCGGTTCGTTTCTCGATTCGAAGCTTGCCGTCCGCGCCACGTTTGCCTGCTTGATCCGTCGAAATTGAGAATCGTTCCGATTCCGTTTCCTGAGCCATACCAGCAAGGGTCAGCGTCTGCTTGACCTTCATCGTCGTGTGCATGACCGTCTTCCGGCCGTCCACAAATTTGTGCTCCAACTTCACCTGAGCGATCGCCGGTACGGCCCAACCGGCCGCCAGCAGCGACAACGACAACAGGCTTCCGAAACGAAATCCTCGAACGATGTGCGACAACATGACGTGCATCCTCACAGAAGTGTTTGGCTCACTGGTTCCGCAGCGACAAGTCGTCGAGACCATTGGCCAAGTGCAATTCGTATTGAACCGTTTTCTAACGCCACTCGCCATCGAGCGACGTTCGGACAGATTCGGCCAGTCGGTCGAAATCTTGGGCGGCTGGCCGTTATTCTCCGGGCATGTCTCACGAAACTGACTACCAACGCCGCGTCACAGAAATCGGCCCAACGCGGTTTCTGCCGACCACTGCCATCGAAATCGTCCGAGAAGTCGCTTTGGCCGAACCGCCGTGTCATGCCGTTTTTGATTTCGACGGCACGCTCAGTCTCGTCCGCGAAGGCTGGCCGGAGGTCATGGTGCCGCTGATGGTTGAGGTGCTCCGCTCGACCGGCACGCCCGAATCGGATGACGAACTGGCGACGCTGAGCCTCAACTTCATCATGCAGCTCAACGGCAAACAGACGATCTATCAAATGATGCGTCTGGCTGAGGAAGTCCGGCAAAGAGGTGGCTCGCCCGAAGACCCACTGGTTTACAAACAGCGATACCACGATCGGCTGCTCGTGCGGATCAATCATCGCCGTGAAGGCCTCCGCGCCGGTCGCGTCGCCGCCGAGGAATGTCTCGTCCCCGGTTCCGTCGATTTGCTGCGTGAACTACAGTCGCGCGGCGTCGCGCTGTATCTCGCCAGCGGCACCGACGAAGTCTACGTCCGCGAGGAATGCGACCTCCTCGGCCTGACGCCGTTCTTCGGCCGGCATATTTACGGTGCTCGCGATGACTTCCAGAACTTCTCGAAGCAGATGGTCATCGAACGCATCTTGCGAGAGAACGACGTGGCCGGTTCACGGCTGCTCGGCTTCGGCGACGGTTACGTCGAGATCGACAACATCAAAACCGCCGGCGGTACTGCGATCGCGGTCGCCAGCGATGAGAAGGACAAGAGCGGCCGGCCCGACCCTTGGAAACGAGACCGCTTGATCGGCGTTGGTGCGGATGTCGTCGTCCCGGACTACCGGCACGCCGTCGAGTTGTTGGATTACCTCTGGCCCGACTCGTCTCCACGTTGAGGCCGGCAACACCAAAGGGGATCAACCAGAGTAGGCCGGTCACTCCGTGACCGGAACCTTCGAGTCACGGAATGACTCGGCTACTTTGTCGGCAGATGTCGATGCAGGTACTCGGCCATCAGGCTGAAGAGATGCCGCGTGGTGTTCGCTCCTTCGGCGATCGCGTGGCTGCGGTTGGGGTAGGCCATCAGCGAGAACGGCTTGTTGTGAGCGATCAGTTCGTTCATCAGCAGTTCAACTCCTTGATAGTGGCAGTTGTCGTCGCCAGTACCGTGGACGATCAGCAGGTTGCCCTTCAAATTCTTCGCATGCGTGATCGGCGAGCCACGCGTGTAGCCGTCGGCGTTGTCGTTCGGCAGCCCCATGTAGCGCTCCTGGTAGATCGTGTCGTACAGTTTTTGGTTCGGCACCGGAGCAACCGCGATGGCTGTGCGATACAGGTCCGGGAATTGAAAGATCGCGTGCAGGCTCGACGAACCGCCGCCGCTCCAACCCCAGATGCCGATGCGCTCCGGGTCGACTTGCGGCCAGCGTTTGAGCATTTCGCGCGCGGCTGCGGCTTGCTCGGCGGGATGCAGGATGCCGACTTGGCGATGTACGACTTTGCGAAACTCACGACCGCGCGGCGACATCGTGCCGCGATTGTCGACGCTCGCGACGATGTATCCTTGCTGAGCCAACATCCGATGCCACAACCCGTACTTGCTGTTCCAGACATCGCGCACCGTCTGGCCGTGAGGCTCGCCGTAGACGTGGATCAGCAGCGGGTACTTTTTGACCGCGGCCGGATCGAAGCCGGGCGGCTTCAAACACCACGCATCAAGCTGCACATCGCTACCGATGTCGAGCCGCAGAAACTCTGCCGTCGGCCCCTTCAGTGCAGCGAGTGCCACACACAGCTTGGAATTGGTGACCAGATTCCGCACACGCTTGTGATCCGACAGCGAGATGAGCTCCACCGTCGGCGGGCGCGAGAACGCCGAATGATGGTGGACCGCGAATTTGCCATCCGGAGAAATGTTGTAGGTGTGCCAGCCGGGCTGATCGGCCGGCGTCACTCGCTCTGCCTTCTGACCGTCGAACTTTGCGCGGTAGAGATAACGCTGCGTCGGATTGTCGGGAGACGCCGCGTAGTAGATCACGTCCGGGTATGCGTAGCTCTCGAAGGTGATCAGGTCGTGCTGGTCTTGGGTGATCCTGTGCAGGGCACGAGGAATTTTTTCTGGTTTGGGAAGATCGACGTTGGGAACAAGCGGCCGTTTCGAGTTCGGATTCGGTTCGCTCGAACCAAAGAAGTCGCCCGACGCGGATGCGGTGAGGTACGGTCGTCGCCAGCCGTCCCGTTCGCTGATCCAAAGAAACTGATCGCTTTCGCCGACCCAGCGGAACGGGTTTTCGTTTTCGAGCCACGCGGGATCGGTCTCGGTCAAGATCGTGCGGGTCGCTCCGGTCTTGGGATCGGCGAACATCACGCGGTTCGTGTTCTGCAAACGATTGAACTGTTGCAGCGCGATTTGCGATCCGTTCGGCGTCCATTCCATCTGAGCGAGGTAGTGATTCCGCGGATCGCCCGGGACGTCGAGCCACTTCGGATCGCCGCCGTTGACCGAGACGACACCGATTCTCACGGATGAGTTCTGCTCGCCGACTTTCGGGTATCGAATGCCGATCGGCTTTGAATACGAATCGTCCGTGTTGTTGATGAGAAAAAACTCGCGCACGTTCGACGCATCGAGCTGCCAAAACGCAATCGACCGTCCGTCGGGGGACCAGCGATAGCCGTCGCGCAGGTCAAGTTCCTCTTCGTAGACCCAATCCGACGTCCCGTTGATGAGCGTCGGCGAGCCGTCTTTCGTGAGCGCGTTGATCTCCATGTTGGTGAGGTTCTGCACGAAGAGATTGTTGTCTCTCACGAAGGCGACTCGGTAACCGTTCGGCGAAAACTTGGCGAACATCATCGAGGGCTGCGCATCGCCACCCAGTTTTTTCAACTCCCGCTTTTCGATGTCGAGTACCCAGTAATCGCCGCGTGTGTTCCTCCGCCAAACGCGGCGGCTGTTGGTGAAGATCAGCAGCTTGGATTCGTCCTCCGAAAACTGGAATGATTCGACGTTGAGCGGCGCATGGTCGGTCTCGGGATCGTTATCGGGCGGGATGAATGCCTCGGCCGGGACGACGATTTTCGTGTCGGTCGTCGCGGGATCGTGCCAGACAAGGTCGTGACCGAATTTGCCCCCCAAAAAATTCGCATGAGCCGTTTTTTCAAGCGTGTAGTAACCCGGCCCGTTTTTCTTCCAGACGAACTTACCGAGACTCTCTTCCTCGAAGTCCTTCGAGGCGAAGATGCGATCGACCGTCAGCAGCGGATCGAGTTTCTGCGAGGGCGAGGCTTCCGCCCGTGGTTCCGAGCGCTTCACCGCCTTCTCGCGAATCTGCTTGCGGGCTTCGTTCAATCGCTCCGGCCAGACGAACGTCGGAGCCTTCGTCGGGTCGTAGCCGGCCAGATGATCCTTCAGCCGTGTGGTCGGCTTCGAGTAAACGAGCTTCGTCTCGCCAAAGACTTCGCGACACAACGCCGCCAGGCCGGGGTCGTACTCGAGCAATTCGTCGCGTGTGTTGACATGATTGTGGTCGTGATCGTTCTCGCGGTTGTTGTCGAACCAGGACTGGACCCCCTCGGCGAAGTACTCGTGATGATTGGTCGCTGCGTACTTCCCTTTCCAGAGCTCGGCCGTCATCGCTCGGTCGTAGGTTTCTTTCAGCCGGCGGTCGAAGGTCGGATCGACATTGACCATGCCGCGCAGATGAATGTTGTGCGCGAACTCGTGAATCAGAATGTTCTCGGTCGAGTACGGATCGCCGGGATACGCCAGCAAATTCTCCTCGCCGCACGAGCAATACGGATCGGTCTGCGACCCACCGGTGCCGCGAGCCCGCGCGTCCCAATAGTCCTTCGGCTTGAGCCACGCAAACTCCGGCACGTCAGTCGTGAACTCGTTGTGCGCGATGATGCACAGTCGCGAGCCGGATTTGATCATCGCCGCCCTCACGTCCGGCCGCTTCGCCAACATCAAGTCGACCAGATAAGCCGCCTCCTTGAGCGCGTAGTCGTTGACCTTCTCCGACGCGACGATCGGGTAGCCGCCGGCATCGATGTACTTCTTGTGAAACGGATCGACCTTCAACTCGGCCGGCGGCACAGTGACACGGACATCATCCGCCGATGTCGGAGATTGCCACAAGACAATCAGCAGCAGAATGAATCGCAAGTGCATGGTCGGTGTCCTTGAAACGGGAAGCGATCCGGCGCGGCAGAACCGCACACGAACCTGAAGCGTCCGCGCGGGCGAAGGTTCCAGAACACTTCGCCCGAAATCAAGTCGGCTGAGCGCCCGCCCTCGCTCATGCTCAGGGTGGGTAAGCTAAATGGACCGCGTCACGACCGCGATCTTGGCGTGCCTCGGAAGCACTCATGAGCGACCCAATGAGGTCGCTTATCTTCGCTTCGACCGCACGGAGTCGAGGGCGGCCTCCACAACTTCGTCCGCCAGTGACGAGAAAACGACATCGATCGGCGAAGGATCCACCTTGGCTACAGCGCTTTTCTGTGAACTGCTTGTGCCCGTTGCTGCCTGACTTGCGAAAGGAGCATCGTCATTGACGATCGTGCCAGTTCCCTTCGCAACACCTAATGCGGCATTCGTGGGGTTACTGAGGTTGATAAAGAACGTTTCATTCGCCTCAGACGTTTTATCGGCATTGATCGTGATTGTGATCGTCCGACTCGTCGTCCCAGGACTAAAGCTGAGCGTGCCGCTGGCCGCCCTGTAGTCATTGATCCTGCCGGCCAAAGCCGTGCCATGTGCCGTGGCGAACTGGACGTTGACGGCTTGGCTACTGGCCGCCGAGAGGCTCACCGTAAACGTGAAATTTGTCTGGCCCTTATTTCCTTCTAGCTTGGAAACATTACCGATCGAGAGCGAAGGCGGGGGTATGACATCCGGCGCTGCGCTGACATTGAGCCGGCCGCCCGTGACGGTCTTTCCGACAAGAGAGGCGGTGGGCGTTGCTTGAGCGGAACTGAGAAGCGCCGCCCTGATGGTGTTCGCGGAGGCTCCCGGATGCGCAGCTGCATACAAAGCCGCCGCGCCAGTGACGTGCGGCGTGGCCATCGACGTGCCGCTGTAGCTGCCATAAGTGCCGCCCGGCAGTGTCGAGTAGATGCCGACGCCCGGTGCGCCAAGATCAACATCCGTGGCCCCGTAATTGGAGAACGACGCCAGATTGCCGGAACTGTCGATCGCCGCAACCGCGATCACGTTGTTGTAATTCGAGGGATAGCGGGCCGTGGAATCATTGTTCGAGCCATCGTTCCCGGCGGCCGCGATAAACAGGATTCCCGCATTCGCGGCGCGATTGATCGCATCTTGCAAACTCTGCGAAAAACCGCCGCCGCCCCAAGAGTTGTTCGTGGCGACGAGATTCACTCCGTATTTCGTTTTGAGGTTTGTCAAATAGTCGAGAGCTTCGACGGCATCTGCGAGGGAACCGCCACTCGGACCAAGAAACTTCGCCGAGATCATGGTCACGTTCCACGCGACTCCGGCGACGCCCTGCCCGTTGCCGCCGACGCCTCCAATCGTGCCGGCGACGTGCGTGCCGTGATCATCGCCACTGCCATCGAAAATCGAATTGTCGTTGTTGAAGAAATCCCAGCCATGGATGTCGTCGATGTAGCCGTTGGCGTCGTCATCAACTCCATTGGCGGCGACTTCGCCAGGATTCGTCCAAATGTTCGCCGCCAAATCAGGATGCGTGTAGTCGATGCCCTCATCAATGATTCCAACCACGACGGACGTACTGCCCACATTGCCACTGGCCCAAGCTTCATCCGCTTGGCTGCCAAACTGATTCGTGGGAGTGACGCTGTCATCACCGTACATGCCCCAAAGACGATATGGAGCGGCCGTGTAATACGGGTCGTTCGAGGTTTGCTGAGTTGTGAACACCCAATTGGGTTCGGCAATTGCGATCGAGGGATTGTTTCTGAGCCGGGTGATGGCCGTACTCACGTTCAGGCCAGGCGGCAGTTTGACCACATCGAGTTCACCGGCTCCCGCAGCCACCATGGTCCGAGTGTGCATTCGCTCCTTCATGGTGCCCGAAACAACGCCCATCACCGCCGCTTTGGCTCCCTCCGTGACGCCAGGTTTGAACTGAATCAGGATCTCGCTGGGCACAAAAGTCGCCACAAGAAGCGTCCTGGATTCCAATGTCTCCAGTGCCATACCACGTCGCCGATTGCGGGACAGTTTCCGCGGTGCTCCAAACGTCTGCCGAAGAACCCGCGACAGCCAGCCAGTCCAATGATGACTCATGTTGATTCTTCTCCAAAAAGGCGACAACGAGGTACAACAAGAAATCCAAAGCCACAGAATGAATAGCCCGTCAGAATGGCCGATTCATACCATTCGCAACCGCGAGGTGACCAAGTTAGGTGCGACCTTATCGCTTGCAAATATCCGCAACCTTTCTGTTATCGAGTTTGCGGACTTCCGCAATCCCCTCTTGGGCTGCCGAAGTCCTTTCTGCTTTGCAGCGCAAGCGACTGAACCTGACGGGATGGACGGCGGTCACCGTGACGCGGGTCATCGGATTCGCAGGCCCGATGATTCAAAAAAGATGTCGTCGCGTTAGACAACCGTCGTGCGTGTAGCTGAAGGTGCCATCCGCATTGAGAGTTCGCGTACCGTGCGTGGGGCTCGATACCTGAGCGACCTTGAGGCCACTTGTGGCAACTCGACCTCTGAATCGTTGCCCTGCACCAACAGGGAGGCAATGCCTGCAAGTCGCGCCCACCAAGGCATCGTTGTTCCGTCCGGTTTTCGGGATGTTCGACAAGAGTTCGCGTCCGAAACGATGCGATCGCCGCGTACTGAGTCAGCCTTGACTGCGAATGGCAATGGCTCAGAGCATGGGCCGAAAATCCTGGTGGTTGGCGGGGTCAGGCCGTCGTTGTCGGTATCCTGAACGACCGGCATGGTGGAAAACTGGTTCGCTCAAGATCACGACGGAACGCTTCGTATCGGCGAGCGCACGGGGAGACGTTTTGATGATCCGGCTG
>QWQF01000152.1 GCA_003669125.1 Planctomycetota bacterium
ACCGGGTTCAGCATGGGCTCGGTTTGCTCGCGGTTGGCGGGGGCGAATCATCCGCACACCGGGATGCCGAGCTTCACGCTGCTCAACACGGACGAAGTTGATCCGCAGTATCGCAACGAACGGACGCGCGTCGAGAACGGTTCCGAACCACATTCGCTCGGCGCGGCATTCGGGCCGTTCAATCCGAGCGGCAAGAGCGACGCGGTTCGCAACATGAGGCTCAACATCCCGCGCGGCCGGCTCGACAACCGCCGCGAGTTGCTGGCGTCGCTCGACCAACTGAAGTCCGATGCGGACGAATTGCAGGTGCTCGACAGCGCGGATCGATTCACGCAGCAGGCGTTCGACGTGATCCTGGGAAGTGCGGCGGAAGCGTTCGATTTGTCGAAAGAGAATCGCCGTCTGGTCGAGCGGTACGACACCAGCCGTATTCAAGTCGGCAAGAAATTATTTCGCTCGTCGTTGCTCGGCCAACACATGCTGACCGCTCGACGGTTGGTCGAGTCGGGCTGCCAATTCGTGACGGTACATTCGGCGGGCTGGGACATGCACGCCGACGGCAACAATCCGGGCATCGTCGCCGGCATGGAGATGCTCGGCCGGTCGGTCGATCAAGCGGTCTCGGCGTTTTTGGAAGACGTGGCCGCTCGCGGATTGAGCGACAAGATTTTGCTCATCATCACAGGGGACTTCGGCCGCACTCCGAAGATCAACAAGAACGGCGGCCGTGATCACTGGTCGAACCTCAGCACACTGGCCTTCGCCGGCGGCGGACTGAAGATGGGCCAGGTCATCGGCCAAGCGGCGCGCAAGAACGACGTGCCGCTCAGCGAACCGCTGACGACGTCGCACCTGCTCGGCACGGTGATTCACACGCTGTTCGACGTCGCCGCGTTACGACTGGCTCGCGGAGTGCCTCGCGAAGTGATGTCGTTGGTCGAGCAGGCTCAGCCCGTTCCGGGGCTGACGTGAGTCGCCGAGCAGGTTTTGAAACTGCCTGCGAAATTCACGCTGGAAGTTGTTTGCGCCCCCAAAAATGGCCGCCCAGATAGCAACCCGTCCCACGTTATTTCGCGTCCCCTTTTACGATGACCGAATCCTTGCCGCTGGGCGTGCTGATGAGCAGTCGGATTCCGTCCTTGAGTGACGCAGCCTTCAGAGCGTCATCGAATTCCTTGAGAGAGCCGACTCGTTTGCCGTCGACTTTTTCGATGACGGCACCCACGGGAATTCCCGCTTCAAACGCGTGGCTGTTCGGATCGACGCGTGTCACGACAACGCCGGACGGAGGATCGTCAAAGCCCAGTTCCTTCGCGATTTCCGGAGTCAGTTCCTTCACTTGCAGTCCAAGTTGATTGAAGGACTCTTCCTTGGGCTGCTGTTTCTGACCACGACCACTTCGACCGTTGAGATTTGGTCGATCGGACCCGGCCAAGAAACCTTCTGGCATCTCCTTGACCGTGATCGGAACTTCCATGCGTTTGCCGTCGCGAACGATCAACGCCTTGCAGGCCTTGCCGATTTCCAATCGTTCGACAATCAGTTGCAATGATTGCGTCGTGGAAACTTTTTGGCCGTTGAGTTCCAGAATCACGTCCTCCTCCTGCAACTTCGCGGCAGCGGCCGGGGAGTCCTTGGTCACTTTCACAATCGCTGCGCCTTCAACCCCTTCCAAGTGGAACGATTTCGCAAGGTCCGAAGTCAGCGGTTTGATTCCGATGCCAAGATACGCCCGACGGACTTTGCCGTGAGTCACCAGTTGCTGGCTGATCCACTTGACCATGTTGACCGGGATCGCGAAACCGATCCCTTCGGAGCCGCCGCTGCGACTGCTGATGGCGGTGTTGATACCGATGACTTCGCCGTTGAGGTTCAGCAACGGGCCGCCGCTGTTGCCGGGATTGATCGCGGCGTCCGTTTGCAGGAAATCCTCTCGACGAGCGATGTTCAAGCCACGGCTCTTCGCGCTGATGATCCCAGCGGTAACCGTCATGCCGACGTCATACGGATTGCCAACGGCGAGCACCCAATCGCCGATCTCAGCGGTGTCACTGTCTCCGAAACGAAGGGCTTTCAAGCCTTTCGCGTCCTTAATCCGCAGGACGGCGATGTCCGAGTTCTCGTCCATCTTGATTTCGGAAACGACGTAATCGTGTCCGTCATGCGTGCGGACTTTGACCTCGTCCGCGCCGCGCACCACATGGCTGTTGGTCAGGATGACGCCCGCTTCGTCGATGACGAATCCCGATCCCATGCCGCGCGATCGCGGAGAGTCCTTTTGCTTCGGCCGTTCGCGGAAGAACTCGCGAAACTGCGGGTTCTGTCGGAAGAGATCGTTGAGCGGATTGTCTTCGTCATCGGGATCGAGGCCGCTCATCGCCGCAGCTTTGCCGCGTGTTTCGATCGCCACGATGCTCGGCAACGCTTGATGCGAGATCTCGCGGAAGATTGCCGACAACTGTCGCGCGTCGGCCGCCGTCGGCGCAGCGGTGACCACGCGCCGAGGCAGAACATCCAAAAGACTGATCGTCAAACAGGTGATCCCGATGATCCCCAGAATCCATCCCGCGCTTTGGCTGACTCGTCGCATCGCACACCTTTCCTTTCTGAAAATCTGATGCCGTGTTCTGAGCCCTGTCCGCCTGCTCAGGTTTCCCACAGGCGGCCGTCAATGCACGGGCAATGTTGTTCAATCGCCTCCCGGTCGATCCGACTCGCGTCGGCGCCGCCGGTGGATGGCGGAAAATACGCGGTCGCTCGCACAACCGTTGGATAAAGGATGATACGGCGGCAATCCGCCACTCGCCAAGATGCCGCTCGTTGACAGGCATTTTTTGCAGTCGTAGCCTGCCGCTCGGCCAATTCGCCAAGGCTGGGAAACCTCAAGACATGCCGGAAGTCAATAATTTCACCGAACTGGAAGTATTGCTCGACAAGTGCCAAGCGGCGCTGAGCTACCGCTTCCACGACATCGAACTGCTGGCGATGTGCTTGACTCACGCCTCGTCGGCTCGCACACGACTGCACTCGAATGAGCGACTGGAATTCTTTGGCGATGCCGTCTTGGGGTTGGTCGTTTGCGAGGCTCTCTATCACCGCTTCCCCGAGGCGGCCGAAGGGGAACTGACACGCATCAAGTCGATCGTCGTCAGCCGCGCAACCTGCGCGATGATGGCCAGCCGAGTTCACTTGGAGGAGTTTGTCCTCGTCGGTAAGGGACTCGATCACGACGGCCACATTCCCTCGTCGATCCTGGCCGGGACGTTTGAGGGACTGATCGCCGGAATTTATCTCGACGGTGGTCTCGAAGCCGCTCGGACATTTCTGATGCCGCTGCTCGATCCCGAAATCGAAAGCTCCGCCGCAACGCTGCACATGCAGAACTTCAAGAGCCTCTTGCAGCACATCGCTCAGAAGAAACTCGGTTCAACACCGAACTATCGAGTGCTCGACGAGCGCGGTCCGGATCATTCAAAAGTGTTCCACATCAGCGCGGTCGTCGCCGGCCGAGTCTTTCCCGCCGCGTGGGGATCCAACAAGAAGGAAGCGGAACAAACTGCCGCGCAGCACGCGCTGGAGGAACTGCTCGGCGAAGACGCGGCCGAAGCTCAACCTGCCTCGATCGCCACCGATTCTCCAGTTGCCGAGCCAGAGAACACACAGTTTCTAGGGGCCGACGCCGCATCCGTTCTCAATGCGACAACCGCCGCCGAGCCGGAACCATTCGGCTTCGGCGTCGATAACTCTTGACGGCCAGCCGCCTCCAACGGCAGACGTGGCGTGTTGAATAACCCGCAGGGTCGGCTTAATCTCAGCCTCGACCTCTCTTCGCTTTTGCAAGCACCGTCATGCCGCGCCAATCTGAATCGTCCGTTTCGTTCTCCGACCGCCCTGCCAGGACGGCCTATTTGGTCGTGCGCGACGGCGATAAATGGAAAGACGTGTTCCGCCTGACTCCCGGCCAAGTCATGACCATCGGCCGCGCACCGACGAATCGCATCGTGATTCGCAGCGAAATGAGCAGCCGCAATCACTGCGAGATTTTCCAAGCCGGGCCGATGTGGATCCTCCGCGACCTTGGGAGTCGCAACGGCACGACGGTCGACGGACACCGCCTCTCCGGCGATTGGGAGCTGGAAGAAGGACAGACGATTCAGCTTGGAACGTGCAACATCGTGTTCACCCACGAGCTGGCCAAAAATACTCAGACGACTGACGACGAAGATTCCGAGATCGAATCTCCGACTCAAACACAGGATGCGATTCCGGTCCCTGAGAAGGATGGAAAATTCAGCGAACCAGAAATCATCTCGCGCCGGAAGCAAACGCGTTACTCCCCGTCGAGCACTGCCGAGCACGCCAGCACCGATCGCTTCAGCCAAGACCTAGCTCAGCTTTGGAAGTTGGCCGTCGAGATGGGATCGGCGAAGGACGAAAAGCAATTAGCCGACGTCGTTCTTGACGGATTGCTCACCGCGATCGGTGCCGACATCGGTGCCGTGCTAATGCTTGCGAAACCGATGTCCGCCGGAGCGCGACCAAACCAGCTCCGCGTGGCGGCGTACAAATCTCAAGGGGATCGATCGTATCAGACCATCTCGAAAGCACTGTCGCGCATGGTGCTGGAAGATCGCGAGGCGGTTCTCGCCAAAAATGTTGCCGATGACAGCAAACTCTCCGATCGCGACAGCCTCGACGAAATTCAGGCCCGGAGCGTGATCTGTGCCCCGATCCGCAACGGCAATCTCATTTACGGCCTGATCCACTTGTATTCGACGCTCAGCGATGAGTCGCTGGAACCAGAGCATCTCGAATTCACGCTGGCCGTCGCCGATCAAATGGCCCTCGCGTTCGAGAACGTGCGTGAGAAGCAATCGCTCGCCGAGGGTTTGGCACGCACACGAAACGAGAACGAGTCGCTGCGCAATCAATTGGCGATCGACACGGAATTAGTTGGCAACAGCCCGGAGATGCAACAACTCAAACAGCAGATCCGCAGGATCGCTCCGACCGACGCAACCGTACTGATCCGCGGAGAAAGTGGTGTCGGCAAAGAACTGGTCGCTCGCGCGGTCCACTTTGAAAGCGATCGTCGCAACGGCCCGTTCGTGTGCCTGAATTGCGCGGCGTTGAGCGAAACGCTGCTGGAAAGCGAACTGTTCGGCCACGAAAAAGGTTCGTTCACCGGAGCAACCGGCCGTAAGCCAGGGAAGTTCGAGCAAGCGCACCGTGGCACGCTGTTCCTGGACGAGGTCGGCGAGATGAGCCTGTCGATTCAGGCCAAGTTTCTGCGAGTCCTCGAAGGACATCCCTTTGAGCGTGTCGGCGGACACGAGGCGATCAATGTCGACGTCCGCGTTGTGGCCGCCACGAACCGCGATCTCGAACTCGCGATCCATGAGAAATTGTTTCGCAAAGATCTCTACTTTCGGCTGTTCGTGGTGGAGGTCACGCCGCTTCCGCTCCGTGAACATTCCTCGGATATCCCGGTCTTGGCAAACTATTTTCTGCATCGCTTCGCAAAAAAGACTGGCCGGCCGTTGCGCGGATTCACGGACGATGCACTGGAACTGTTGTGTCAGTTCAACTGGCCTGGCAACGTGCGCGAACTACAAAACTGCGTCGAGCGCGCCGTCGTGCTCAGCACTCGCGAAATGGTTTCCGCATCAGAGATCAAATTGTCAGGCCTTCGCATTTCAGCCGCGACGGTGCCGCCGCCGACAATGGTGGTGCCCACAGGTGTCGCAGAGGGAAAGCCACCTGCTGCCTTGGGAGAGACCGTGAAGATGGACAAATCGCTGGATCAGCTTGAACAACAACACATCCTTGCGACTCTCGAAAAGACTAATTGGAACAAGTCGCAGACAGCGGCGATTCTGGGAATCGAACGATCGACACTGGATCGCAAACTCAAACGCTACGGCGTCAATAGACCGGATTAGCAGTCTTTGCGTGAGCGTCATCTGGCACTGCTGTAAACATGACTTTCCCCAACAAATCACGCTATTTTTTGCCGTTTCAGATTTCTAAAAAAGTTGTTGACATTCTGGGATTTTCGTCGGACAATTCGCCCCGTTCTGCATGAGTTCCCGCCTTTTTTTGCTGTCATTGTTCGTGTGAGTTTGGACGTCGATTTGAGTCGTTTTGCCTCATGACGTCGCTCAATGTTTCACGACCTTCCTGTGAGTTGAACGTGGATGTTGTCAACATCGTGTTGAGACCATCCCGAGTTTTGTGTCTCTGAAACCCCGTTAGAGATTGGAGTTGGACATGTCTTATCCACTCGAGGCAGATTCGGACCTCGATGATGACGCTGGCTTGCATGGTGACGGCTTCCTGGTCGGTGAGTCGGGTGACTGCAGCGACGAGTACGAAGACGTTGACTTTGAGGCGATGGGGGTCGAACCCAGTGAGCCTACGAAAGCGAAACCAGGCTCCGAGGAGAAGGTGCTGATGCTCGCCGCCCGTTATGCGGCTGGCATGCCGCTGTGGCACAACGATGACTGCACGGACCACGGTCCGGCACGCGATCGTCACGCTGACGCCTAGCCATCACGCTACCAAACAAGAAGGCTCCTCCAAGCAAGCACTTGGAGGAGCCTTTTTTGTTTGTCGGACGGGAACTCGGTTTCAAATCGCAGGCAAATACAACCCCGGACGGGCAAGTGTACCCGTCCCTTGGGCTATGCGCTGGTCCCAACTAACTCTTCGGACTTGGGGGCTTCGTTCGGCGAAAGTTCCTCCACAAAGCCCTTGAGGTGCTGAGCACGATTGGACTGCTGCAACTTCTTCAAGGCTTTTGATTCGATCTGGCGGATGCGTTCGCGAGTCACTTTGAAGATGCGGCCTGTTTCCTCCAGCGTGTAGCTGTAGCCGTCACCGAGTCCGTATCGCAGGCGAATGATTTCTCGCTCGCGATAGGTCAGGCTGCGAAGCACAACGTCAATTTTGTCCTTGAGCATCTCATGCATCGCGGCTTCAGCCGGGCTGCCGTGATGCTGATCTTCCAGGAAGTCCCCGAACGCGCTGTCCTCGCTTTCGCCGACGGGCGTATCGAGGCTGATGGGGTGCTTCCAAGTTTTCATGATCCGCTCGGTTTCCTCGACCGAGAGTCCGACGGCGTGAGCCAATTCATCCATGCTCGGTTCGCGGCCGGTCTCTTGGCGAATCTGCTCGCTCTTGGCTTTGAGTTGCGAGATGCTTTGGAACATGTGAACCGGAATACGAATCGTGCGGGCGTGGTCCGCAACGGCTCGCGTGATCGCCTGCCGAATCCACCACGTCGCGTAGGTCGAGAACTTGTAGCCACGACGGTACTCGTACTTCTCAACACCGCGCATCAGACCGGCGTTTCCTTCTTGGATAAGATCCAAGAAGCTCAACCCTCGGTTGCGGTATTTTTTTGCAATCGAAACCACGAGTCGCAAGTTACCGCCCGACAGCTTTTGCTTGGCTTCAGTCCACTGGGCAAAGCGACGTTTGATCGTCTTTGACCGTTGAATGAACTCTTGCGCCGGCTCACGAACCATTGCGACGAGATCGTCTAATTCCTTCTGCAAGACCGAGGCGTCTTTGGTGACGACCGTGCGGCCATCCATCAGATTCTTGCCGTAGTTGTGACGATGATGAGCACGCGGACTCTTGGCCTCCTCGATCATCTTGACGAGCTGTTCCATGCGTTCGGCAATCTGGTGCATGCGCTTCATCACAGGCTGCAAACGCTGCGTGCGGATCGAAAGTTCTTCGATCAGCGTACACATCTTACGACGGCGCACGACGCGACGGTGCTTGGCGGCCTTCTTGTCGGCGGCTGACGCTTCTGGATCAATGGTGATGAGTTGGTCGGCCCTGTGCTGCTCAAACAGCTTTTTGAGCAGGGGTAGATTCTTGGGCATGCGGCCTTCGATTTGTTCCTTGCGCGTATTCTCGGTTTCCGAGGTGCGCAGGGTACGCTCGAACGGCAATTCCTTGGAGTTGACCTTCTCGAGCGTTTCGATGCCCATCTCCAGCGCGAAATCCGATTCCATGATGCCGCGGCGGAATCGCTTGCGAGTGATCTCGATTTGTTTCGCGAGATAAATCTCCATGCGGCGAGTCAGCAGCGGAATGTTTCCCATCTGGCTGAGATACATGCGAATGGGATCGCGCGAGAGCAGTGCTCGCTCTTCCTGCGCCGTCAGCTTTGGCGGCGGGACAGCCTCGATCGGATGCTCCTTCTCAGGCACATAGTCGGGATCATCAATGGGAGTATCCACATCGTGGATCAAATCCACGGTGTTTTCGTCAAGCCAAATCAGCAGGTCATCGACCATTTTCGGGTCACCCCCCTCATCGGGGAGGTAACGATCGACCATCTGAAATGTCATCAAGCCATGATTCTTTTTGGCTTCTTCGATCAGAGCGTTGAACTTGTCACACAAGCGATGCACGGCAAACTCCTTTGGGTTGAAATCGAAATGAGCGCACGTCCTTTGCGGTCCACGATCAACTCAAGTTCCAAAATCTCGGTGTCTTTTTATGGGGAGCACGGCTCCCATGAGTAAACGACTAAATTCCCGCAACCAGCACAATCAAAGTTCGATCAACAATCAACTGAAGACGAATACTCGGTATCAATGTTTCGGAAAGTCGCCATCCCGAGTCAGGGAGGTTTTCGCAATCGTTCGTCGTGATCGAGCCTGACAACGACCGTTGCTGAGCGACTTGGAACTCACCCGATCTCACGCGGCTCGGACTATTAGCCCAAGCCCGGACTTGATGCAGGCCGCGTTGTCCACTTGCGTTGTTCGCTCGCGGCTCCGACCTCTGCAGAGAAAATCGAATCTGTAAGATTCGATTCGTTCACACCAAGACCCGTACATTCTTCGGGAAATCCCCAAGCAAATTCCGACAACCGGGCTCTCTTTGATAGATTCCTTTCTTTCAACTTGAGAACCAATCCAATCCAACCCTCTTGTCGGCAAAGCTGCCGGCGTGAGTGTTCGACTTCCGTTCTTTCGGGCAGTTCGAGCAAAGCAATTGTCGTTTCGCCCGTACCAACCGCAAACGAAGGCGACATCCTATCAAGGGTCTCTCCCGTATCCAGCAAAAAAATCTCGGTGCAACTAATTTCCCGGAACTGGCAACTCGCTCACAGCACTCATGAGCTGCGGTCATTCTTCGGCGAGCGGTGCGGTTCGTCAACTGGAGACAAGACTGATCGACTCTTGGCGAACACGGCTGAAGCTCTCGGTTGACCAGCGTTACATTGCGTGCGACCAATTTGATCCCGCCGACGACATGCTGATCTTGCCTCACAAATTGATCAGCAGCGATGGTTCGACAAGCGACCGCCCTGCAGTGCCTCAAGCGAAAACGAGGCAATCTTCCCAAACCAGAGAATCTTGCTTCTCAGCCAAAAAACGACGGATCGGCGACAAATCTGGCTCAGTTCCATTCCGCTGTTTGTTGCGCGAACTTCGGCAGTCGGTCAATCTCGCGACGGATGCGTTTGAGTCCCTCAGAGCAAAGTTCGAATTCTTCGCTCAGGTGCCGCAGGATCGGGGCCTGCTCGCGCGACTCGTCGTCCTCGGCATAGCTGGCCGCAATGAGGTACGACCGCTTGCCTTGCTGACAATAATTCACCAGGAAATCTCTGCAGTCGGGAGCTTGCAGCTTCGGCAGATGCTCAGGAAACACTCCGCTGTAAAAGAGTGTGAAGTCGCCGATGTGACGGTAAATCTCGCGGCGCGACCGAGCGACTCGGTGCTCCGCCTCTTGGACCATGTCCACGACCTGAGTCAGTCGATGGCCGGCGGTGTCTCGCACACGGAAAATCGCCTCTTGCCTCAAAAACCTCAGCAGCATCCCGACGAGGTACTCGATCAACGGTGGATCGGCGATCCCGAGTTCCGCCTCGAAGGTTTGTTCGACCGCGCCCGCGAACAGGCGACGCAAGACTTCCCCATTGAGCAACGGAGCCATTTGGCCTCCTCACCCAGCAACTTGAGGGCACGTAGTCCTGTCGGGCTGCACGCTCTGGTCGCTGGATTCAACCATCAACCAAGAGAACGTCATTCGGCACCGAGGCCATCCGGCGGGACCGTTGGATTTTCGCCTCGCGCCTTGCTGGAATCAGCCAGTGGCACCGAACAAACACAGGCCGATTTTAGGAGGTCCATGAAATCGCGGTCAAAAGTCATTTTGACCAAAGCCGTTGATTGGGAGGTATTGTCAAATGTTGTGGATGAGGTCGTGAGTCAGGCGGCGACTTTGGGGAGGATGATGCCGTCTTGGAACTTGGTGTCTTTGGCGACTTCGATGAGATGCTTTGCGGCGTCGAGAGTTCGCCAGTGGTGTGAGGCGGACTCGG
>QWQF01000244.1 GCA_003669125.1 Planctomycetota bacterium
ACCCAAGGAACTCCGCACGCAACATCCCGAAATCAAGGCGATCATCGGAGGCAAGCCACACGATCATTATGTCAAGTGGACTCACCCGCTGGTGGCCGAGGCGATCACGAAGACGCTGCTCGACAAACTCGCGAAGGAACCGGAGACGAAAACGCTGTCGCTGTCACCCGACGACGGCGCGACGTGGGATGAGTCGGACGACACGAAGTTCGATGCCGGGGATTTCGATCCGTCGCTGCAAACGGTCGCGAAGGCGGATCGGTTGATGGTGCTGTGCAATCGGATCGCAGCGGCGATCGCTCCGAAGTACCCGGACGTGAAGTTCGGAATGCTGGCGTATGTCGATTACACGCGGCCGCCGGTTCGCGAAAAACCGCATCCTGCCATTGTCCCGCAGATCGCACCAATCACGTTCACGCGAGCTCACCCGCTGAACGATCCGGGGGAACCGAACAACAAGTCGTTCCAGCAGCTCATCGAAGGCTGGGGCAAGGTCGTGCCGGCGACGAGCTATTACTTCTACGGCTTCTATCTGGCCGAGGTCTCGTCGCCGAATCCCATGCTGACGAAGTGGGGCCACGACATCCCGTTCATTTATCAGCGCGGAGCCTGCCGCTATTGGCAACCGGAGACGCTGACGAACTTCGACACGTCGCTGCACGCTCATTGGCTGGGCCTGCGCATGGCGTGGGATCCGTCGCAGAAGCCGGAAGCGATCGTCGATGAAATCAACTCGCGGCTGTACGGCCACGCGGGAGCGGCGATGTCGGCCTACTGGCGGCAAATTGACGACACTTGGGTCAAAGTCCCGGAGTACGCCGGCTGCGGTTTCGGTCATCTCCGTCGCTGGAATGTCGAAAAGCTGACGGAAGCTCGCCGCTTGATGAACGCCGGCCGGGCCGCCTGCACGACCGATGCCGAAACCGCGCGGGTCAAACTCGCCGACGATTCGCTCGCCGCGTTCGAGATGCTCATGCAACAACGCCGTGATCTGGCCGACGGCCGCTGGTCCACATTGGCGGAACAAGTCACCGCGTATCGCGACCGGATGATCGAACTCGGCAAGCAATACGAACCGCAGTTCGCCTTCGGCAAGATGTACTGGACGGGCGACAAGACGATCAACGTGATCTACTTCGATGCCTTCTACGGCGCGACACACAACGACGCAGCACGGGTGGCGAAGCAGTTCAACGTCATCGCCGCCCCGCTGAAACAGTGGCGTTTCCAAACCGACAAAGACAAAACCGGCGAGGCCGCCGGCTGGTCGAAACCGGACTTCGATGACTCCGCCTGGAAGACGACCGACTGCGTGGTCGATACGTGGTCGTCGCTCGGCCTGCACAACTACATGGGGAGCGCGTGGTATCGGATGAAGGTCAAGCTGCCGCCGCTCATCGCCGGCAAGAAGACATTCCTCTGGATCGGCGCAACCGATGGTCGAGTGAAAGTCTTCGTCAACGGCCAGCACGTTCCGCACATCAACGACAAGGGCGAGAAAGCCGACTCCGTCAGCGGCCACTGTCAGCCGTTCTCGTTTGACATTTCAGCGGCGGCGAAGCCCGATGCTGAAAACTCGATCTCGCTGTTCTGCACGCGCGAGATCGTGAATGAACTCGGTACCGGCGGACTGCTGGCTCCGGCGGCGGTGTACTCGGAGAAGTGAACTCTGTCCGACAATGCCGAAGGCGTTGGCGTGACCGCGAGATGCTGGATACTATCCGCCTCCGTTTGGTTTCCCATCCGTGACATTCGACATCGCGTGCACCACTTGTTTTCGATTTTTGGAGCTTCCGAAGCCTGCCCTCGCGTAGCCGCGCGGTTGTTGCGCGAGTGGCTGCTGGGCTGGTCGGGCAGTGTCGCGATTCACGGAGCGGCGGTGTTCTGTTTCGTCGCGGCGAGTGAGTCTGGGCCGCAAGCTTGGCCGGTGACGCACGGGCACAATTCCATCGCATCGGCTCCGCCGCTGGATTCTCGCGCGGGCGGACTGTTGGCCGAGCGGTACGACCGGACGCCGCCGTTGTACTTGGAAGTTCTTGATGCGCCGGACCTCCCGGTCGTGGACCCGATACCCTCCGATTCACGCACCGTCGTGGAAGCCCTGCGGAACTCCGCGGAGACATCCACACGCACGGAAATCGAACAACACGTCTCAGTCCTTGTCCGCGAACGGAGCCACCTCCCGCTCACGTCGCCGGTCTCCGAAGAACAGCCCCTCATCGTCCGCGTTGATCCCGGATCCATCCGCGATGCGGAGTTGTTGCGACCGTTCAAGCCGCTGACCGTCGAGACGAATTCCCCGTCCGAGAACGGCTCGTCCGCGAGTCGGGGCAACGCGGACGAAGACTCCGCCGCAGCCACCGCGTCGGCGGCATCGCAGGGAGCGGACGACAATCAACTTCCGCAATCGGTCGCGACGAACGTGGCTCCGCCGTATCCCGAGGAGGCGCGCGCGGCGGGCCTGCAAGGGAAGGTGACTCTGCGACTGCGGATCGCCGCCGATGGCCGCGTCGAGTCGCTCAAGATTCTGGCTTCCAGCGGCGTGCCGAGCTTGGATGAATCGGCTGTCGCGACGGTAAAACAATGGCGTTTCGAGCCGGCTCGCCGGCTCGGCCGACCAGTCGCGATGGACGTGAAAACTTCGGTCAGCTTTCAAATCGAAGCCGAGTAAGCTGTGCCGGTCGCAACGATTGTCGAGCCGGAGCGGTCGGCAGATTCGGAGTACGCGGAATCTCAGCGCGAATCGGGTGATTCGGGACAGGCCGCACGACCGATTTCTCTTCTCAGGCGGCGAGCAACCTCGTCGACTGACAACTTGATGGGCCGGCGATTTCAGGGAAGGGAGTGTGAATCTCCCGCTGTCCCGCAACTGTGAAGGGGGACAAACGCCGCACACGCCACTGGTTGGCCGGTGGAGCAACACGCACGAGCAGGAGGCTCGACTCGAATCGCGAGGGAAGTGCGTTTTGCTCCGCCGACCGCTGGGAAGGCGCGGCGTTTGGACGAACCCAAGCCAGGATATCTGAACCGCCGGCGTCACGTCTTCGAATCCTCGTGGAAAGGGATGAAACATGGACGCTCGCAAACTGCTGCGCGCGGTGAGCTTCACCGTGCCGATCTTCACTCTACCGATCTTTGCCGGAGCCTTCGTCGGTGCGGCTCGGCTGGCCGCTCAAGAGACTGGCTCGGCGCAACCTCCCGCTCAGTCTCAAAACGCAGCGGACGAACTGCCGTCACTGCCCGAAACGCGAGTCCTCGCGAAGCCCTCGCCCGGTCCATTCCCGCGTGAACCGCTGCCGGACGACGCCTCCGTGACGGCGACTCGAACGGAAACTCTGACCTCGCAAGTCGGCAGCGCGATCTCGGTCATCACCGAAGAGCAAATTCGCAAGAGCGGCCAGACGACGCTCCTGGGGGTGCTGCGTAGCGCGGGTGTTCCGGGAATTGATTTCGCGCAGACGGGCGGCCCCGGTTCGGTGACGACCGGGTTCATTCGTGGAGCCAATGCCGAGCATACGAAAGTCTTGCTTGATGGCATTCCGCTCAACGATCCGTCGTCGCCGAAGCGTGCCTTCGACTTCGGCGGCTTCTCGCTCGACAACGTCGAACGCATCGAAATCCTGCGCGGAGCACAAAGCACGCTGTACGGCTCGGACGCGATCGGCGGCGTGGTCAATATCGTGACCAAACGCGGACAAGGGCCTGCGCAGTTTCGGTTCAGTTCGCTGGGCGGGACGTTTGGAACGTGGCAAGAAAGCGCCGGCGTTAGCGGCGGCAATGACCGCTACTACTATTCAGTCAACGGCTCGTTCTTGAACACCGACGGCTTCTCCGCCGCCAGCAAACGCTTCGGCAATCGGGAAGACGACAGCTTCCGCAACGGCAACCTCGGCCTGCGAGCCGGATACATCGTCAACGAGAACTTCGATCTCGACGTCGTCTACCGCTATCAAAAGGCGCGTGCCGAGATCGACGACGCCTTTGACCCGGGCACGTTCTTCTCGCCGCTTGACAGCCGCAACTTCAACAACCTGGAAAGCAACGTGGTTCGCACGCAGCTTCGCTCGTTGCTGTTCGACGGAGCGCTCGAGCAAAAGGTGGGCTTCAACTTCGTCAATTACAACCGCGACGCCACGTTCTTCTTTGACGCCGGCAGTCCGTCCGTGCCGTTCTTCTTCGACGGCGAAACGCGGAAGCTCGATTACCAAGCCAACTGGAAGACGTTCGAGTCCGAGACCCTGCGCAACACGGCGACGCTCGGCCTGGAATACCTCGATGAGCGGACGACGACCGACTTCGGCCCGACTCGGTTTGCTCAGCAGGACGCTCGCAGTGTGTTCGTGCAGGATCAGATCGCCTTGTGGGACCGCTGGTTCACGACGGCCGGCTATCGGCACGACGACTACAGCCTGGCCGGTGCGGCCGACACGTTTCGAGTCACGTCGCGCTATCAGGTGCTCGAAACGAACACCGCGTTTCACAGTTCGTACGGCACCGGCTTCCGAGCGCCCGCAATCCCTGAGCTGTTCGGATTCAGTGGCAACCCGGATCTCAAGCCCGAACACAGCAAAGGCTGGGACATCGGCGTCGAGCAAGCCTTCGACGCCAACCGCCGCTTGGTCATCGACGCGACGTACTTTCGCAACGACTTCACGGACCTGATCACGTTCGGCCCGCCACCGACCTTCGCGAATCTGAACATCGCCAGCGCACTGGCGACCGGCGTCGAAGTCACGGGTCAATGGCAAGCGTTCGACAACACGTCTCTGTCGGCCGCTTACACGTACACCGACGCGACGAACCAGGACACTGGCACGCGTCTGCTGCGACGCCCGGCCAACAAGTTCGGCATCGGCATCGATCAATACTTCCTCGACCGCCGAGCCAACTTGAACTTCAACCTCCGCAGGGTCGGCCATCGCGACGACTTCGACCCGTTCACGTTCGGAACACGAGAGTTGGAGCGCTACACAGTCGCCAACGTCCAAGGCTACTTTGATTGGAACAAATCGGTTCGTCTCTTCGGCCGCATCGACAACGTCTTCGACGAAAAGTACGAGGAAGTGTTCGCGTTCGCGACGCCCCGCTTCTCGGTCTTCGCCGGCGTCACGATCCTGCTCGGCGGCGACGACGACGGGCTGTGAGCCGCGCCGAGAAAACCGTAGCCAAGTTCGCCAGAACGTGGCTACGAAGGCCTGATTGGTATGGCTCGTGATCCTCAAAAACTGTTGGACCGATTGAGTGATTGGACGACTCAGTACGTCGAGCGGCAGCGTCGGCTGAGTTGATTCGGTCGCGCCGGTTCCGAGACGGCGGCGGTGCCGGTTTTCTTTCTCACGCTTTGCGTGATCTATGCCGTGTTGTGGAACGGGCATCCGGGGTCAGGTCTTGAGCCTCCGGCAGCGTCGCCACTCGTCGTCGTCGCGAGAAGGCGTACAACGGAAACCAGTACCGCCGGCACAGAGTTTCCAACGCCGCTCGCAACACGAGGCTCCATTGTGTGGTGGCGAAACCAGGTTGTTCGGAAGGAACGCTCATGGTGAGATTGGTATCCTCTGCGGCAAGTGACGAATCGTAGCAGGCACACGGGGTGTTCCGGTTACTATCGGGGACACTGCTTTCTGTCGCTTGTCGAAAGTCGCACGAACCAATTCCTCCGAAAACTCGCCATGCGAAAGAATCTCATGAATCACTTCCGACTGGTGACCGTCGTCGTGCTGACTCTCGCCACGTGGACAACTCGCCAAGCGGTCGCTGCCGAGTTTTCGCAGCCGGACTCGGTCGCTCATCCGAACGTCTTCCTGTGGACCGACACCTGCAATGTGTGGGTGTTGCGCGACGGCGATGCGGCGCTGTTGATCGATTTGGGAGACGGCAGCGTGCTCGAGCAGTTGCCGAAGATCGGCGTGAAGCGCGTCGAGTGGGTGTTGTTCACGCATCATCATCGCGAGCAGTGTCAGGGTGCGCCGCGCTTGGCGGGTTCGGAGACGAAGATCGGGGCTCCGGCCGCCGAGCGGGCGTTGTTCGAGAAGCCGACCGACTTCCGCAAGATGCAGGTCCGCTTGCAGGATCCCTTCACAATTCACGGCGCGAGCTTCGTGCGTCCGCCGATCCGACCGATCGCGATCGACCGGGCGTTCGAGAAGATGGACACGTTCCAATGGCGCGGCCACGAGTTTTGGTGCATCGACACGAAAGGGAGCAGTCCCGGTGCGATGTCGTATCTGCTGCGCACGAAGTCCGGTTGGCTGGCCTTCAGCGGCGACGTGATGCTCGAAGGAGCGAAGCTGCACACCTGGTTTGATTCGGAATGGGACTACGGCTTTGCGGCGGGAGTGTGGGCGCTCGCAAACTCGGCCGGGCAAGTGGCCGGCTACGATCCGGAGTGGCTGTTGCCGTCACACGGCCCGGCGATTCGTCGGCCCGCCAAACAATTGAGCGCGTTTCAAGACAAGCTGCGGCGCTTCGAGAAGTTGCTAATTCGTGGTTATCCGGTTTCGACCTTCTCCGGAGCGGCACAGGATCGGTTGTCGCGACCGACGAAGGTGCCGCATGTCTGGCAGGTCTCACCGCACGTCTACAAATTTCGTGGGCCGGATTACTACCCAAACTTCTATCTCATCATCGCCGACAGCGGTCGCGGGTTGGCCATTGATTGCGGACTCATCAAACCGGAAGTGCTCGATCAGGCGATCGTCGGTATGCGCGAGCATCTCGGCCTGAAGGGGATCGATGCCATGGTCCCAACGCACATGCACGGCGATCATTTCTTGCAGGGACCGCACCTGCGCGAAAAATGGGGCACTGAGCTTTGGGCACTCGACCGCATGTCCAACGTGTGCGAGCACCCCGAATGGTTTGACTACGCCGCGCCGATTCAGTCCTACGGCAAAGGGATCGACGGCGTGCGGTTCAATCGGCTGTTCAAAGATGGCGAGAAGCTGAACTGGGAGGGTTTCGAATTGACCGTCGATTGGATGCCCGGCCAAACCGAGTTCGCGCTGTGCGTGCAGGGCGTGATCGACGGCAAACGGATCGCCTTCACCGGCGACAACCTCTTCGGCGATCCGAGCGACCCGGCGCAAACCGGTCACGAGGCGATGGTCGCACACAACAGCGCGATCCTCGAAGAGGGTTACATCGTCGGCTCCGAGTATCTCGCCCGAATCAAACCCGACCTGCTGCTCGGTGGGCATTCGTATGTGATGCCCGAACCGGCCGCGTTCATCGAGCGCTACCGCCGCTGGTCGTACGACATGCGAGACGCTTTCCGCGACTTGATCCGCGAAGAGGACTATCGCTACGGCTTCGATCCGTTCTGGGTCCGCGCTCAACCGTATCGCTCGACGGTCCGCGCCGGCGAGTCCATTGAACTGACGCTGCATGTCCGCAATTTCCTGAAGCGCGAGCAAACCCAGAGAATCGAAATTCACGCTCCACCCGGCCTCGTCATCGAACCAGCAACCATCGAACTCCGCCTCCCCGCCGAGTCTCGCCAGCAATCTCGCATCCGAGTGCGCGCCGCTCCCGACACCCGCCCCGGCGTGCAACTCATCGCCTTCGACATCACCCGCGACGGCCACCGTTGCGGCGAACTGTTTGACGCCATCGTCGAAATCCCAAAGACTGGCCCCTGACAG
Source organism: Planctomycetota bacterium (assembly GCA_003669125.1). Classification (GTDB taxonomy): domain Bacteria; phylum Planctomycetota; class Planctomycetia; order Planctomycetales; family Planctomycetaceae; genus SXKJ01. The sequence goes on from QWQF01000244.1 coordinate 7,641, forward strand.
AATTCGCGAACGTCTCGGCCGTGACAACTGGTTGCGTTCGCGCTGCAATCGCGGATGATGTGAAGCCCCCAGACGGCCGCACTGCTCAGAAGATATCGAATGGTCTTCTCGATCCGCGAAGCGATCTTTCGTCGTCAACTTCCGTTCGTCGCCGTTTCGTTTCTGCTCGGCCTGACATGGCTTGGAGTCCTCTCCTGGAGCGACAGCAATGAACTCGTCCGGGCTGAAGACCGGCCGGTGGGTCTGAGCATCAGGACGCAGCAACGAGTCAAAGTGGACGGCCAGCCGGATCAGTTCCGGGTCGTCGAAAAAAGCGAGACGTGGAATCCCGCGAAGACTGCCGTCGTCGTCATCGACATGTGGGACACTCACAGTTGTCAGAGCGCCGCGCGCCGCGTTGCTGAAATGGCACCGCATGTCAGTCGCACCCTCAGCGCGGCCCGCGACAAGGGATCGCTCATCATCCACGCTCCCAGTGACTGCATGGATTTTTACAAAGACGCACCGCAACGACGGCGGGCGCTCGATGCGCCGCTCGCAGAGGCTTCGGTCAAGTTTCAGTGGAACTACTTCAATCCCGATCGCGAAGGACCGTTGGCCGAAAAGTTGGAAAAGGGAGGCTGCTCCTGCGACACCGCCGAACCCTGCGGACCTTCGCGGATCGTTTGGAAGCGGCAGATCGAAGCCATCCAGGTTCACGACTCGGACGCGATCACCGCCAACGGGCAGGAGGTTTACAACCTGCTCCTAAGTCGCGGCATCGACAACGTGATCCTCATCGGCGTCCACACCAATCGCTGCGTTCTCGGCCGACCGTTTGGGATTCGGCAGATGGTCTCTCTGAAGAAGAACGTCGTGCTGTGCCGCGACTTGACCGATTCGTTTCATCGCGATCCCGGCCACCATTTCGAGGGGCTGGAGCAGATCGTTTCGCACGTGGAAAAATACTGGTGCCCCACGATCACCAGTGAGAGCCTCACTGGCCAGCCGCCGTTTCGATTCCAACAAGCCGAAATGGCGCAAGCCGCACCGGCCTGCACTTTGAAGGATCGGTTCTTCGACGACGAAGTCTGGGCCAAAGTGGGTGAGCGGACTTGTTTCCGCTGTCACAATCCAAAAGGGGAGGCGGCCGACAGTGAGTTCGTGTTGTCGCCTCGCACGCCGGATCACGCTCACGATTTGAAATGGATTCAGCAGAATTGCGAAGCCTTTCAATCGATGGCCAAGGCGACGGAAGGGGATCAATCGCAACTGCTGCTGAAGGCGAGCGGCGGTCTCGATCACGGCGGCGGTGCCGTTTTGAAACCCGACTCGTCGGGCTATCGGATTCTGGAAGGCTTCGTGCGACGGCTGAACCCGCCGAGCAAAGAGCCGCCGCCGGCTGAGCCAAAAAGCGATGACAACGCTCCACCGTTCTTTGAAGGGATTGCGAAAATCTCACCGCAACGGTTACTGCGACGAGTGACACTGTCACTCGCTGGGCGACTGCCGACGCCTGAAGAACGAGCGGCAGTCGAAAATAACCCGAAGCGTCAGCGTGGGCGATCGCTTCAGACGACTGCGAATTCAGAGCGATCCGATGCGCCCGCCCTCGCTGACGCGTCGGGTTACATCGCTGGAGCCGATCCCGTGATGGATTCGATCCTCGACCGCATCATGCAAGAGGACGCTTTCTACGTCCGCCTGAAGGAAGGCTTCAACGACCTCTTTCTGACGGTCGGCATCGAGGACAACGCGGAGACGCTGTTGTCCTACGACCACTTCGAGAAAACTCGACTGTGGTATCAGAATCACAATCTCGATCACGTCGAAGAAAAAGAGCGGCAGCGAGCTCGCTGGAAACTCGCGGACGTTTACCGCGACGCACTGCTCCGCGAACCGCTGGAGTTGATCGCGCACATCGTCCGGAACGAGCGACCGTTTTCCGAATTGGCGACGGCCGATTACATCATGGTCACGCCGTACACGGCTCGTGGTTACGGCATCTTCGAGGAGATCAAGGCCGAGTTCAAAAACGCCGACGATTCGTTCGAGTACATCCCCGCGAAGCTCAAGGCACTGAAAGGCCGCGACGGGAAGACTCAGGAATCCGCGACCGGTCTGTATCCGCACGCGGGATTCCTCAGCATGTTTCATTACCTGCGGCGATATTTCTCGACCGAGACAAATCGGAACCGGCTGCGAGCCAGAATGTTCTACCAGCACTTTCTGGGCATCGACGGCATGCAGCAGGCTCCGCGAGTCACCGATGCCTCGGCCGTCGCCGCGAAATACAAAGTGCCGACAATGGAGGCATCCGATTGCGTCGTCTGCCACAAGACGATCGATCCCGTGGCCGGCGTGTTTCAGGACTTCAACTTCGAGGGAGCCATCGGGCCTCGAAAAACCGGCTGGTATTAGGACATGTTTCAAGCTGGCTTCGAAGGGGAAGACATGCCCGCCAGCGATCGTTGGCGAGCACCTCAATGGCTGGCCGAACGAGCGGTCAAAGACCCGCGCTTCCCGATCGCGATGGTCGAGCACGTCTATTACATCCTGCACGGCCGCAAAGTTCTGCAACTACCGGAAGACATCGACGATCCGCTGTTCGGCGGCAAACGCCGCGCGCTGCTGGCTCAGCGAACGATGATCGAG
>QWQF01000011.1 GCA_003669125.1 Planctomycetota bacterium
ATCCGCCCAGCACCACACCATCCCATTGTGTCTTCTTCATCACACCTCCGGAAAAAACGAATCCAGAACGTGTGATGATGACTCCGATTCAATTGCGCAACCCTAACTCATAGTTTTTAAACGTCTTATGGCGCGTAGGCCCTGTCTCCAGACTATGAGCCGACTCTGCATGCATTGCCGCAGTAAGCTGGTTTGGGTTGGAGGCACTCCTTGTGAACCTGGAGGTGCAGCAAGTGAGCGCAGAAGACAAGCACGAGCGAAGGCCGTACAACGAGCAATTTCGCCACATGCAAGAATCAGCAAGGTAGTTGCGTTTGCAATTGGGGCAACGGTACCAGGTCTCCTTCTTTCGAAATGGCTGTATGGATCCTTCGTTGACTTGGATAAACATTTTGAATTCTGGCTTATCTATGCGTTTCCGGCGCCATTCGTCGGCTGGACCATGGCTATAATGACAGGGATCTCATTCGAAACGCACGCTGAAAAGGTGATCGCCGAACGGGAACAGGAACAGAACGCCACAAGGGCACAGATCGTGAAACGGGCACTGATCGCCGAACGGGCACAGATCGACGCCCAAAATCAAGCGCAGCTGAAAAGCGAGCACGCTGCTGTGGTCAACGAAGCAACTGCATCGGGGGCAGGGGTCACCAATTGGGCGGCGTTTGGATTCGGGGCAATGGGGTCAGGGATCGTCGGTGATGTGTATTTTCCGTCCTCGTATTGGTTTGTCGGCTTTGGACTCATCGGCGGCGTGATTGCATCGGTCGTCACCTCGTTGCTTTTCAAGGCTCACGCGGAAAGGGTGGTCGCCGCCGAGAAACGGATCGACGAGGAAGTGGTCGAGATTGAAGAAGAGACGCCGCCAAGACGAGAGTCCCGCGAGGTCAAGCCGGCTGGCAAGCCCAAGCCACTCACCGCGAATTCCAGCAGCGCGCGTGCCATCGCGCTGGCCTTGGTGGTGATGAAGTCGGACAACGAGGCCACCGTCCGCGAATGCGCGGACGACCTGGCTCGGCAGTCGGTCGTGATTGATCCCGACACACTGTTGCAGAGCACCCGCAACCTGAGCCGCGCCATCCAGGAACAGACGGTGCAAGCGGTGTTCGACAAAGTCTGCGAACAACTCCGCGCGGCCACCCCGAACGCTCAGAGCCAACACCCACAGATCGCACGGGTTCTCTCCAGCCTGGTGACTCAGCCGGGTCGGACACGAAAAGCGCCACTGGCCCCAAAGTGCTGCGAGCACTCTGCCGCGTCTTGGAGTCTTCGCCCACATGATTCCTGATTTCGAGGTCCGCACAACGCGCCAGCGAGTGGTCCAGGCCGAGATCACTCGCTGGCGCGTCGTGCTGGTATCGATGTGCCCATCGTTGCCGTGTCAGGACGCGAAATCGGAGACAGACAACAATCCGTCGGGCAGACATCGTGATTGGGACCGAGCGGCCCGGTCGCGCGACGTTCGCAGGTCATGGCCGATTCGTTGGCGAGTCGCTCGGCAATCAGGTCGACGATCATCGCCACGAATTTCGGATGTGTGCCGACCGTCCCGGCTCGAACCGTCGTCAGTCCGAGTTCCTGCGACAGCTTGCCCGCTTCGTCGTCGAGGTCGTACAGCACTTCGATGTGATCCGACAGGAAACCAATCGGTGCAATGACGACTTGCGAAACCGACTGCTCTTTCAAGGCTCGCAGATGATCGAGGATATCCGGTTCGAGCCACGGATCAGTCGGCCGTCCGCTGCGACTCTGGTAAACCACTCGCCACTGATCTGCGGGGATTTCCAGTCTCTCGGCGACGAGCCGAGCCGTCTCGGTCAGTTGCGCGGCGTACTGACAATTGTCCGCCATCAGCATCGGGATGCTGTGAGCCGTGAAGGCGATGTGCGCCGCTTCGCGACCCTCGATCGGCAGCCGAGCGATCGCGTTGGCGACTCGATCGGTGGTTGCTTCGATGAAGTCGGGGTGATTGAAGAAGACTCGGACCTTGTCGATCAGCGGAGCCGACGGCCCCACCGCTTGGCGTGCGGCTTCAATGTTCTCGCGATACTGCCGGCAACTGGAATACGAACTGAAACCAGCCAGCACGAATGCGAGCACACGTTGAATTTTAACATCGACCATCGCCTCGACCGTCTCGGTCAGCAACGGGTGCCAGTTGCGGTTCCCCCAGAAGATCGGCAGATCGATGCCGCGTCGAATCAGCTCCGGCCGCAAAACTTGAATCAGGTCGCGGACCTGCTGGTTGATCGGGCTGACGCCGCCAAAACTCTGGTAGTGTTCGGCAACTTCCAGCAACCGCTCGCGCGGCACCGGCTTGCCACGAGTGACGTTTTCCAAAAACGACATGACCTCGTCCGGCCCTTCGGGGCCGCCGAAGCCGACGATCAACAAGGCATCGTAAGGAGCGGGCATCAGAGAATTGGTCCTTCAAAAGTCAGACAAGAATAGAGAGGAATCCGACAGAGTCGTAGCGTCGGAGTCCGCCCGCTCTCTGCGACAATCCGCGGAATCTGCGTTTCAGTTTCTCCGGAAGATTTGAAACGCAGATTTCGCGGATTTTCGCAGAGGGGATTCGCAATCGCCCTGCCCTCCCAGGTTGCGGAAGCTCTCGAAAAACGGTCTTTTGCGGATTTGGCCCGGCCGCTACATTCCGCCCCGCTTTGAGGAGCCAAGACGCGGAAACTGCCGGACGATCCGGCTCGATGCGATCTTTGTCGGCGGAAAGGAGTCTGCCATGCCGTATGAAACCATGCGCTTTATCCATGCGGCGCGAGTGTCGGTCGATCAGCCGCTGAGCGATACCGGAGCGATCGCCTCGGGCCTGCGAGGACTGACGCGCGACGCGACCACGCAAGCCTTTCGCAATCTTGTCGCCTCGTGCTTGGAACACGACATCGACTTTTTGCTGCTCACCGGCGACACGCTGGAACAAGCGGATCACAGCATCAAAGCTCGCGTCGAACTGCGGCACGGCTTTGAGCAACTCGACGATGCCGGCATTCAAGTCTTCCTGGTCCCCGGCGCGAGCGATCCGGTTTCCATCTGGGAGCAATTCCCCGAACTGCCAAACAATGTCACGGTCTTCAAGCCTGACTCCGACGATCCCGTGGCCGTGCTGCGAGACGGATCGGTAATCGCCTCGATCCGCGCGCTGAGTTGGCGGCAATCGTGGTTCGCCTGGGACGACGATGAGCCGCACGCCGATCGCACGCAACGCCGCAAGAAAGAAGCGGACGATGCGGAGAACTCGCTCGACAAGGCCGAGCCGCCAACGAACTCGCTGAGCGACGATTCCGATCTCGACGACTTATCGCTGGACGACATCGACGCGACCGACATCGCGACTCCCACGCGGCACGAGGCTCATCGCGAGATTCGCCGAGTGCAATCGCCCGCCGATCTGCGGCCGAATCATTTCGCCATCGCAATCGTGCGTGACGGAGTCGATCAACCGGGCAACGATCCGCAGGCCGATTACCTCGCAGTCGTCGGCGGTCGTGAGCGAACGACCTCAAAAGGCGATGACTGGCTGATGCACTTCCCTGGCAGCACTCAAGGCCGCACGCCGGAAGAATCGGGCCTTCATGGTTGCTCGCTGGTGGATCTCGACAGCGACGGCGTCATCCGCTGCCGCTTCTTGCCGACCACGACCGTTCGTTGGGAGAACTTCGATCTCGACATCGACGCCGACACGACCTTCCAGCAGTTGGTGCAACGTGCTCAGACCACCTGCCGGTCGCTGTGCGGAGTCGAACCGAAAGCCGAACCAGGCCGACTCGTCTCCGAGTACGGCGATGCGGCCGAGTACGACTCCAAGCCGGACGCGACCGCCAAAGATCCGGCGGCGGTCTCGGGGGTTCTGCACGCTCAAGCCTGCTTCCTGCGCTGGACGATTCGCGGTGACGGCCCGCTGTTTGAAGCACTCTTCAAGGAAGAGATGCAAACCGAATTGATCGAGTGGCTCGACGACGACGTGCATTGGCCGTTGGAGGTGCCTCGACTGCACCGCATCCACTTGCTCGCCGCCGAACCGGCCGTCGCGCGCACCGAATCGGACGCCGACGATGCACAACTCGATGTCCCGACCGAATTCTTCTGGCGAGTCGATCAAGCTCAGCCGCTGGGCAAGTCGGCGTGGAATGATCTTGGCGGCGACTCGTCGGTCGAACGAGAACGGTTCGCACAAATTCAAGCGGCGAGCGCCGAGGGAGACGCAGCCGTCGTCTTCAGTCTCGCTCGTCGCCGCGGTTGGAAATGGTTTCGAGGGGCAAGCATGTAGCTCGACTCTCTGAGTCGAGTGCCGAGGCGTCCCGACTCGGAGAGTCGGGCTACGATACGAGTCGCACAAGGATGAGCACTCGATGAAGATCACTGAAATCGAGATCGAACAATTTGGTCCGTGGAACGAACTGTCCCTGCCGATCGCCGGCGAAGGGCTGACGGTTGTGTCCGGCGCGAACGATTCGGGCAAGTCGGCGCTGCGGCGTTTCATTCGCGGCGTGCTGTTCGGCTTTCAGGCCGAGGACACGCGGCGACGACCCAACGTCGGCTCGCTGCAAATTCGGCATCGCGGTCGGCTGTTCGAGATTCGCCGAACCGCTCACGATGGCGGCAGCGGATTGGTCACGTCGCGCTGGCTCGCGCCCAAGAACGCTCCGCAATCGCACGGCAGCAGTCTGATCGAACACTGCGATTTCGAGATTGAAGACGACGTCGAAGAGGAAACGCTCTTCGAGCCCGAATCGGCGACGCTGCCGTTGACCGACACGTTGTCCGACATCGTCGGCGACCTGTCCGAAAAACTGTTCGATCAGATTTTCTCGCTGGGCTTGAACCAACTTCACGAACTGTCGAACCTCGCGGACGCGGATGTCGCGAAGGCGATTCACGGCGAAACGCTCGGCCCGTTCGGGCAGACGCTGCTGGCCGCGTGCGACGAGATGTCGCACAACTCCGATCGGTTGTGGGACGCGGCACGGCAAAACTCGCTGCGATCGCTGCTCGCTCGGTACGAACAACTCAGCGAACAAGTCGCGAACCAAGAACAACGGCTGAAACGCTACGGCGACAAGATCCGACTGCGACGGAATCACGAGCGACGACTGGCCGAACTGCAATCGCGACGCTCGCAAGTTCAAGAATCGCTGCGCGGCTACACGCACATCGAACGAGTGTGGACCCCGTGGCAACGGCTGCGCAACTTGCAGGCCGAGTTGCTGCGTCTGCCACGCATCGACGACTTCCCGGAGGGAGGCATCGCGCGGTTCGATCACATCGAACAAGAATTGCAAACCGCGCTCAAATGCCGCGAGGCGTTGATCGGCGAGGCGAAGCAGTTCCATCGCGACGCCAAGAAGGTGACCGTCGCCCGCGAACTGCGGCGTTGCTCGGCGTCGATGCGGGCGTTACTCGACCAGCGTGAGCACATCGGCCGAGTCGAAGAACGTGCGCGAGCCGCGCACGCAGCGGTCAAACCGCAGAAGGAAAAACTCGACGCAGCGGTCACGTCGCTGGGCGAAGGCTGGACGACGGCGAAGCTCGAAGCCTTGGACACGTCCGTCGCAGCACATTATCGGCTGGTTGAAAAAGCCCGGCAGTTCCGCCGAGCGGTCTCGAAACGGAACAAGTGGAAGCAGCGATTGACTCGACTGTCGCAGCTTTGCCAGCAGCAGACGGCAGATCTCGAAGCGGCTCACAAGACGCTGCGCGGCATCAGCCTGGAAGACGCGCTGCGCCGAGCCAGACAGCGTCGAGCCGGTTCGACCCTGTCGATTCCAATCGCACGCGCCGTCTCAACGATCAGCACCAACGATCCGGAAATCGAACACCTGCATTCGCGGATCGTCGAACTCGAACAGCGCCGCGTCAGTGTCTCGCGGCAGATCGAGCGGCTTGAACCACGACTGATTCTGCCGAAGTGGGTGCTGGGCGTGCTCGGCTTCTTCGCGTTCGGCGGCATCGTGTTGGCATTGCTCGGACTGGCGACGGGCTTCGCGTCGAACGCGCTGGCCGGAGCAGCGTACGCGATTCTCGGCACCGTTTGTGGCGGACTTGCCTTGTCGCTGAAGTTGCACTTCGAACAGCAAGTCCGCGACAGCCTCGCCGCGATGAACGACGAACTCCGCGACAACGAAGCTCGCCTGCGCGAAGCCCGCGAATCGTGGGAGACTCTGACGGGACAACTGAGTCTCACCAGCCCGACGCGCGAGCGAGGGGTTGCAGGCGAAGACGCCTCGCTCGCGCGTCGGGCTAGTTTGGAACAAGAATCCATCTCTGGGTCAGGCGAGCAACCCGTCGGCTTGAACGCGGGCGGATTGCTTTCCAGCTCCGCGAGTCGCGACGAGGAATTCACCGTCGAAGAACTCGAACGGCTCATCGAGTCGAAACGCGAACTGGTTCGCAACCAACAGAAGCGGACTCCGTGGCGAACTCGCTTCGACACGGCGGCTCAAGAGCTGTCCACCGCGCGGCAGTCGTGGTGCGACACGCTCCAACAACTCGGCCTGCCGGAAAGCGTCCGCGTGGCTGATACGTTCGATTTGTGGCAGCGGCTCGCGGCGACAAACGAGCTGCTCAAGGCGTTTCAATCCGCCGAGACCGAATTCAAACGACACCTCGAAGGAGTGCAGACGACTCGCAGCCGAATCGTCGAATTGCTGCATCGCCTGAACCGCCGAGACCTCGAACAACGCACGACTCCCGAAGTCTTCCAGATTTGGGATCAAGACCTCGCGCAGCTTTCCGCGACGCTGCAAGAACGACTGCGACTCCGCCGTGAAGAACGTCGCCGCCGAGCAGAAGCGGCCGAGTATTCCGAGAAGATCGACGACCTGCGGTTGCAACGTTCGGCACTGCTGCGGCAAGGCTGCGCGACCGACCGTGACGACTACGCTCGTCGCGTCATCATCGTCGAACGCCACGAACAACTGCATGACCAGATCGACGCGACGAAAGTGGACCTCGCCACCGCCGGCCGAGCAAATCCCGAATTGGCGATCGTCGAAGATGATCTCCTGCGGTTCGACTCCAGCCAGCATGCAACCCTGCTGACGAACCTGCGACACGAATCGGCCGACAACGATGCCGCGATCGAACGGCTCCGCGAAGAACTCGGCCGCGCTCGGCACGAGATCGAAGAGATGGAAGCGGACGACGAACCGTCCGACATCCGGTTGGACCGCGAAATCGTTCGTTCGCAAATCAAAACCCTCGCCGAAGAATGGCTGGCCGACGAGTGGACGGCTCAGGCCATCGACGGCATCTGCGCCCGCTACGAACGAATCTGCCAACCCGGAATTCTCGCCGCAGCGTCACGCTATTTCGCGCGGCTGACCTCCGGCAAGTACCGCACGCTGTGGAGCCCGCTGCGTCACCGCTCGCTGCGCGTCGATGATGCAACCGGGGCGACTTGGCGATTGGAACAACTCAGCGGCAGCACTCGCGAACTGCTGCTGTTGGCGATCCGACTGGCCCTCGTCGAGGACTTCAGCCGCCGTGGCATCAACCTGCCGCTGCTGCTCGACGACGTGCTGCTGACGCTCGATCCCTCGCGAGCCGCCGTTGCGGCGAACGAACTGGTCGCCTTCGCTCAACGCGGACATCAAGTCCTGTTCTTCACCTGCCATCCGCACCTGGCGAGCTTGTTCACAAACGCGGGCTGTCCGAATCTGCGACTCAGTCAGTTCGCGGCGGCGACCGAGCGACTGGCGGGGTAGAGCGTGTGGCTGGTTTTCAACCTGCCCAGAAACAGACACTCTTCAGACTTGAACCTGCGACCGTGGCCGATCAGCCTTTGACGATGCGGGCAGGTTGAAAACTTGCCCCACGAAAGGCCAACAATGCTTTCCACTCGTCGCGATTTTTTGCAAACCGGTGTCGCCGCAGTTGCGGCCAGCACGTTGCTCGACACGCTTTCGGCGGAGGATCGCCTGCCGATCGTGGATTGTCACACGCACTTCTACGATCCGACTCGGCCAGAGGGTATTCCTTGGCCTGGCAAGGGCGATGCGGTTCTGTATCGAACCATCCTGCCGAAACAATTTTTGGAGCAGGCGGCTCCGGTTGGAGTCACGAAGACGATCGTGGTCGAGGCGAGTCCGCGAGTGGAAGACAACGCTTGGCTGCTCGATCTGGCCGCGAAGAATCCGTCGATCATCGGCGTGGTCGGCAATCTGACTCCGGGCAAGCCGGAGTTCGCCGGGCACTTGAAACGCTTCGCAGCGAACAAGCTGTATCGGGGCATCCGCGTGAACCACAACGCGGTGAAAGCGGGACGCGATCAGCCGGAATTTCTCGCGGACATCAAACGACTGGCTGAGCATGGCTTGGAACTCGACGTCAACGGCGGACCCGACATGCCCGCCGACGTCGCGCGGTTGGCAGAGAAACTTCCCGATCTGCGAATCGTCATCAACCACCTCGGCAACGTGGACGTGGACGGGGCCGAACCGCCGCGAGCATGGCAAGACGGAATGCGTGCCGCCGCGAAACAGCCGCGTGTGTTCTGCAAAGTGTCGGCACTCGTCGAGCACGCGAAGCCGAAGTCGGGCGAAAAGAAGGTTCCCGAAGAGGTCGATTTTTATCGGCCGATCCTGGACGCGATCTGGAAGATCTTCGGCGATGACCGTTTGATCTACGGCAGCAACTGGCCGGTCAGCGACCACGCCGCTTCGTACAAAACGCTCTTCTCGATCGTAAACCAGTACGTCACCGCTCGCGGCCGAGCGACGTCTGAGAAGTTCTTTTGGAAGAACGCGCACGCGGCGTATCTGTAATCGCCCTGGCGAGTGTGGCTACGAAAAAAGGCGAGTCCGTGTCGGATGACTCGGACTCGCCTGTTCGTTTCAAAGCTTGCTCTGCGAACTACCGAATGAAGAGGATCTCGCGGTAGGTCGGCAGTGGCCAGAGGTCGTCGGCGACGATTTGCTCCAGCTCATCGGCGACGTTGCGGACCTTCAACATCGCCGGACAGACCTCGTCACGGTAGTGCTTGGCGTGAGCCAAGACGTCGCCGCTAGCGGAATGCTCGACAGCGTGTTCCAGTTGCTTGATGGCCCCTTCGAGTTGGCCGGTCAGCTCCGTGACCTTGTCCAGTGAGCTGGTATCGGGAGTCCGTCCGCAGGCCTTCATCGCGGCGGCAGTTTGAGCCAGCTCACCTTGGTAGCGGTACGCGGCGGGCAGGATCGACGAACGAGCCATGCTCAGGCACAAGCGGCCTTCGGTGTTGATGTCCTTGCAGTACCGCTCCATGTAAATTTCGTAGCGGCTTTCGGTCTCACGCGGGCTGAGCACGCCGTATTTGTCGAACAGAGCGATCGCTTCCGGAGCCTTGATGGAACCGAGAGCATCGACCGTGTTGCGGAGGTTCGGCAGGCCGCGCTTCTCGGCTTCCTGGTGCCATTCTTCCGAGTAGTTGTTGCCGTTGAAAACGACTGCCTTGTGCTGCTTGTAGATGTTCTGCACGAGCGACTGCACGGCAGCGGCGAGCTTGCTGGAATCACCACCAGTGGCCTTCTCCAATTCGGTGGCGACGTAGTCCAAGCTCTCGGCGACGATCGTGTTCAGCACGACCAGCGGGCCAGAGATCGACTGGCTCGATCCGACCGCTCGGAACTCGAACTTGTTGCCGGTGAAGGCGAACGGGCTGGTGCGGTTGCGGTCGCCTGCATCCTTCGGCAGAGCCGGCAGCGTATCGACGCCGATCGTCAGGAAGCCCCCTTTCTTCGAGGTCTCCAGCTTGCCCTTCTCGATCTGCTCGAAGACATCGGTCAGCATGTCGCCGAGGAAGATCGAGATGATCGCCGGCGGAGCTTCGTTCGCACCGAGGCGATGATCGTTGCCCGCGTGAGCGATCGAGGCTCGCAGAAGTTTCGAGTTCTTGTGGACCGCGCGAATCACGGCGGCGCAGAACACCAAGAACTGCATGTTCTTGTGCGGGTCATCGCCCGGTTCAAGCAGATTGGCCGAGTCGGTGCCCAGCGACCAGTTCAAGTGCTTGCCGCTGCCGTTGATGCCGGCGAACGGCTTCTCGTGCAGCAAGCAGGCGAGGCCGTACTTGGGAGCGATCTTTTGCAGCATCAACATGGTCTGCTGCTGATGGTCGGTCGCGACGTTGGCATTCTCGTAGATCGGAGCCAACTCGTACTGCGACGGAGCGACCTCGTTGTGACGTGTCTTCACCGGCACGCCGAGCTTGGACAGTTCATGCTCGGTTTCGAGCATGCAGGCCAGCACGCGATCCGGGATCGCACCGAAGTATTGATCCTCGAA
>QWQF01000145.1 GCA_003669125.1 Planctomycetota bacterium
CAACGCCTGATCAAACTCTTTCATCCAGCGCGGGAAATCTTCGAGACAGGCGACAGCGACATCACGTAACAACGCCGTGTCGCCACCAACAACCGTCATGGCATGGCTCCAATTGACGATGCTACCGTTGGCATTGGGTGGTGGAGAGACCTCGACATCGAGCGCACTCGGCGCGGGCCTCCCGGCTCCGCCACTGAAGCGACCGGAGGTCTCCCTTGCACTCATGCTGGAGTCAGGAGACCCACGCCGATCGCGTTGACGGTCAGCGTTGAAAGACAATTCCTGAGGAAGCACAGCCTTGGGAAAGTCCGATTCCAGAACCTCGTACAAATGGTCGGCGCGAATCGGCTTCGTCAGGTACTCGTCCATGCCGGCCGCCAGACAGCGTTCGCGATCGTCGCCCATCACTTGAGCGGTCATCGCGATGATCGGCACATGCCAGCCGGATCGCGCCTCGCGCTGACGGATGACTTGCGTCGCCTCCAGGCCATCCATCTCCGGCATTTGCACATCCATCAACACGCGATCAAACGGCTGTCGAAAGAACATGTCGACCGCCTCGCACCCGTTGTGCGCCACAGTTGCCTGATGCCCGCGTTTTTCCAACAGCGCGACGGCGAGCATCTGATTGAACCGACTGTCCTCGACCAACAGCACTCGCAGCATCGTGCGTGCTTTCACGGCGGCTCGCGCGAGAAGCGCAGGTGCCGCTTCTTCGCCAGATCCCAGCCGCAGTGAAATCAGTGTGTCGAACAACTCTGGCTCATTCACGGGCTTCGCGATGGTGGCGACGAACCTCGCTTGATCACACCGCGCCAATTCCGCGGCGCGATCGGGCAAACTGAGCATGAACAGCAAGTGACCAGCTCGATCCGCAAACTCCGCGCGAATCGTTGTCGCCAAATCGAAACCGTCACCATCGGGCATTTGGGAGTCAATCAGCGAGAACGCGAAGACGCTGCCTTCACCCTTCACGCGATTCAACGTCGTCAGAGCCTCTTTCGCGCCGGCCACGGCCATCGGCCGCATGCGCCATGACGTCAGCAAGTCCATCAAGTGTTTCCGACTCGTCGCGTTGTCATCGACGATCAGCACTCGCAGACCATCCAGCGGCGAAGGATTCATCGCGGCCGCGACCAACTCGGACGTTGCGGGACGGACTCGGCTGGTGACGAAGAACGTGCTGCCGTGCCCCGGCTCACTCTTCAGCCACACGCGCCCTCCCATGAGCTGCGCCAGCTTCGACGTGATCGACAGCCCCAAACCGGTGCCGCCGTACTTGCGATTGATCGACGTGTGAACTTGCTCGAACGCCTCGAAGATCGCGTGCTGGCGGTCCTCAGGAATGCCGATGCCGGTGTCGATTACATCAAATCGCAGTTCCAGCGACAGCGCGTCGTGCGACAACACCTGCACTCGCAGCACCACTTCACCCGAATCGGTGAACTTGATGGCGTTACCCAGTAGGTTCATCAAAATCTGCCGCAGTTTGACCACATCCCCGATCAACCGATCCGGCACGTCTGAGCGAATGTCGCCCACCAGTTCCAAGTGCTTGCGATGCGCCTCCAGGGCCAACGTTTTCAAAATGCCGGCAACCATCGTCCGCAAACTGAACTCCACGGCATCAAGTTCCAGCTTGCCCGCTTCGATCTTCGAGAAGTCCAGAATGTGATTGATCAGCGACAGTAATGCCTCGGCCGATTCCGCCACCGCCGTCAGGTTGTCGCGCTGCTGCGGCGTCAGATCCGAATCGAGCACCAAGTCCGTCAGTCCGATGATCGCGTTCATCGGCGTGCGGATTTCGTGGCTCATGCTCGCCAGGAACAGGCTCTTCGCCTGGCTCGCCGAGTCTGCTTCTTCTTTCGCTCTCTGCAACTGCCCCTCGACTCGCTTCTGCGTGGTCATGTCGAGCACGAAGCAGATGCACTCGCTCGTCGAGTTATCGAGCATCGACACCCCAAGCATCACCGGCACGCGACCGCCGTCCTTACGGATGTACTCCTTCTCCCACGGCGGGCAGATGCCCGTCCGATTCAACGACTCGATCGCTACGAAATCGAGCGGCCGATATTCCGGAGGCGTGAGCTTGTCCCAACGCAGCCGGCCTGACGTCAGGTCTTCGCGCGAGTATCCGGTCAATTCCAGATAGGCATCGTTGGCTTCGATGACGCGACCCGACAGGTCTGCCAGCATGATGCCGATGATGTTCGCGTCGAACAGTTTCTTGAAACGAGACGTACTGCGCTGCAACGCCTCTTCCGCTTCGACGCGCGGGGTGACGTCCCAAAACATCGTCTGCGTCCCGACCACTTTCCCGTTCACGTCGGTCGCGGGAGCTTTCATGACCTGCACATGCAACCGCCGACCATCGGGAGTCCGGTGGGCTTCGATGTCTTCAACCACGAGCCGTTCGCGCATCACACGCTGGTCATCACGGCGGTACTTCTCCGCCAACTCCGGCGGAAAGAAGGCGAAGTCGGAACGGCCGACCAACTCATCTAGCCGCTTGTGAAGCTCGTCGCAGAACCGCTGGTTCGCGAACACGAAATGCCCCTGAACGTCCTTGCGGAATACGTTGATCGGCAGCGACTCGATCAGCGAACGATATATCTCCTCCGTCTGTCGCAGCGCAAATTCGGTCTGCTTGCGTTCGACGGCGTGTCGAATGGTGCGTTCGAGGATCGACGTCGTCATTCGATCTTTGATCAGCACATCCTGCGCGCCGGCCCGCAACGAGCCCATCGCAGCTTCGTCGTCATCCCAGCCGACCAGCATCAGCACTGGCGTGCGCGGAGCCACCGCTTGCAAGTCGCGCAACCCGTCAACGCCGTACCGGTCGGGCAGAACCCAATCGAGCAAAATCACATCCGTCGGAGACTTGGACAAATCACGTTTAGCGGCCTCGATGCTGGCCACATGCGTCACTCGCATCCGGCACCGCGAGGCTTGCGCAAGCAGATCGCTCAGCCACCGCGCTTCCGCAGGGTTGTCCTCCACGAGCAACACAGAAAGCTCGGAGTCCAGCATGTTGAAAATCGACGTGTGCGATCCGATGGGCCAATCTGGTTCAGCGTGCGAAACCGTAATCAGCATCAGCGAGCCATGCTCAAACGTCAAGCCGCGTGATTGCAAGGCTCGCGACTGCCGCCGGAGAATCGCGAGTCTCGCATCATAAACATTCGCCAAACTAAAACGGCCCAACGTCAAATCGACGTCAGGCCGTGCTCTTCTCTCGCCTTAAATCACTTCGCGAGTCAGCTCTTTTTAATGTTGTAGCAATGCAGGTTCTGTTGATCGCGGAGATACAGCCGACCATCGAGCACCACTGGATGCGGCCAACCCGGCCCATCCTTGGTCTTCACGTCGAACTTACCCTTCACCTGCAACTCCTTCGGATTCGCTTCGATCAGAGCCATCACTCCGTTCTGGTAGCGGAAGTAGAGATGACCGTCCGCGTAAACGACTGCGGCCGAGTCACCACCCGGACCACGTTGCGGGCCCCAAGTCGGCTTGCCGGTCAGAAAGTTCACGCATACCGGCAACCCCTGATTGTGACCGTGGCCCATGTAGAGGTAATCGCCGAGCAGCACCACGCCGCCGTGATGATTCTGCAACTCACCCGCCTTCTTGTACCAGACCTCGTCGGCACGCAGGTCCGCTCGATCCTTCACGATCTTCAGCAGAGCGGCCCCACCGTCGCCGTAACCGGACGAGCAAAACACATAATCGTCCCGCACAATCGGAGTCGGAATCGCCGCCGTGCCGTTCGTGATCTTGTTGTAGTTCCACAGGAACTTGCCGTCGCTGGCCTGCACCGACACGATCCCCTTGCCGACGAGTTGCACATACTGCTTGGTCTTGCCGGCATTGCTGATGACGATCGACGAGTACGCCGCTCCGTCATTCCCCTTGTCTCCCAGTTTCGGCACGGCCGACTTCCAAATCACATCACCAGTCTTCTTGTCGAGCGCCGCCAGCATCGCGTCGTTGGAACCCGGCGTGACGATCAATCGGTCGCCGTCCACCAGCGGAGATTCGCTGTAGCCCCAGCCGGACATCATCTTCCCGCCAAAGTCCTTCGTGAAGTTTTTCGTCCACAGCACGTTGCCCGACTCGGTTCCGACACACGCCAATTCACCGTTCCGATCCACGGTGTAGACACGGTTGCCATCCACCGTCGGAGTGCAATTCGGATCGCCGCTGCCGACTTTCGCCGCCCATTGCTCTTTGCCGTTCAGGTCGAGACAAATCAGAAACGCGCCTCCCTTGCGATCGCCCATCGTGTAGATGCGGGCTCCAGAGATCGCGATGCTCGCGAAACCGCGTCCCAAATCTTTGGTCGTCCACAGCACTTCCGGGCCATCCTCTGGCCATTCGGTCAACAAGCCTTTCTCGGTCGAGATGGCATCCCGCTTCGGACCACGCCAACTCGGCCAGTCATTCTTCGACGCCGGGACATCGGCTCCAATCGCCGTCAGTGACGACATCGCACCAGTCAACACCAGACAGGTCAGCAGGAAACTCTTGCGCATCGGCAGGCTCCAATTTCGGGGAGGGAGTGGCGGTAAAAGCGGACGGACTGTAGGTGCCCCGCGCGATCTTGGCAAATTCTTCTGATCGACCGCTTCATACGGGCGCGGCCGACAACTGAAACAACCGCTTCGCATTTGCCGTCGTGATCGCAGCGATCTCTTCGAGCGTCTTGCCTCGCACTTCCGCGAGACACTCCGCCGTGTGCCGCACGAATGCCGGCTCGTTCCGCTTGCCTCGATTGGGTTGCGGAGCCAAATACGGCGAATCGGTCTCGACCAGCAACCGGTCGAGCGGAATGGTCTTCGCCAGCTCGCGCAGTTCGACGTTCTTCTTGAAGGTCAGCATCCCCGCAAACGAGATGTGCAAACCCAACTCCAACGCGGCATCGAGCGTCGCTCGACCGCCGCAGAACGAGTGCATGATTCCTTTGAGCGGTCCTTCGCCGGCCATCTCTCGCAGCACGGCGACCACATCCGGCTCCGCTTCGCGGCAATGCACGATGAACGGCACATCACGACGCCCCGCTAGTTCAATCTGCCGGCGAAAGTAATCGAGCTGCACGTCGAACGGCGTGTGATCCCAGTACCGATCCAACCCCGTCTCGCCAATCGCGATCACCTTCGGCGAGGAGGCCAACTCTTCGATCGCCTCCCAATCGCCCGGCTTCGCCTGAACCGCGTAGTTCGGATGAATGCCCACCGACGCAAAGACGTTCGGGAATCGCGCCGCCAGTGCGATCGTCGAGCGGCTGCTCTCGAGCGTCGTCGCCACCGCCAACATCGTCGTCACACCCGACGCGACCGCTCGCGAGACGACCTCGTCGGCATCTTGGCTGAATGCATCCTCGTCCAGATGCGCGTGCGTGTCGAACAGCATGTCGCCGCCTCACGACGGATTAAGCCGCCGCCACTTTCAACGCCGCCAAATTCTCTTGCTCGTTCAGACGGACGGCGATCAAGAGTGCCTGCGACTCGTCGCCGCCGGGCAACATCGTGACCGCTCGATTGAGCGACTCCACGATCAAGGCTTGGCTGGAGATCAAATGCTTGAGCAGGAAGTGCAGCGAGACATAATGCAGGTCGGTGAAGTCGGCCGAATAGCTACCAAACTCCACGCGTGACTGGCGCGGAGCGAGATACTCGGTGAGCATCGCGATCGACTGGCGTTGCCGCGCCACACACTGATCGAGCATGTCTTTCAGATTCGCACCCTCAGCACCGACCGAGGTCCACGGCCATATTTCACCGACGTACTGCAAGAAGCAGCCCGACAGCTCCCGCTGCACGCGGTTCAGAATTTCCAATTCGGTCGAGAGTGCCATGAACGATCTCAAGTCTCAAATTCTAGATTCTCGAAGCGACCATCAACTGCGTGTCAGCAGAACCTTCGCGACATGCTTGAACGTCTCCGTGAAATGAGACGGGAACAGCCCCAGCCCCAGCACCGGCAGGCAGATCATCAGCACGAACGCGCCGACCGGCATCAGGTCGTAGTTCACTTTGCGAGCACCGTCTGGCCGCGGCTTGATGTACATCGCCTTCAAAATGCGGATGTAATAGAAGAGGCTGAAGACCGTGTTGATCGCTCCGGCACCCAGTACAAACCACATCACCCAATGCACCGAGGTCGCTTTGAAGACCGAGTAGAAGATCGCAAACTTGGCGAAGAACCCACCCATCGGCGGCAAGCCGATCAAGCTGAAGATGCACAGCGTCATTCCGAAGCACAGCAGCGGGCACTGCGTCCCTAAGCCGTTGTAGTCGTCAAGTTCCTCGCTGAAGATCTGGTTGCGAATCAACGCGACGATCGCGAAGGCTCCCAGGTTCATGAACAAGTACACGAAGAGGTAGTACATCAACCCTTCGATACACGACAGCGAGGCCGCATCCGCTTCGGCACCGGCATGCTTGCTGAACCGCATGACCATCAGAGCTGACACCGCCATCAGCATGTAGCCGGCATGAGCGATTGTCGAATACGCCAGCAGACGTTTCATGTTCGATTGGCCGTAGGCCGAAAGATTGCCGAACGTCGCGGTCACCGCTCCGAGCACTCCCAATCCGATGCCCAGCGCGAACGCGATGCTCGACACCTCTTTGGAGTGTCCGGAGAACGCCAAACCAAATCGAACCAGCAGCGCGAACGCTCCCGCCTTGGAAGCGACCGACAAGAATCCGGCCACTTCGGCGGCGGCTCCTTCAAACGCATCCGGGCACCAAAAGTGGAAGGGGAAGACCGACAATTTGAAGGCCAGTCCGACCATCACCAGCATGCTTGCGAACACAACCGTGCGAACCGTCGGATCGCTGATGCCGGCTCCCTGTTCAACGATCATCGCCAATCGCTCGGACATCTCTGGCAACGAACCAGTTCCCGTCAGTCCCGCCAACAAGCTGATGCCGTACAACATCACGCCCGCCGCACCGGCTCCGTACACGACATACTTGAGTGCCGCTTCACTACTCTGCTTGCGGCCCTTCATGAAACCGACCATCGCGTAGCTGGGAACGCTGGCCATCTCGACGCCGAGGAACAGCATCAACAAATGATTGGCCGACGCCATGATCATCAGGCCGATCGTCGCACCGATCAACAGCGTGTAAAAATCGGGAGCATCCTCCCGATCCGGGATACCTGTGAGCACCGTCAACGTGATCGTCAGGATCAAGAACAGGCTGAGGAACATCCGGAAGAACGTCGAGAATTCGTCGAACATCAGCAGGCCGGTGAAGAAGGACTTGGCTTCCAACGTCCCGCCTGGGGTGGCCAGTTGGTCGAATTGGCACAGCGTCCAAGCGAATGCTGTGAAGGCTCCCAGCAAAGCAATCCACTGTGCCGGCACGCGCCAAACCAGCGGCAGGATGCGGCACAGCAACAGGACGACGATCGTGCCACTCAGCACCAGTTCCGGCGCGAACAGCCCGACCGAAGTCTTCGTCGATTCGACCAATTGGTCGACTAGGGGACCGATGTCGTTCATGGTTCAGTTTCGGTTGTAGGTCAGCCCTTGGCGGCTGGCCTACTTTTGTGTCGTCTGCACTTCGCTGTGCGGTTTCGGAGTGTTCTGATAGCCCTCATTGAGTGACCTGACCAACTTGGCCATCGGCTTGTCGGTGTAGTCGAACACGAAGTTCGGATACACGCCCAAGGCAAAGCAAGGCACGATCAACGCCCAGCCGATCGCCTGCTCACGCGAGGTCATCGGAGTAATCGCTTCCGGATGCGGACCCTTGTATTCGGGTCCGAGGTAGACTCGTTGCAACGCCCACAGGATGTAGCCAGCCGTGAGAATCACGCCGCTCGCGGAAACGATCGCCAGCACCTTCGAGTAATTCCAGACGCTCAGCACAACGAACACTTCGCCAATGAATCCGCACAGGCCAGGCAGTCCCAGGCCGGCGAAGAAGATCACCGCCGCCATGCCGGAGTATTTCGGCATCAAGCCGACTAAGCCGCCGAACTGGTTGAGATCACGATGATGCACGCGGTCGTAAATCACGCCGACGCAAAAGAACATGCCGGGTGACGAAACGCCGTGAGCGATCATCTGAAACATCGCACCGCTCATCCCCATCAACCAGTAGTCGGAACCATCAACGGCACCCGTCACTTCCGAAATCTTCCAGACGGCGATCCCAACCAGCACATAACCCATGTGACTGACCGAGCTGTACGCCACCATCCGCTTGAAGTCGGTCTGAGCCAAGGCGGCAAACGCACCGTAAATAATGCTGACGACACCAATCGCCACCAAGGCATATGAGGCGTACTGTGCTCCGTACGGACACAGCGGATACGCGACGCGAATGATCCCGTAACCGCCGAGCTTCAACAGCACACCCGCCAGAATCATCGAGATCGGCGTCGGAGCTTCGACGTGCGCATCGGGCAACCAAGTGTGGAACGGAAAGGTTGGAACCTTAATCGCAAAACCGATGAACAACAGAATGAATCCCGCCACCTGCAAGCCAGGACTGAAGACATTTCCTTGAGCCGCCCACTTCGCAAGATCCAACAAATTGAACGATCCAATGCCATTTCCGGTATGCGGCGCACTGGCGAAGAAATACATCAGCATGGCGATCAGCATCAGCACGCCGCCGAACAACGTGTACAGGAAGAATTTGATCGCCGCGTATTCGCGACGCGGACCGCCCCAAATGCCGATCAGGAAATACATCGGCAGCAGCATCACCTCCCAGAACACGTAGAACAGGAACAGATCGATCGCAAAGAACACGCCCATGACGCCGGTTTCCAGAATCAGGAACAGGATCAAATAGCCTTTGACATGCTTCTCGATCCCCCAAGACGCCAGCATCGACACCAGGAACACAAATCCGGACAGCACGACCAGCGTCAGGCTGATGCCGTCGTAGCCCAGGCGGTAGTAGATGTTCCAACTCGAAATCCACTCCTTCGCGACGACCTGCTGAATGCCGCCGTCGGCCGGCGAGTAAGTCCCCAGCAACGCCACCGACAAAGCGAACGTGATCGCGGTTCCGACCAGCGTCCAGACGCGCATGAACTCGGTGGCCTTCGTGTCGGCGAAGATCAAGAAGAACGCGAAGATCGTCGGCACGAAGATGATTAAGTTGGACAGTACTTCGGGACTAAACATGGTCCATCTTTCCTACGGAGGGCGGTGAAGGCTCACCGCGTTCATACTTCTCTCAACCCACCGGGCTTGTCCCGATGGCTCGTGGGCTTTTGCGCGACTTCGACTCAATCGTACTTCCGTCGTCGTGCAGAAGCCCTTTAACCACCGGGGCGAGCCCAGTGGGGTTTGTTTTGTCTCTAACCCTTCGGATACAGCGCGAACAGCAGCGCGAACAGCGTCACGACGCTGACCGCGATGAACGTCACATATTGGCGAATCTTCCCGGTCTGCACGTTTCGCAGACTCAAGGCCAGCGAGTGCGTTGAGCTTCCCATCAAGTTGACGATGCCGTCGATGACCCCCTCATCGAACTTGCGATCCCATTTCGAAACCGCAATTCCCATTCGCACGAACGTGTGCAGGATTTCGTCGAACACAAACTTGTCGATCGCCGCTGCGAACTTGGCGACCACATGGGCTGGCTTCACGAACATGAATTCGTAGAGGTCATCAAAGCCCCATTTGTTGACCAGAAAGGCGTGAACTCCACTGGCTTGCCGTTTGATGTCGTCGGGATTGACGACTCGCTTGGCGTAGATCAGGTACGAGATCACCATCCCGATGAACGCCGCCAACAGTGCGGCTCGGCCGGCGACATCGTGCGTCGAAGCGCCGTCGCCAACCTTGGCATGCAGCGAATGACTGTCCGGCAGCGAGACGGTGTGGCTGTGCGATCCATCGAAGCCATGCTCGATGTGGGCGGGTTGGCTGTGGCTCAATGTTTGGAAGAGATTCCCATGTTCGCCGGCCAGAGCACAGAAGGCCGCGAAGAACGCCAAGACCAACAACGGAGCGGTCATCACCCACGGCGACTCATACACATGGTCGTGCAGATGCTGGTCGCGCGGCTTGCCGAGGAACGTGTAGAACCACAGCCGGAACATGTAGAACGAGGTGATGCCTGCCGTCAGCAGCGGAATCAGGAACAGCAGGAAGTGCAGCGGATTGAGCTTCGTGTAGCCCAGCGCAGTCGCCAGGATCGCGTCCTTGGAATGGAAGCCAGAAAACGACAGGACGTAACCGTGATCCGAGTTGATCGAAA
>QWQF01000330.1 GCA_003669125.1 Planctomycetota bacterium
CGCTCAGCGAAATTCTGCAAATCCTGAGTCTGACTTTGTTCGAGAAAACCCCGCTTTCTAAGGCTCTTTCGATCAAAACAGAACACGATTCGACAAGTGATTGCCATAGTCAGTTGATGCTCTTCGATTTATAGCCGGACAGTTGTGAGTTCGTGCAGGAATTTCATAGTGTCGGTGAAGTTGGTTGGTGGCTCGATGGATGGCGTGATTTTGAGACGACCAATGGGGCATGTCACGACGAATGCTCTGGTCGCATTGGTTCTCGACGATACACGAGCCGACAAGAGCGTGCTTCGCCTCAAAACCAGACCGCGGCTGGCTAACTCTTGAATCCCTCGACCACAAGACTGGCTCGCGGAGTCGAGCCACATCAGGAATACTCGAATGAACTCGACTGGCCACAAGCTGCTCTTCATCGCGTTGTCTCTTTTCGCCGGGGCGACTGGCTGGGCCGATGACCGCGTGCAGTTCAATCGCGACATCCGGCCGATCCTCGCCGAGCATTGCACGCTCTGTCACGGTGCGGATGCGGCCGGTCGCAAGAGCGGCTTGCGGCTGGATCTGCGTGACAGCGCGCTCAAAGGTGGAGAATCGGGAACCGCGGCGATCGTGTCCGGCCAGCCGGAAAAGAGCGAATTGATCCGTCGCATCACATCGACCGATGCCGAGGTCGTGATGCCGCCGCCGCGTCACAAGAAAGCGCTGTCAGCAAAACAACTCGACGTCTTGACGCGATGGATCAAAGAGGGTGCCAACTACGAATCGCATTGGTCGTTCGCCGCGCCGCTCAAAGCGAAGTTGCCGGACGCGGGTGTGGCTCATCCCGTCGATGCCTTCGTCGTGTCTCAATTGAAAGAGCGGAGTCTTTCTTTGTCGCCTGCCGCAACATCGGCGGCGCTCTGCCGTCGCTTGTATCTCGATCTGATCGGCTTGCCCCCTGCACCCGACGAACTGGCGGCTTTCGAGCAGCGGGGTTTCGAGGCCACGGTGGAGACGTTGCTGAAAAGCGAACGGTTTGGAGAGAAGTGGGCGCGGCACTGGCTCGACGTCGCGCGGTATTCCGACACCAATGGTTATGAGAAAGACCTGCCGAGGGAACAGTGGATGTGGCGCGACTGGGTGGTGGATGCGCTGAATCGCGACCTGCCCTACGATCGGTTTCTCATCGAGCAATTGGCGGGCGACTTGCTGCCGGGGGCGACTCAGCAGCAGATCATCGCCACGGGATTTCTGCGCAACAGCATGATCAACGAGGAAGGTGCCATTGTCCCCGAGCAGTTCCGCATGGTCGAAATGTTCGATCGCATGGACTGCCTCGGCAAAGCAGTGCTGGGCCTGACAACGCAATGTGCTCAATGCCATACGCACAAGTTCGATCCGCTGACGCACGACGAATACTACGGCATGTTCGCGTTTCTGAATTCGTCGTACGAAGCGCAGTCGTGGGTGTATTCGGCGGAGCAGCAACGACAGATCGTCGAGCTTCACGGAAAGATTCGCGATGCCGAACAACGGCTGCGCGCCGCGCGGCCGCAATGGGAACAGGAATTGGCGGTCTGGGAGCAAGCGCTGCTGAAACAGTCGATCGCTTGGGAGCCGCTGATCGCGACGGAACTGGGGACTATCAGTGGCCTGAATCATCCGACGCAGGAAGCCGATCAATCGCTGCTGATGAAGGGCCACACCAGCAACGACGTGTTTCTGATCTCGGCACCCGTTCTGAACGGTGTGACCGGATTGCGACTGGAAGCGCTCAACCATCGTGACTTGCCGCACAACGGACCGGGACGCAGCCGTCTCGGTACATGGGCCATCAACGAAGTGGAAGCGTTTGTCAAAAAGCCGGGGGGCAAAGATTGGGAAAAGGTGAAGCTCGTGAATGCCACGGCCGACTTCTCTCAGCCCGAAACAAAACAGGCCGACGGCAAGAAATCCAGCGGTCCCGTCGCGTATCTGATCGACGGCACGGACGACACCACTTGGGCTGCCGATCGAGGCATCGGCCGCCGCAATCAACCGTCCGTTGCGGTGCTCCAGTTTGAGAAACCGCTGGATGTGCCTGAGGGAACAGAACTGAAATTGGCTTGGCGGATGACCGACATGTTGGGCTGCTGCCGGTTCAGCATCACCCGTCAGCCCGCTCCTGCGGCATCGCCGGTCAGTCACGCCGCGATGTTGGCGCTGCAGACTCCGGTCGCAGCGCGGACCTCCGAGCAAAGCGCTGCTCTGTTCGCTGGCTGGCGGACGAGCATCGCTGAAGCGAAGCCGATCAATGATGAGATCGACGCCCTCTGGAATTCTTTTCCACAAGCGGCCACGTCGATCCTGCACATGGCCGAACAGGAACCAACCCACCGCCGCAACACACAGGTTTTGGATCGAGGCAACTGGGACCAGCCGTTACGCGTCGTGAAGCCACACACACCGGCCGCGTTTCATCCGTTCCCGGACGATGCGCCGCGCGATCGGCTGGGGTTTGCTCGTTGGCTGACCGATCCCCGATCACCGCTGACGGCGCGCGTGGCCGTGAATCGCGTCTGGCAGTCGCTCTTCGGTGCGGGGCTGGTCGAGACTCCGGAAGACTTCGGCACGCGAGCGGCGGTTCCGGAATATCGCGAGCTGCTCGACTGGCTGGCCGTCGATTTTATGGAGCACGGCTGGAGCCAGAAGCACTTGATTCTGACCATCGTCACCAGCGCCACCTATCGACAGTCGTCCGAAGCATCCGAAGCGCTGCGCGAACGCGATCCACGCAACGTCTGGCTGGCGCGAGGCCCGCGCTTCCGAGCCGATGCCGAGGTCGTGCGAGACATTGCACTCAGCGTGTCGGGACTGATCACGCACAAGCTGGGCGGGCCGAGCGTCATTCCGCCAGTGCCGCAAAACGTGCTGGACTACAACTACACCTATCCCAGTTACTGGAAGCCAGCGGAAGGGCCGGAACGATACCGTCGCACGCTGTATGGTTTTCGCAAACGCTCAATGCCCGATCCGGTGATGTCGAACTTCGATGCCCCGAACGGCGATTTCGCTTGCGCGCGCCGCGTGCCGTCCAACACGCCACTCGCGGCACTGACGAGTTTGAACGAGCCGATCTTCGTGGAGGCTGCCCGCGCCCTCGCGTTGCGAGTGCTGCGTGAAGGAGGAAAGGACGATGCGCGCCGAGCCGACTATGCGTTCTTCTTATGCACCTCGCGACAGCCGACAGCCCAGGAACGCGATTCCATTCTGGACTTGTTGAAGTCGCGCCGCCAACGCCTGGCCGAGGGTTGGCTGAATCCGCGCGAGATCGCGACTGGCGATCCGGCCCTGCTTCCCACGCTACCGGCCGACACGACTCCACAAGACGCCGCCGCGTGGACGCTGACCGCTCGCGTGCTGCTGAATCTCGATGAGACCATCTCCAAGAAATGAGAGGCAACCCGAAATCAATTGCTGCGAAATGTAGGGTGGGTCGAGGTACGAGACCCACCAACTCGCCAATCGGTGGTTCTCGTACCTCGACCCACCCTACGAAAGCTGAACCTCGGCGAAACTATCTCCAAGACATGAGGGCGACCATGAACATGACTCAACAACTGCAACAGGCCCGGGAGCAATACCTCAGCCGTCGTTGGTTTCTGCGCGACTGCGGCGTCGGGCTGGCCGGCATCGCCGCTGGTTCGCTGCTAGCTGCTGATAATTCACTGACCCCACGACAGCCGCACTTCCCGGCGAAGGCCAAGCGGGTCATCTATATTTTTCAAGCCGGCGCTCCCAGCCATTTGGAACTGTTCGACAATAAGCCGGAACTGACCAAGCACAACGGACAGCTTCCTCCCGCTGAACTGCTGAAGGGTTATCGAGCGGCGTTCATCAATCCCAACTCGGCGTTGCTCGGCCCGAAGTTCAAGTTCGCGCGACATGGGCAATGCGGCATGGAGTTGAGCGAAGTTCTGCCGCACACCGCGAAGATTGCCGACGACCTGTGCCTGATTCGCACTATGCAGACGGAAGCGGTTAATCACGCTCCCGCGCAGATCATGATGAATTCCGGTTCGCAGCAATTCGGTCGTCCCAGCTTCGGCTCGTGGACGACTTACGGACTGGGGAGCGAATCGGCCGACCTGCCCGGCTTTGTGGTGCTGACCAGCGCGAAAGGGACCAGCGGCGGTGCCAGCAACTACGGCTGTGGCTTCCTGCCGACGATGTACGGTGGCACGCCGTTTCGCAGTGCCGGCGATCCGGTGCTGTATCTGTCGAATCCCAAGGGGATCGACTCGGAAACGCAACGCGCCTCGTTGGACGCCTTGAATCGGTTGAACGACCTGGCACTGCAATCGACGTCCGATCCGGAAATCGCCGCGCGCATTCAAAGTTACGAAATGGCGTATCGCTTGCAGACCAGTGCCCCGGAACTCATGGACCTCGGCCAGGAATCCAAGGAGACGCTCGACAAATACGGAATCAAGACTCCGAAAGATCCAAGCTTCGCCCGCAACTGCCTGCTGGCCCGGCGACTCATCGAACGCGGAGTTCGCTTCGTCCAATTGTTTCACGAAGCCTGGGATCAGCACGGCAATCTCACGGCCGGTGTGAAGCAGAACGCTCTCGACACCGATCAGGCCAGCGCCGCGCTCGTGACCGATCTTAAAGAACGCGGGCTGTTGCAAGACACGATCGTCATCTGGGGGGGCGAGTTCGGGCGAACGCCGATGGTGCAAGGAGGCAACGACGGCCGCGACCACCACAACCGCTGTTTCAGTCTGTGGCTGGCCGGCGGCGGAGTGAAGGCCGGGCATGTGCATGGCCAGACGGATGAACTCGGCTTCAACGTCGCCACCGATCCGGTCCACGTCCACGACCTGCATGCCACGATGCTGCACCTGTTGGGCTTCGATCACACGCGACTGACGTTCCGCTTCCAGGGACGCGACTACAGGCTGACCGACGTGCATGGCCAAGTTGTGAAGGAAATTCTGTCATGATCGCCTGTGTGCAAATCCCAAAGCGGTCGCTACCTGATGATCTCGCAATTCGGAACTGCCGCCCGAAACGCCTGAATGCCCTCGGCACTGACTCGCGTTCGTACGACCTGCAACGTCTTTAGTTTCTTTAGCACCCGCAGGCGTTCGAGTCCGGTGTCGGTGAGCTTCGCGCCGGTCAGATTGAGCGTGGTCAAATTCGTCAGCGGTTCCAGAAACTCGACCATGCCATTCGACAGCGTTGGCCCGGCGAAGCCTTCGGAGTAGAGCAGCTCCAGGTGTTCCAGCGCGGTCAGCGGCTGCAAGTGCTTCAACCCCGCATCGGTGATCGCCAGCAAGCTGAGATTCAATTCGCGCAGCTTCTTGAGCGGTTGCAAATGCGTCAGGCCAGCATCGGTCACGCTGTTGCCATAGAGATTCAGCACTTCGAGGTGCGCTAGTTGATCGAGTCGCTTTAAGCCAGCGTCGGAAATCCGCTGCCGTTCAAAGCCGCTTTTCTTCAGCACCAGGGAACGGAGTTGTTTCATCTCGCCCAGCAGTTCACAGGCGTCGTCGGTGATTCCATCGCACAGTTCCAGATCGAGCGCGAGCAAGCTCGCATTTGCCACAAGGTGTCGCAGGCCGGCGTGCGTGATGCTCGTGCCAGTGAGAACCAGCACGCGAAGCTGCTGGAACTGACGCAGAGGCTCCATCCCGGCATCGGTCACGCGACTGCACAGTTCCAAGTTGAGGCCGACGACGTTGAGTCGCTGAAGCTGCTGGAGTCCCGCGTCGGAAACTTTTGATCCTGCCAAGCTGACGACCAACGGTCCCGGCAGTTCCTTCAGTAGCCTGAGCAGTTCATCGGACAAGAGTCCCTGCGACATAAGCTGCGAGTCGGTGAGCGTGACGAGCAGTGTTGTCTCCGGCCGGTTCTTATCGACGGGGACCAGCGCGTACTCGTAGATGCGCCGGCCTTTCTCGGCCTCGACGGAAAGCGATTCGACCGAGACGCCCAGCTTTCGAATCGCCACCAGCGCAGCATTCGGAGCCGGTGCGGGCTTCGATGCGACCGACTCCGTGGTCTGAGAGTCCCTTCGCAGATCGTAAACCCACAAGGTGTCTTGTTCGCGCAGATAGAGGCGTCCGTTGGCGACGACGGGATGCGCCCAACTGTCTCCGCCGGCTCCGGGAATCTCGAAAGTGCCCTTGAGGTTGTAGCCGCGATTCGAGGCCTCGATCAGCGCGACCACACCATTCTGATAGCGGAAGTAAAGTTGCCCGTCCGCGTAGACGACGGCTGCCGAACCGACGCCCAATCCTCGACGCTTCCAAACCACGCGGCCCGTCTTGAACTCCAGGCATGTCGGCAAGCCGTTGTTGTTGCCGTGTCCGGCGAAAAGGAAATCGCCGAGCCGCACGACACCCCCGTGATGATTCTGAAACTGACTGCCAGTGAGCGAGTAGACCACTTCGGCTTTCACGCCTTGAGCGGCTCCGCTCTGGCTGTTGTCGGGAACAAGTTTCAGCAGCACGCTGCCGGCCGTGTAGCCATTCGCGGCGAAGACGAATTCGTTGTGGACGACAGGCGTCGGAATGTTGGCAGTCTCGTTCGCGATGGCGTTGTAGCCCCAGAGGAATCGACCGTCGCGAGCGTCGATCCCAATCGCGCCGCGTCCCACAAGCTGCACGTACTGCCGCAGGCCCGCCGCTTCGGTGACAACGATGGACGAGAACCCCGCGCCGTCCCTGCCCGCCGAACCAATCTCCGGGAGCTTCGCTTTCCAAACGACGTTGCCGGTGAGCTTGTCGAGCGCGACGAGCGCCGCGTCCGCGCCGCCCGGCGTGCAGATCAACCGCTCGCCGTCGATCAACGGGGACTCGCCGTATCCTCGGCCCGACATCATCCGGCCCGCGAAGTTGTCGATGAAGCTTGTTTGCCAAACGACTTCTCCGGTCGCGACCTGCAAGCAGACCAGTTCGCCGTCGGGATCGAGAGCGTAAAGGTGATCGCCATCCAACGTCGGCGTCGAACAGGGATGACGCGAAGTCTCGCCAATCTTCCGCGTCCACATCGGCTTGCCGGTCGCCGCGTCCAGAGCGGTCACGACAACGTCAGACTCTTTCCGTCCCATCGTCAACAATCGACCGCGACCGACCACCACGCTGGAATAGCCGGTCCCCAAACCAGACGCCTGCCACGCGACCTTAGGTCCGCCCGCCGGCCACGATTGCAGCAGTCCTTTCTCTTCGGAAACCGCATCGCGCCGCGGGCCGCGCCACTGCGGCCAATCGTCCGCACGGGCGTGACTTTCGCCGAATGGAGCGGCCGCGAGCACCGCGGCAACAATGATTCGCCATCGGAATGCGACTCTGCAAGGCAGCACTCTCCGTTGAGTCACGTTGATTTCTCCTGAGCCAATGCCATTGATTCATCCGCGGTGACCGGAATCGCGTGCCGCAGCGATCGCACCCAACTCCACCAAGCGATTGACTGCGCGACGATCATCACGAGTAGCACTGCGGCTGCCAGCAGGTACGGCACGCGCTGATTCACCAGCGTACCCAGCACGCCCCCCACGATGGTGCCGATCGCCATGCCGACGGCCAGCGTGGCTTCATGAATGCCGGCGGCCAATGCGCGACGTTCGTGCGAGCTGCCAGCCGTGCTGTAGAACAAACCCGAGAAATAGTTGTAGCCGACAAGCTGGCCCAGCAGAGTCAGTCCGATCAACAGCGTGACGGCCGACTCGGCCCGCGCGATCACGATCAACCCGACGGCCGCCAGCACCTGGGATGCCAGCGACGTGCTGAGCCGGTAGTGCCAAAACGCCGAGCAGTGCATGACGAGGTAAGTCGCGATGATGACGGCCCGCCAACTCGCCAACAGCTTTCCGTGATCGGCGGCGGCAATGCCGATCGTCACCGCGAGATCGGGCAGCAAGTGAATCACCATGCTGCCGCCAAACATGCCCCCCAAGTTGGCGATCCAACTCAGTCGCTTGAACGCGGCCGCCAATTCCACGGCCTCGTGTTCCTCAGGCGTCTTGTTGATTGAGACCGCAGACAGTGGGACAACTCGACGCACAGCGGTGAGGGCCAGAATCAGATTCAACATCGAGACCAAGAACGCTGCGGCATACGTCCAATGCGCCCCGAATGAAAACAGAGAACCGGCCGTCAACTGACCGCACATCATGCCGAGGTTCCAGGACACGCAATACAGAATCAACGTGCGACTGACTCCACGACGATTGGCCTGAGCATCGACTCCTTGATTCAGCCAGCTGATCAGCGGCGGATAAAGACATCCCAACCCGATCCCCAGCAGCCAATAGCCCGGCAAGAACCAAGGGCTGGTCGGATCGCCCAGCGCGCACGCGGCGATGCTGACGCCAATGGCGACTGCTCCGGAGACAAACACGACTCGGCCATCGAACCGGTGAGCCAACCAGCCGCCAAGGATGCTGCCAATCCCCGCGCTGAACGACAGCCCGGCCCCGACGACGCCGAGATACCACGACTCCGCCTTTCCCTCCGCCAAGCCGCGCGACACCGCGAAGATCACAACGAACGCCGCGAAGTCGGTCAGTCCACAGATCAAGTACAGCAGCCGTTTGAATCGAGAATTCATCAGCGCGAGTTTTCCGTGGCCGTTTAGAATTCGACGTAGAACGAGTCTCCAGGCTCGTTCGCTCAGGCTTCATCCGCGGCCGTGTCTGAATCCGCGGGGTGAGCCGCCCGCTATTGCCCGCGCGGATTCGATCAACTGCTGTCCGCAGAGTCCAAGCTGGATCGGATCTGCACTCGGATTCTTGCAGATCGAAGATCGACAACCATGAAATTGGTATCGTCCATCAGTAAGAATTATTCTCGCCGACACCGAAACGAAGAACGCCCACCGTAAGGCCACGCCAATTCTGGACGAAGACAATGATCGACCTCTCGCAATCGCCATCGGCCTCGCCGCTGATTCATACCGTGGCAACAGACCCCGGCCTGCTGTGGTCGAAAGACGCCGCAGTCGCGATCGAAGCTCCGCCGGACGCAGACGTCGATCCGCGGCCCGAAGCGCAATGGTCGCCACACGCCCAGCGAACCGGCATCTGCGGCGCGGTCAGCCCACGAGTGCTTGCTCTGCCGGCCGGCGGCTATCGAATGTACTACTCTCAGATTCTGCCGCGTCCTGGGTTTCCCGCCGGGGCCAATGACTACGACAACTCCACGACACGCATCTTGAGCGCGTTCTCGGCGGATGGAGACGTGTGGACTCCAGAGCCAGGCGTGCGACTCTCGCCTCAAGCCGGAGGTGCCGGTGAATTCCGCGTCGTGTCTTCCGAAGTTGTCCCCGTCGGAGATGGCCGTCGGCTGCGGATGTACTACGAGTGCTGCGCCGGTCCGCAGTCGGTCACGAACTCGATCCGCAGCGCCCTCTCGTCAGATGGCGGACTGGTGTGGACGCCGGAACCGGGAACGCGATTGGCAGCCGATGGTCACAACGTCGCGGCACCCCGGATTGTGTTCCTGAGCGACGGACGATGTCGGCTGTATTGCTACGACCGCGGCCGCGGAATCATCAGCGCCGTGTCGGACGACGGAGGTTTTGAATTCCGCCCGGAACCGGGTGTGCGAATCTCTCAGGATGGAGCCTACGACTCTCACGCCGCGTTCGCATCTGAGATCCTCTGCGTCGCTGGTGCGCGTTATGTGATGTACTACGCCGGATACAGCCAGTCGAATCGCGCGTATGTCCTGCGAGCCGTCTCCGACGACGGCCTGACCTGGCGGAAAGATGGCGATCCAGTCATCTCCCCCGGCCCCGGCGGTTGGGACGCCGCGAAGTGCTCGGAGATGTGCGTGATCCGTCTGCCGCCGCACGAGGGAACGACTCCGCGTTATCGCATGCTGTACGAGGCCTGCGACGGGACGGCAAAAGACGATCGCGGCGTGTGGCGCATCGCGAGTGCGACCTCTGAGCGAAAGCGTGGCTTGCCGAGTTCCGGCGTGAACGGATTCTGAACGATTGGAGTGATCTCGCTGAGTCACAGAACTACGCCGACTGGCTGAAAGTGAATCAGTTCAGTCTGGACCACTTCGGCGACATCGCCAGGAGGCTGGGCGCGATCCAAGAACGCGAACGCACCGTGGAGTTATTGTCAAATGTTGTGGACGAGGTGAGTTGAAGAAGGCGGTGTGCTTGGGGAGAAATTGGAGTTGCACGACATCCCATTTCTCTTCCAGGAGCACACTACCGTGTCGAAAGTTATCGAGCCGTCGGATGTTTTACCCGTGTC
>QWQF01000099.1 GCA_003669125.1 Planctomycetota bacterium
GGTGATTGCCTGATCGTCGCTCTCAACAGCGATGACAGCACGCGACGCTTGAAAGGCCCGACTCGGCCAGTCATCTCGGAGCAGCAGCGGTCGATGATGCTCGCCGCGCTGGAATGCGTCGATCACGCTGTCGTCTTTGACGAAGACACGCCGCTTGCGCTGCTCGAACGACTGCGACCAAACGTCCTCGTCAAAGGGGGCACAACGCCAATCGTCGTCGGCCGCGAACTGGTCGAGAGCTACGGCGGCGAAGTCCGCATCCTGTCCGAAGTCCCGAACGTTTCCACCACTCGCATCGTCTCGCAGATTCGCACGCTGCGCGATGCGGCTTGACGAGGCGCATGGGCCGGCCTGCTCGAAGAACCTCCAACTTCACTTCCACGATCTCCAATTTGAAGCGAGACCTGTGATGACCGCTCATCAAACCAACCCCTCGAACGACGGCCCCTCTCCGGTGATTCCGGGTTTTGAAGAGATCGCCGTGCATCTGTCGCAGCAGTTCTCGACATCGACGAACGATGTGCCTGCTTCGCAGACAACATCGTTGCCGACCTATTTGGATCGCCCGACAAAGGTGCCGGCCGCTCCCACGAGACTGGTGTTTCGAGTGGACGCGGCCTATCCATTCGCCTCTCCGACTTCGACAACTTCTAATCCGGTGCTGCTGAAGTTGCAGCAGATGCGAGCGGCGTTTGGCCGAATTAACTCGCGGGCTGCTATCGAACCGCTGCCGCCTCGCGAACCTCTGCGCGCTCGCGACCGGTTTGCCGGCGACCCACGGGACGACGTCCGCTTGCAATGGGCTGACAACTCCGAGCCGTGGTGGCATTTCGATATCGAGGCTCGCATGGTCGATCGCGAGACGCTGTGGATCACGGAGAAGTTCGTAGAGTTCTTCCTCAAGTACCTCAAGCCGGTGTGGTGGAATCGCTGCGTCGAGGGGATCAACGACTTTCTGTCGATGATTCACAACGAGCTGATTCACCCCGTCTGGGCGTTCGTCACCGCACCGATCCGAGCGCTGGCTCATCTGATTCCTGACATCGACTGGCCGTGGAACTTCGAATTGCGCGGAGCCAACGTGTCGCTCAAACAGTCGCCGTTTCGCCGGATCGTGTTCGATAGCCAACTCGCGTCGCATGTGGTCGAGCGGTTGTGGGACGATCCCGACGAATTCCTCGCCGCCGGCCAAACGTTGACGCAGGACGACTACGTCGCGGTCGCTCGCGTCCCGGTGAAAGCTCCGACAGCCGACGGACATTTCCGGAACGCCGCAGTCGGACTTTTGAAACGCTTCAACTTGCGCGGTGTGACGCACACGCTGACTCGACTGTTGCTGTTCACGCGCGGCAGCCGCTCGTGGACCTACGGCCGCGAGATGCTCGATGCCGGTGTCGGAACCGCTCGGCCGCTGGCGATGGTCGAGGATCGGCTCGGCCCGCTCCGCTTCCAATCCTTTGTGCTGACTGAGCAGATCGACGGCACGCCGCTCCCGGAATTCCTCGCGACGACGACTCTCAACTCGCTGGAGCTTGATCGTCTGGCCGGTCAGTTCGCACGCATCTGGCACACGCTCGGCGAACTGCGGATTGTGCATGGAGCGATGCACGCCTCGAACTTCGTCGTCACGCCGGATCGACAACTCAAGCTGATCAACCTCGACGGCACTTGGCGGCACTGGTTCGATCTGACGTTCTTGCATCGCCGTGATCGCGACTGGCTCCGCTTCATGAAAGCCTGGCGCGGCCAACCGGAATTCGGAGCAGCCTTCCGAGCCGCCGTCGCTCGGCACTTTGAAGAGGTGCAGGTGGCTCAGCGACAATTGAGCCAACCGCTACCGATGCAGTTGCAACGAGCGGCCTGAACTCGATTCTGCAAATGACAACGCCCGGCCTCCCCTCCGTGGGTGACCGGGCGTTTCGTTTGATCGAGCCAACGCGTCCTACTTCTTCTCGAACTCCGCGTCGATGACGTCGTCACCGGCCGGCTTCGAACCTCCCGCCGCTTGGCCCGTTGCATCCGCACCCGGCTGAGCGCCGGCGTCCTTGTAGAGGTGCTCGGCCATCGCGTGCAGACTTTGTTCGAGTGCCGCGACCGCGCTGTTGATCTGATCGGCGTCCTCGGTCTTCAATGTCTCGTTGAGCTTGGCGACTGACGACTCGATGGCTCCCTTCGATGCCGGGTCCAGCTTGTCGCCATTCTGCTTGAGCTGCTTTTCCGCTTCGTAGGCCAGCATCGAACCTTTGTTCTTCGCCTCAGCCAACGCCTTGCGTTTCTTGTCTTCGTCGGCGTGAGCATCGGCGTCGCGTTTCATCTTCTCGATCTCCTCCTTGGACAAGCCGCTGGAGTTCTCGATGCGGACCGAATGTTCCTTGCCGGTGCCGAGGTCTTTCGCGGAGACCTTCAGGATGCCGTTGACGTCGATGTCGAACGCGACCTCGACCTTCGGCACACCACGTGGCGCGGACGGGATGTCTTCCAGGTTGAACTGACTGAGCAATCGGTTGTCGCGAGCCATCGGGCGCTCGCCCTGATAGACGCTGACTGTGACTGCTCGCTGATTGTCGGCCGCCGTCGAGAAGGTTTCTTTCTTCGTGGTCGGGATCGTCGTGTTGCGTTCCACCAGAACGGTCATCACGCCTCCTTCCGTCTCGATGCCCAGCGACAGCGGCGACACGTCCATCAACACGACGTCGGTGACTTCACCGGTGATAATTCCACCCTGAATCGCCGCTCCGATCGAAACCACTTCGTCTGGGTTCACACCCTTGTGCGGCTCTTTGCCTTGGAAGATTTTCTTGACGAAGTCCTGGACCTTGGGCACGCGCGTCGAACCGCCAACGAGCACGACCTCGTCGATGTCGCTCGGCTTGAGCTTCGCGTCCTTCAGCGCACTCTCGACCGGGATGCGGCAGCGTTCGACGAGATGATCGACCATCTTCTCGAACTCTGACCGCGTGATCGACATTTGCAGATGCTTCGCTCCGCTGGCGTCGGCCGTGATGAACGGCAGGTTGATCTCCGAATTCTGCAACGTCGAGAGTTCCTTCTTGGCCTTCTCGGCCGCTTCACGCAGACGTTGCAAAGCCATCGGGTCTTTGCGGAGGTCGATGCTGTTCTCGGCTTTGAACTTCGCGGCGATGAAGTTGATCAACTCTTCGTCGAAGTCGTCGCCGCCCAAGTGGGTGTCGCCGCTCGTGCTGAGCACCTCGACCAGCTCGTTGCTGACCTCCAGGATCGACACGTCGAAGGTGCCGCCACCGAGATCGAACACGCAAATCTTCTCGTCCTTTTTCTTTTCGAGGCCGTAGGCCAGAGCGGCGGCCGTCGGCTCGTTGATGATGCGAGCGACTTCCAGGCCGGCGATCTGACCGGCGTCCTTGGTGGCCTGTCGCTGAGCGTCATTGAAATACGCCGGGACGGTGATGACCGCCTTGTTGACCTTGTGACCGAGGTAGCTCTCGGCCGCTTCTTTCAGCTTGCGGAGCACGAGCGCGGAAATTTCCGGCGGGGTGTGCTGCTTGCCGTTGCCGGTCTCGACCTTCACATAATCGTTCGCCCCACCCACGATCGTGTACGGGACGAGCTTTTCCTCGGAGGCGACCTCACTGTGCCGCCGCCCCATGAACCGCTTGATCGAGTAAATCGTGTTCCTTGGATTGGTGACGGCTTGGCGGCGAGCGGGATCGCCCACCAGCGTCTCACCTTTGTCGGTGAAGGCGACGATGCTTGGCGTCAGTCGGTTTCCTTCGAGGTTCGCGAGGACTTTGACCTCGCCACCTTCCATGATCGAGACCACGGAGTTCGTGGTTCCCAGGTCGATTCCAATGATCTTTTCTGTCACAGCCATGACTTGGCTCCTTCAAGCTTCCAATTTTGATTCGAATGCGAACGTCAGCGGCCGAAAGGCAAAGAGCGTGCCAGCCACGGCGCAGCTTTTAATGACACGACAACCTCTGACGTGGCCGAAGATTGTGGCATTGTCAGCAAGTTCGCCTGTTGTGCCGTTGCCACTTTGGCACCGAGTCGACGGAGTCGCTCAGTGACCGGGATTGTCAAACTGACAGGCCGCCTTCGGATGCCCGCACCCACCGAAAACCTTGGCTGCTTGACACCTTAGAAATGTCGGAATACAAGCGTTGCCTTGCACGACAGAGCCGATCTGCCCCCTTTTTTGGCCCTGCGACCGCGAAAGGAACTCATGGCCAAGAAACCACTTCCGAAGAAAGTGCGCAAGTCAGCGGCCGCTCCAGTGAAGCCTTCCAAGCCCGCCCGGAAATCTCCGATGGCACTGGAGAGCGAACTGAAACGCCTGGACCGCGAAATCCTCACGCTGGTCAACAAACGAGCTGGAACAACAACGGCGTGGATTCAGGGCCAACCGGATTTGAAGCGTGCCATGTTCGCGCCGCTGGCCGATGACGCTCTGTTTGCGACTTTGCAAGCCTCAAACCGAGGGCCACTTCCTGCCGCTGCGATTCGCGGCATCTTCCGGCAAATCTTAAGTGCCGCTCGCCTGCAGGTGAAAACCGTGCGAGTGGCTTATCTCGGCCCGGCTTACAGCTACACACACATCGCGGCGATCGAGCGGTTTGGCGAGTCAGCCGATTTGGTTCCCGTCACCACGATTGCGGCCGTCTTCGAGGAGGTCAATCGCGGGCAGGCCAACTACGGTATCGTCCCGATCGAGAACAGCACGGACGGCCGAATTGTGGACACGCTCGACATGTTCACTCGGCTGCCACTGCGGATTTGCGGTGAGGTCCAGATCGCGATCCATCACAATCTGTTGGCTCGCAGTCCTCGCAGCGAAGTGACCGAGATCTACAGCAAGCCGCAGGCGTTGTCGCAATGCCGCGAGTGGCTCAGCAAAAACATGCCGCAAGCTCGATTGCTGGAAGTGACCAGCACTTCAACGGCCGCTCAGTTGGCTCGCGACAAGCCGGGAGCGGGGGCGGTCGCCAGCATGAGGGCAGCGGTCGAATACGACCTGAACGTCGTGGCCGAGTCGATTCAGGACAACAAGAACAACGTCACGCGATTCGCCATCATCGGCGACGACGAGACGAAGCCGACGGGCAAGGATCGCACGGCGCTGCTGCTGCAAATCCCGCACAAACCAGGGGCTTTGGCGGATGCGCTGGCATCGTTCAAGCGAAACAAAATCAACCTCACCTGGATTGAATCGTTCCCACTTCGAGGTCCGGAATCGGGCTATTTGTTCTTTCTGGACTTCGAGGGGCATTCGCACGATCCACGCATCAAACGGACGCTTTCCGACATTGAACGGATGGCGGTGCGGATGGAAGTGCTCGGCTCGTACCCGCGGAGCGAACCGCTGAGTTGACCGGCCAGCGGCGAGATGCCAACGGCCACGGGTTGAACTCAAAGCCTTTGGCCGTCATCATTCCCGACCCGCCGTCCACCGAGCCAAACACACGCAACTGCTGTGTCTGGCTGGAACTCGTCATCGGTGACGGAGTTGTCGTCTTTTGAAGGGTCGAAGTTCATGCGACGAATTCTGGTCGCTGGCAATTGGAAAATGAATCTGTTGCAGAACCAAGGGGCGGCATTGAGCCAAGCCTTGGCCGGCAAGTATGCCTCGTGCGCCGTCGAAATCTTGGTCTGCCCGGCGTCTCCGTACCTGAGCAGCGTCGCCACGACGACTCGCGGTTCGGCCGTTCAACTCGGGGCACAGAATCTGTACTTCGCTCCGCAAGGCGCGTTCACCGGCGAAGTCTGCGGCGACATGCTGAAGGATGTCGGCTGTACATGGGTGCTGGTCGGCCACAGTGAGCGGCGTCAATTTTTCGGTGAGCACGACGAACTGCTCGCCAAGAAAGTCGCGGCGGGTTTGCAGCACGGCTTGAAGGTCGTCTTGTGTGTCGGCGAATTGCTGGCCGAGCGACAAGCGGGACAGACCGAAGCAGTGCTCGAAAAACAAATGGCCGGACTGGCTCAAGTCTCAGCCGAGCAGATGGCCAACATCGTGATCGCCTACGAACCAGTTTGGGCGATCGGCACGGGAGTCACTGCATCGACGGAACAAGCTCAACAGGCTCATGCCTTTCTTCGCGGTCAGTTGAAATCGAGATACGGCGAGGCGATCGCTTCAGCCACGCGGATTCTTTACGGCGGCAGTGTGAAGGCGGACAACGCTCTGGAACTGCTGTCGCAACCGGATGTGGACGGTGCGTTGGTCGGTGGTGCCAGCCTGAAGGCGGATCCCTTCATCGCGATCATTGAAGCAGGGATTCAGGCTCAGACCCAAAAAAGTTAAGGCCGTTCGCAATCGTTGCGGCGGCGCGAAACCGAGTGAGGAGTTTTCATGCCAACGTTTTTGGCTTTGGTGGGGATGTTCATCAGCGTCATGCTGATCGGAATCATTCTGCTGCAACGCGGTCGCGGCGGCGGGTTGGTTGGCGCGCTGAGCGGTCTTGGTGGCCAGAGTGCCTTCGGCACAAAAGCGGGGGACACGTTCACTCGCATCACGATTGGCATTGCTGCCGCCTGGGTCCTGCTGGCAGGTATCCACGGTCAGGTACTGCGTGCTCGGACGGAGAAGTTCAAGAACGAAGCCACTGCGCCAGAGGTGACTAGTTCGCCAACGGATAAAGGCGGCGGTTCGACCAAGTTCGATGATTCGAAGGAAGAATCGGGACTCGGTTTGTCCACCGGCGCATCGCAGGAGAAGGGCGAGAAGGTAAAAGAAGAAGACTCGAAGTCGAACGAGTCGACCAAAGAAATCACTCCGGAAGACAACAAGAAGTCGGACTCAGCCCCCAAATCCAACGAACCGCCGAAGAAGGAACTCGAAGAGTCGACGGACGCAAAACCCGACGAGAAGAGCGACGAAAAGAAGTAGCGCGACCACGACAACAGCGAAAACGTAGCGACGGCCTTTCCAGACCGTCGTTGGAACATCTTCGGCCTTGAAATGCCGTTGCGACTCATTCAGGCCAGTCGGAGAGGGCGCGTTGTGTTACTGAGTATGACTGGATTCGGAGCCTCGAAAGGGCAAAACGAGCGACTGAACGTCGCCGTTGAGGTCCGCGCCGTCAACAACCGGTACCTCAAGGTGAACTCGCGGTTCCCCGATGCCTACGCGGCGCTCGAAGGGGAGATCGAACGAGTCGTTCGCGAACACGTCGCGCGCGGTACGGTGACGATCGCGTTTGATGTCCGGCCGGTGGCGGGGACGTCCGCGTCGAAACTCAATGTTGATGTGCTCTCGGCGTATTGGAATCAAGTCAAAGAGGTCTCGCGACAACTCACGGTCGGCGTGCCAGCGGACATGTCGAACTTCCTGACACTTCCTGGAGTCGTCACCGACAGCGGCCGCGGCGAACTCGATGCCGAGCGTGACTGGCCATTCTTGAAGTCGCAACTGGAAGAGGCTCTCGGCAAGTTCAAAGAGTTCCGCGTTCGCGAAGGTCGCTCGATGGGCGAAGACTTGCGGCTCAACGGGCGAGTTATCATCAGCAGTCTCGACGAGATCGCGAAGACCGCCGCGGAAGTCGTCAAGCAGTACCGAGACAAACTGCTGGACCGTATCGGCGAGTTGCTCAAAGGGACGAATGTCGTCATCACCGAGCCGGATTTGATTCGCGAAGTCAGCCTGTACGCCGACCGCTGCGACATCAACGAAGAGATCACTCGACTGCGGTGTCACCTCGAACAATTTGAAGCGTTCCTCAGCGACAAAGTGTCGCAGGGCCGCAAGCTCGATTTTTTGATTCAAGAGATGTTTCGCGAGGTCAACACGATCGGCTCAAAGGCCAACAACGTGTCACTCGCACGGCACGTCATCGAGATGAAGTCGGCAGTCGAACGCATCCGTGAAGTCTTGCAGAACGTGGAGTAGTTTCCGGTGTCCGATTCGAGTTCCTCCGCAACCATTATCCCCTCATCGTCCGGTCATTCGGCCGGAACGAAGGGATTGCGGATCGTGGTGCTGTCGGGACCAAGCGGTACCGGCAAATCGACGATCGTGAATCGGTTGTCGGCACAAACAAAAGTCAAACTGATCAAGGCGATCTCTGCGACAACGCGATCACCACGCAACCAAGAACGGCACGGTGAGGACTACTACTTTCTGTCCAAAGAGGACTTTTTGCAGCGACGTGACGCCAACGAATTTGTCGAGTGTTTTGAAGTGCATGGTTCCGGAAATTGGTACGGGACGTTGAAGTCCGAAGTGCAGCGAGCACAGGATTCTGGCGGCTGGGCCATGCTGGAAATTGATGTCCAAGGAGCGATGCATGTGCTCGCTCAATATCCCGAGGCGGTGACGATTTTCATCCGCACTGCCTCCGAAACGGAATTCGAGCAGCGATTGCGGGCGCGTGGCACGGAATCGGAAGAAGTGATTCAACGGCGGTTGCAGACTGCTCGGCGTGAACTGGAAATGGCGGACCGTTACCGTTATCAGGTCATTAACGACGACTTAGATCGGGCGACGGCCGAGATCGTTCAAATCCTGAAAGGTGTGGAGGGGAACTCGAATGCTTGATGTTTTCAAAGACGAAGCGATCGTGAACAAAGTCGGCGGCCGCTTCAAGCTGTCGTCGCTGATCCAAAAACGGCTGGTCGCTCTGAACCGCGGAGCTCGTCCGCTGGTGGAGTTGGATACTAAGAATCAGCTGGAGATCGTGGTCGCCGAGATTCTGGGCGACAAGATCTTCCTGGACCATTCCGGCAATGTGGCGATCGCTGGCGACGGCGGTCCCGGTGAAGGTCGGAAACGCCGCGACGCGGGCATTGATTTGGATAGCCTCTCGTAACCAAGCTCCCTGCCGGCATCAAATCGAGCGTTCCTGGAATCCTGAGACACTCGGAGGTCGGAGCCATGCTCAAGCGTGTTGTCGTGTTTGTCGCTGTCGTCGTTGCGGTTTTTGTGGTGAGCGCGTTCTCCGGCCGGACGTCTCGCGACGAGTCCATTCCGCCTCTTCGAAAGGCTCCCCCCGTGAATGCCTCGAACGAGTCCGATCCGAGTCTGCTACCGATTGCGAACGATGACGCCGAATGGCAAAAGCGGCTGACTCCAGAACAGTTCAAAGTCGCTCGAAAAAAGGGGACCGAGCGAGCGTTCACCGGCGCATACTGGGACAATCACGAGTCGGGCGTGTACCGCTGTGTCTGCTGCGGCCAGAAGCTGTTTGATGCCGACACGAAGTTCGAGTCCGGCACCGGCTGGCCGAGCTTCTTCCAGCCGATTTCATCCGACAACGTGGGCGAGGTCGTTGATCGCAGTTGGTTCGCGACTCGCACCGAAGTCGTTTGCAACCGCTGCGACGCGCACCTAGGCCACGTCTTTGAAGACGGCCCGCAGCCGACAGGGCTGCGGTACTGCATGAACTCGGCCGCCCTGAAATTCGAGAAGCGCGCGGAAAAGTAGTCGCAGGCATTTCTGACAACCCGCAAATCCGCCGCTGAAATTCGCGTGAAGTTTTCAATCACTTGACGGTCGATGCCTCGAACTGCCTTCAGGCGGCTTCTGAGGCAAGAGACCGTGCCATGCCCGACCCTCACCAAGAACTCCACCGATTGAGAATGGATTCGGCCATCCTGCGTGCAGGTGGTGGCTTACTTCAGCGGGACGCGGTTCAACGATTCGGCTTCATTCAGGAACATCGTCGGACTTGGCCAGTGACCGCGATGTGTCGCGTCCTGGGGGTGTCGCCCAGCGGGTTCTACGCTTGGCGAACTCGACCGCCAAACCAGTGGACGCAGCGACGTGGGCAGTTGCATCAGCAGATCATCGAGGTCTTTGAGAAAAGCCGCAGCACTTACGGAAGCCCGCGAGTCCACGCCGAACTTGTGGCTCGCGGAATCCCGTGCTGCCAAAAGACGGTGGCCAAAATCATGCGGCGTGAAGGGCTGCAAGCCACGATCCGACGCAAATTCCAACTCACGACTGACTCGAATCACACCCTGCCCGTGGCCGAGAACTTGTTGGATCGGAAGTTTGCCCCGTCTCGGCCGAATCAAGCCTGGGTCAACGACATCATGGCCATTCCGACCACGGAAGGCTGGCTGTATCTGGTCGCCGTTTTGGACCTTTTCTCACGACGTGCGGTGAGTTGGTCGCTGGGCAACAAACGAACCAGCGAATTGGTCATCACCGCTCTGAAGATGGCGCTGGCAGCACGTCGTCCGCAACCTGGCCTGCTGCATCACAGCGACCGTGGCAGCCAATACGCCTGCCACGA
>QWQF01000341.1 GCA_003669125.1 Planctomycetota bacterium
CCAGCACGACCGCTTCGGGATCAGCGGCGGTCACGGCCGCTGCCATCAGACACAACGCAACGACGTGCATGTCAGGCCTCCTTGCCTTCGAATCGCGTGCGACTTGTAATTCCGACAACGCGCGCGGACAGAATTACAAACCGACTCCGGACAGGCTCCGCCTTGGAATCGCTCGTTCGTCGCGAATTGGCCGAACTCCTGATGTGTTGGCGGCTCAACCGCGAATCACAACTCGGCGAGCCTCGGCAAGAGCAGTCGCTGTGCCGGCTCGGACAAATTTAGGACCGGTCGATAAACCGTCCGCGAAAGTGGCCGTCGTCTTCCGAGGCCTGATAGCGGATCAGCAGCGACGGGTCGGCGATGACTTTGCCTCCGTTGTGTTGAGAGCGAATTGCGTGGTCGCACATGGTCGTCGTCAGCAGCGTGCGCTCGACCGGGTACGGCGGGCGACCGGCGGCGAAGAACTTTTCGATGTTGAACGTCAGCGGATCGAAGAACCTCGCGCCGGGAGGAGCCGGCAGGAAAAAGCAGGC
The DNA here is from genome assembly GCA_003669125.1 of Planctomycetota bacterium. Classification (GTDB taxonomy): domain Bacteria; phylum Planctomycetota; class Planctomycetia; order Planctomycetales; family Planctomycetaceae; genus SXKJ01. The sequence continues at coordinate 534 of QWQF01000341.1, forward strand.
ACTGACCGGTTCGGCTTGGCCTTCGATGCGTCCAGAGAAAGCGAAGTCGGAGGTCGCTTCGACGAGGTTGAAGACGGCCCCTTTCGTGCCGTCGGTGTATTCGATCAGCGTGACGAGCGGGTTCTTGACCTGCTCGCGCACACGGCCGTAGTTACGGCTGGGACAGCGCGAGAGGGCGTGTTCCAGCAGCGGCCACGACCAGCGACCCTCGTCGCCGGCTTTCCAGACCGCCTCGCCTGACAGCGTTTGGATCGACTTCACGCCGCTCTCACCGCCGGGGCGACGCTCCAACATGCACTGCAAAACTTCGAGCACATGAAACAGGTAGATTTCCCAAGTGTTCCGATCGTAGCCGATGACCGCGATCCCTTCTTCGAACGGCGTGCCGAGCGGCGGAGCAAGCTCCGGAATTCGCCACGTCACCGGCAGCGACGATCCAGCCATGAGACCAAACTTCAATTCCTTCGACGCGGCGACCATCTTCGCGGCCTTCTGGTGATCGAACGACAGTTGCTTGTCGACGAACACCGGCACACTACGACCGCTCTTGCGGAAGACGTCGAGGACCTCTTGGAACATCTCGAAGCGCGGGTACAGGACTTGGTTCCGCTCGTTCAACGGATAATCGCCGTGCTCGATGATGAGCAGCACGGCATCCACATCCAGCGTGTCGCCGCCGAGTGCCTGGGCCACCGAGGAGCAAAGTTCGATGCCGTGCTTTTTGCAGACCTCCGGACCAAGGTCGTCCGCCGGCTGCTGATGGTCGAACATGCGGACGAGCTGAAACCGCGGCTGATGATGCAATCCGTTGATCGTGTAGCCGTGAATGAACCGCCCAGCGATGTGATACGCATGCGACCGCAGCCGATAGATCGAATTGATCGCCGCGACTCGCGGCAATTTCGGTTTGGCTTCATCCGCACGAAGCGGCAACCACGGAGCCATCGCAGCCAAGGAGCCAAGTTTCAACAGATCGCGACGGTGCAGAGGAGTCGGTGGAACGCTCATGAATGACCCTGTCCATTCAAAGTCGGAGGATTCTTCGTTCGTGGCGGCAGTCTATCGGCAAGCCAAAAAAACGTCAGTCGCGTCAACGTTGTCGCTTCGTTCCCGCGAGGCGACAACATTGACCCGCTCGCGTTGTCCGTCTGAGCGGAGCCGCGTACAGTCTCCGCCACTATGGACTTGACCACCGGGTTGCAGTTGCTGCTGGCCTTTGTTTTGGTGTTGCTCAACGGATTTTTCGTTTTGGCGGAGTTCGCTCTCGTCAAAGTTCGCACCACGCGCATCGAAGAATTGGCTCGCAAGGGAAATCGTCAGGCCATGATGGCTCGCGGGATGCTCGAGGAATTGGACGAGTACCTTTCGGCGACACAACTAGGTATCACCGTCGCGAGCTTGGGTTTGGGTTGGGTCGGCGAGCCGGCATTCGAGCACATCCTGCAAGGCCTGATCGGCCGGCCGACATGGATGACCGACAAAGCGAGTCATGTCCTCTCGGCGATCATCGCCTTCTGCCTAATCACCTTCTTGCACATTCTGCTGGGCGAACAGGCCCCAAAAATTCTGGCGATTCGCCGAGCCGAGCAAACAACGCTCGCGATCGCGTTGCCGATGCGGTGGTGTTTTCGGATGTTTTACATCCCGATGCTGGCGGTGAACGCCGGCTGTGATTTGATCCTCAAACTGCTGGGGCTGGAGGCGGACCATCACGAAGTTGCGCACACCGAGCAAGAGTTGCGAATGCTGCTGTTCGCGAGTCAGGCGACAGGGTCGTTCTCGTTCAACCAGTTGCTGATGGTCGAGAATCTGTTTGACCTCAGCAAGCAGACGGTGCGCGACGCGATGATCGCGTGGCCGAGCGTGCAAACACTGTCGGCCGATACGCCGCTGGCGGAAGTCCTGCGAACCGTGCGTGAGCATCGCTTCTCACGCATCCCGGTGCTCGATTCAAAATCGCGTGAGCCGATCAAGTACCTGCTGATGAAAGACCTGTTGCTGTTGGATCAGGCCGATCGCGATTGGCATCGCATTCTGCGTCCACTGCGGATTGTCGGGCCGGCAGACAATCTCGCCGTGACGATGCAAGAACTGCAACGGGACGGCGCGAACATGGCTGTCGTCATGGACGGCCATCATTCGGTGGGCCTGATCACGCTGGAAGACATTTTGGAAGAGATCGTCGGCAAGATCGAAGACGAGTACCCCCGCCTGCCACGACTGTTCTTGAAGGATGCACTCGAATCCGGTGCGATTCTGCTGGATGTGGCGGCGACGAACACGGAGGCTGCGATTCGCGAACTCATCGCTGCGATCCCGGCGAGCAACATCCCCAGCGACGTGGACATCGCCGGATTGGCGCTGACCCGTGAGCAACTCATCACGACGGACGTCGGTCTTGGAGTCGCAATCCCGCACGCTCGTTGCCCGCGACTTTCGAAACCGATCATGGTCTTTGGCCGTTCCGACGAGGGCATCCTTTTCAGCCCGACGTCCACCGAACCTGTGCGGTTGATTTTCTTGTTGATCACGCCCGCCGATCGCCCAAACTTGCAGGTCTTCTTCCTGGCTCAGTTGGCCAACGTCGCAAAAAGCGAGTTCGTGCGCGAGAAGCTCCGGCAAGCGAAGTCTGTCGAAGAGTTGCTCGGCATCATCGACGCCGCCGACCCGGCCGTCACGGGTTAGGTTCGGCTCAGCGTTTCCAATCGAGCCGCAGGATGTGGCCGGAACGCAGGCCGACCAGCAACCACTCGCCCAGCGGGTCGCAGATCACGCGCACGATCTCCTCGTCCAATACCGTTGACCAGAGCAACCTGCCGTCGGATTTCAGCCAATACAACTGCCGTTCGAGCGTCGCAGCGGCGATGCGTTTGGCGTTGAAACTGCACGACACACGACCGACTGTCCCCTCGATCAGATACGAGTCACCCGTCGAACCGTCATCGCCGTCGAACGACTGGATCCCCTGATTGAATCCCGCCACCAAGACCGTCTCGCCGTCGGCCGCCGCGCACATCTCGCCCAACGAGGCGAAACACTTCTCGCTCCAGAGTCGCTCGCCATTGATTCGATGAGCACAGACTTGGCCGTATTCCGCCGCACCGACCAACACCGGTTTGTTGGCCAGAAACTGAATCCACTTCAGCGGCCGAGCCGTCTCGAAGATGCTGAGTTGCTCGCTCTGTTCACCCAGCACGAGGTTGCCGCCGTTGGCCAAACTGATCGCCATCTGCCGGCCAAACGGCGCGAGAGCAATCCCGAGCGCCGCTTCCGGCAATCCAACCGACCATTCCGCCTCGAGGTTGCCGTTCAGGCGAACCACCTTTCGGTCACCGAGAATCACCGCGCCCACCGCGTTCGTGTCCGACCATGCGACCACTCGTACACCGCGCACACCATTCGACGACTTCAGCAACTCCCCGCGCCGACCAATGCGATACAGCCCACCGGATTCGTCCGCCGCCAGTATCTCACCCGACTCACGACCGAGATCCATTGCGACCAGCGGAGCTTCGAGCGCGAACACCCAACGCAACGTCGGCGGGGTTCCCTGCCCATCTCGCAACCATAATGGCTCAGACATGCTCATCGTGGCGAGCATGATAGAGGGGTCAGCGGTCGGGGGTCAGGGATCGGAGCCGACAAGCTGCTGCTTGACATTCCGAACCGGCGGTTTGACAGTGACATCCGCTCACATCGGGCGTCGCGATCACATCTGCAAGTCGAGTGCCTCATGAGTAGCGACAAGAAACGAATCCTGATTCTGGGTGGCGGTTTCGCCGGCGTGTACACGGCAATGTACCTCGAGAAAGGCATGTTCTGGGGCGAACGCGATCAGTACGAGATCTCGCTCGTTAGCCTGGAAAACTACATGGTTTTTCAGCCGCTGCTCCCCGAAGTCATCAGCGGCACAATCGAGACGCTGCACGTCATCTCGCCGATCCGCCGGTTGGCTAAGCGAACTCGATTGCACACGCGAGAGATTCTTGAGATCGACCTCGAACGCAAAGTGGTCACGCTCGGCCCGGAGTTCCTGCCGAAGACCAAAGAGCTGCCGTTCGATCATCTGGTGGTCGCGCTCGGATCACGGTTGAACTCGGGCCTTGTGCCGGGGATGCGCGAGCACGCGATCCCGTTCAAATACCTCGGCGACGCACTGCGTCTGCGGACCGCGATCGTGCAGGTGCTCGAAGAGGCGGACAATGAAACCGATCCGGAAGAGCGGCGCAGGCTGCTGACGTTCGTGGTCGGCGGCGGCGGGTTCTCCGGTGTCGAGTGCATCGCCGAAATGAACGACTTCTTGCAGAGCGCGGTTTCCGCGTACCAGTCGATCAAGGCCAGTGACTTGCGAGTCATCCTGCTGCAAAGCGCGGATCGCATTCTTCCGGAGTTGGGCGAAGACCTCGCGAGGTACGCTCACAAAATTCTCGAACAGCGCGGCATCGAAATCCGCTTGAACACTCGGCTGAAGGCGGTCACGGCCGAGGGTGCGGTCTTGCAGGGCAAGAGCTCGCCCGAAACAGAATTCATTCCCGCGCGGGTCGTTGTCGCGACCGTCCCCGCCGCACCGCATCGGCTAGTCGAGAAATTGCCGTTCGAGAAGGACAAAGGTGGCCGCATCCTCGTCGCGCCGGAAATGCACGTCGTGGGAAGTGCATTCGTTTGGGCGTTGGGAGATTGCGCCGCGGTGCCGCAACCGGACGGCATCATGTCGCCGCCGACGGCTCAGCACGCGCTGCGGCAAGCTCAGACCTGCGCCGCGAACATTCTGGCGACGCTGCGCGGGACTCCGTTGCGACGATTCTCGTTCACCGGACTGGGCAAGCTCGCGTCATTGGGACATCGCTCGGCGGTCGCAGAAGTGATGGGCATCAAGCTGCGCGGCTTCATCGCGTGGATCTTTTGGCGAGCGGTCTACCTCAGCAAGTTCCCCGGCCTGGACCGCAAGTGGCGGATCTTCACCGACTGGTGCCTGGATATTTTCCTGCCGCGCGACATCACCGAGGTCCGTATTTTCTTTCCCGATTCGGTCTCGCGCCAGCACCTGCACACTGGCGAAATGGTGTTCGATCAAGGAGACTTCGGCGACAAGGTCTTCGTCGTGATCAGCGGCGAGGCCGATGTGCTGCGCGATGGCCAATCCGTCGCGACGCTCAGGGCGGGCGATGTCTTCGGAGAGATGGCGTTGATCTCTCAAATCCCTCGCAGCGCCTCGATCCAAGCCAAGACGCCGCTCGATCTCATCAGCATCTCCCGCGATGCGTTCGAGAAGTTGGTGACTCACCTGCCGGGCGTGAAGACTTCGATGAACGAAGTCCTGCAAAAACACACGGCCACTCGCGACGCCATCTTGAAACAGATGGAAGACGCGGCTCGAAAATCCTGAGACACAAAGGCTGCCACGATGACTTATCCGCAAGGATTCTGTTTGAGTCTGTTGGCCGGCGTTCTGACACTCATCGGTCGGCCATTCACATCCACCGCCGAGGCCGCCGACGCGAAGCGACCAAACGTGATCTTCATTTTTACCGACGACCACGCCGCGCATGCGATGAGCTGCTACGGCTCGAAGATCAATCAGACGCCGAATCTCGACCGCATCGCGCGCGAGGGGGTGCGGTTTCAGAATTGCTTCTGCACGAACTCGATCTGCGGCCCCAGCCGAGCCGTCATCCTGACCGGCAAGCACAGCCACTTGAACGGCTTTAAGACCAACGAAGGCGGCAAGAATTTCGACGGCAGCCAGCAGACGTTTCCCAAGCTGCTGCAAACCGCCGGCTATCAAACCGCGATGATCGGCAAGTGGCATCTCGGCAGCGAGCCGACCGGTTTCAGTTATTGGGAGACCCTGCAAGGCCAAGGGCCGTACTACAACCCGCCCATGATTCGCAACGGCAAGAAAGTTCAATACACCGGCTACACGACCGAGATCCTCACGGACCTCGCGGTGGATTGGCTCGAAAAGGGACGAGACAAGGACAAACCGTTCGTGTTGATGTGGCAGCACAAGGCTCCGCATCGCGAGTGGCAGCCAGGACCGAAGTATTTCGAGCTCTACAAAGACGTGACGATCCCGGAACCGGACACACTGTTCGACGACTATTCCGGCCGAGGCACCGCCGCTCACAAGCAGGACATGACCATCGAAAAGACGATGACCCGCTTTGATCTGAAGCTCGATCCGCCGAAGAACCTCAACCCGGAACAACTCGCCGCGTGGCACAAAGCCTACGACGACGAGAACGCCGCGTTCGAGAAAGCCAAGCTCACTGGCAAGGAACTCGTGCGCTGGAAGTATCAGCGGTACATCAAGGACTACCTGCGCTGCGTCGCCGCCGTCGATGACGGCGTCGGACGAGTGCTCAAGTACCTCGACGACACCGGCCTCGCCGAAAACACGGTCGTGATTTACTCCTCCGATCAGGGGTTTTATCTCGGCGATCACGGCTGGTTTGACAAGCGGTTCATGTACGAGCCGTCGCTGCGCATGCCGCTGGTCGCGCGCTGGCCCGGAGTCATCAAGCCCGGCTCGATCAACACCGACCTCGTGCAGAACCTCGACTTCGCCGAGACGTTCCTCGACCTCGCCGGAGCCAAGATTCCCCAGGACATGCAAGGCCGCAGCATCGTCCCGCTGCTCAAAGGCCAGACGCCCAGCGATTGGCGAAAGAGCATCTACTACCACTACTACGAATTCTTCACCGACCGGAACGCCCCGCACGCCGTCCGCCGGCACTACGGAGTGCGCACCGAACGCCACAAACTGATCCACTTCTACAACGAAGACGAATGGGAACTGTTCGATCTTCAAAAAGACCCGCAAGAACTACGCAGCGTCTACACCGAAGCCGCCAATGCCAGCCTCGTCAATGACCTGAAAGCGGAGCTCGCTCGCCTGCAAAAGCTCTATCAAGTCCCGGACGACCGCGGGAAGCTGAAAGCTTCCGAACTGTGAGAGCCTCTCGGAGTCGTCGCTCGCGGAACACAAACGGTCACGACTTAAATTGTTGCCACAATTCCTCAAATATTTTTGAGAAGATGGCCACTAGGCGACGGTTGTTGGTGACGATGAAATTCTCTTCGTTGTTGGCCGCGGCACCGCGTGTCCAGTTGTAGCTGCCGTTGAGCAGAACCTCGCTGTCGAACACCGCGAACTTGTGATGCATGTGGTACTCCGTGCGATCCACTCGCAGGTCAATGCCCGCCTGAAGAAACCGGTCCGCATCTGACCCGAGGTCTGCCGCTTTGTCGTTGTCGGTGATGATTCGGATCCGGACTCCCCGACCGTGAGCCTCCAGAACGGCGGAAGTCAGCCGGTCATCTGTGATTGTGAAGACGCAGATCTCGACCGTCTGTTTCACCTGAGCCAGCAGAGTCCGAATCCGCTGAGGACAATCCCCTTGAGGACTGAACCAGGCCTCAGCAATGTCCTCCTTGTCTTCGGCCGCCGATGGCTGAAGGACTTTGGCAACCTCTTCCAGCCACTCGACGATCATCGTCCCATTCGTGGCATCGATCGCTTCCCTGGCCAAACCGAATGCCATTCGCCGAAAGTGAGCCAACTGCTCTGAATCAACACCCACTTCGCCCAGATGCTGACTCAACACGGACTTCTCGGCCCGCGATAGCCGTCGGTCCGCCAACGACTACTCCAGAATCTCACGCATCTGCTGTGGCGTCATCATGGTTCTGCTTTCCCCAAGTGGAAAGATCGTAGCAGATCAAAACTCTATCCAAACGCCGGCCGGTCGTGGGGCTGAATCTCACGGCGACCTTCGGCCGGCGCTCATCACCAGTCGATCCTCACCTCGGTCCTTCTCACCCAAGCACGACGAGCCGCTCAACCAATTCCTTTATTCGCTCTGACGCGGTAAGCAATCACCACCGCAATTACTCGTAGTCAACCAAGAACTCTTGGAAGTCATTCGTCATGCTCGATTGAACAGTATTGCGGCTAGCCCACATTATTCCTGAGCGGCAATTAACACGCTGCGACGGATTCCTCTCGCTCCGCGAATCATCCAAGCGAGTGCGCGGCTCGACTCAAGCGATCGTTCAGGGCGCGTCCGAGGCCGCGATTCGGAAACGGCGTCGCCACGATTTGCTCGACGTACGCGGCGTCGAGCCGTCGCAAGGCGGCGAAAAAGTTCGCCGCCGCTTCGGTCAAGTCGCCGTTGGCGGACAAAGTTTCGACCGCCGCAAAACGGCTGGCCTCCGGGAGCGGTTGCAGCGTCAACAGCCCGCAACGCTCGGGGGCGGTGACTTGTGACAGGTCTTCGATGACCGCCAGCGGCGTATGAGGTGCGTAATGCTGCGGGAGCATCCCCGGAGACTGCGCCGCAGCCTGATCCGAGGTTGTCACGCGCGATGGCAACGCGACGGGGCCGATCACCGATTCGATCTCTTCCAACGTCACGCCACCGGGGCGAAGCAAAACGGCTCGGCTGGGTTCCAGCAGCAGCACGGTCGATTCGACGCCGACCGAGCACGGCCCGCCGTCGAGCAAATAGTCGATCTGATCGCCCAGCCGTTCGGCGACATGCTCGGCGCGAGTCGGGCTGAGCTGTCCGAACAGATTCGCGCTCGGTGCAGCGATCGGCACATCGGCGAGTCGCAGCAGTTCCAGCGCCAGCGGATGCGCCGGCATACGCACAGCGACGCTCGGCAAACCGGACGTCACGAGATCGGGAATCAAATCGGTCTTCGGCAGCACGAGCGTCAGCGGTCCCGGCCAGAACCGCGCGGCGAGACGCTCCGCCGTCTCCGGCCACGACGCGACCAGCCGTGGCAACCACGACCGATCCGCGATGTGAACGATCAGCGGATCGAAGTGCGGGCGATTCTTCACCGCGAAGACGCGTGCGACCGCGTGAACATCCAGCGCGTTGGCTCCCAAGCCGTACACGGTCTCCGTGGCGAAGCTCACCAGCTTCCCGTCCCGCAACAAACGGGCGGCCTGTGCGACATCAACTCCCACTGGACAAGTCATCGTGCTCAACCTTGCGCGGGCTTCCCCGCAACCTCATCGGCGGAACCGGTTCGCCTGTGCTTCGATTTGAGTGTGTTCGAGTTATGCTACTGCCGAGGGCTGGGAGCGGAAGGCCGATGGATCACGTTGAAAGTATTTCCGAAGACAACCTTCGCGAGCGGTTTCAAAACCGGGAACGGCGACACCGTCCACCCACTCGATTCGATGGTCACGGCCGACGTGTGGAATTCGTTTCGTGGGAGAGCACTCGCTTCAACACTTGGCGAACGTCGCGCATACTTTGGTCGGCCGTTCGCTCGCGGCCTGCGGTTTGCTCGCCTGAAACGCTCGTCGGGCCGTTTGCGATCGACGCCCTCGCGTCGGCCACGAATTTCCGTGAAATTTGCAACTATGAGGTGACCGCGAATGTTTGGTCGATTGCTGGCGAAGGCAGCACTGCTGCTTACCGTCGTGACAGGATTCACGGCGGTCGCCCAAGACCAAGGACGGAATGACAACCCACCCGCCGTCAACACGACGGCCACTAACGAGACGACGGAAACTCGTCGTGTCGTTCCTCGCAATCTGCGCGTGCTGTTCATCACCGCCAAGGGCTGCGAGAAGTGCGAGGCCGAGCTGAAACGCCTCCGTCAAACCGGCGGTGAGTTCGAGTCCATGCAAGCTCGCGGCTGGAAGATCGGGGCGACTGCCGACAGCCACATTCAAATCGTCGATCGCGCCGACGTTCCGGAATTCGCCGAGTTACTCACGGCTCGCGAACTGCCGAGCGTGATCTGCGTCGAGAACGGCGAAGTCCTGCGCTACTTCAAACACGGCTGCACCACGCCGCTGGATGCTTGGACCTTCGGCTGGCTGATGAAAGGCCAGAACGAACGCCCGAAGGCCGCCGTTCCCGAAGAGATTCAAGTCGAGACCACCGGCCACTACCCGTTGCGTGGGAATCATTGGTCCGTCGAAGGGGACTTCAACCCGACGTCCGCGACGCTGGTGACTCACCTGCGCGGTTCCAACCACGTCAGTCAGATCGCCGCCGAGTGGAAAATCGAAGAGTGGTCCGTCGAAGAACTCCGCTCGCTGCACGACGACTTGCACGAACGAGAAGGATTCAGCGGCACATTCACTCAATTGCCCGCCGCTCAAACCGGAGTCGGACAGTTCGGAGCCGGCCGAAAGTTTTAGGAGCCTTGTCCCGCTCCAGTCATGCGGCCGACGAAGCCGCCGGTGCCGAGGTCTTTGAGTCGCTCGGTGACCGTCTGCCCTTCTTCGCTGTCCAAGCGTTGTCCGCCGAAGGTTGAGAGCCAGAACTCGACGACGATGACCACGAACAGCAAATAGATCAGCGGTCGCCAGATTTCGTGCTCTTGGCCGATGCTGCCGTGAAGCTGTTGCGTCTCGGCGGAGGCGTCGATGACTTTCAGGTCCACGCTTGGCAGAAGTTCTTTCAACTGCGTCTCGTTGATGAGCGCGAAGTTCGATTCCTCGCGGGCCAGGTTCACGGCGAAGGCCAGCGATTCGTGTTTCGGCTGTTCGATGCGGCCGCCTCGAACATCGACGTCGTAGAAGCCCTTCTCGGCGGTCGCAGAGAACGCACCGACTTGGCGGTTGACCGATTTCTCAAACGTGACCGGCAGGCGATTGCCTTCGACGTTGACGACTTCGGATTGCAGGTTCTGCCAAGCCTTCGCGACGGAGATTTCGGCGACGCCGTTGGCGGCGACAACGGACGGACCTTCGACACCGGCTCGCGTGCGGATGTGGCTGACGAGCCGCAGCACCAGCGGTACGAACTCCGGCTTGAGCGGCAGGTTGGTCCACTTGGAACTCATCGGAAACGCAGCCAGGATGACTCGGCCATCGCCGTAGCGACTCTCGACGAGTGCGGCGGTGCCGTTGCCGAATTCGAGCAGCGGCCAAGTATTGCCACGCTCGGCCGGCAGCTTCAGCGGGAACCGGCGATAGACGGAGACCTTCGTCAGGTATCTCGCTTCGCGATTCTCAAACACCGACAGCACTGGGTGCGCGAAGTCGATCGAGGCGAAGCGTTCAAAGGTCTCGGACTTCTCGACGTCCCCGTCGGCTGGCTGCAACTGAGCCGTCGTGATGAACTGGTCTGTCGTGCCGGGAATCGCGAACAGCTTCTTGTTGTATTGGTCGTGATTGCACTTGTCCCCCGGCAGGATCATCAGCCCGCCGCCGCGCGACACATGGTCACGCAAGAAACCACACTGCTGATCGTTGAGCGTCCCGCAGTTGGCGAGGATCACGACGCTCGCCTCCTTGATCGCGTCGGCGTTGACTTGGTTCTCGTTCAGTTCGACGACATCCAACGACTTCACGAAGCGGCGATCCGCTTCGGTGAGTTTGCTGTCGTGAGGCAGGTTTCCAACCTGCCCGGGTTTCTTCGCGTCTGTCGGATTCTGGCCGGGCAGTTTGGAAGCTTGCCCCACGTCGTCTGGTTCGGTCGCCGTGAAGGCCGTGTTCAAATACAGAGCTTCGTTTTCGAACGGGTCTTTCGGATTCTTCGTCGGGTTGCCGTTGACGATCACGACTCGCACTTGCGGTTCGACGGACAGCGTGAAGAGGAACGTGTCGTCGTTCGGGAAGCGATCGGCCGAGATCTCGAAACGGCCTTTGAGCGTCCCCGGTTCAGTCGGCACGAACAGGAACGGAGCATTCGCCGTCTCGCCCGGTTTGAGTGTCAGGCTCTTGCGAGCAATTTCCTTGTCGTCAATCAGCAGGCTGACGGTGACGTCCTCCGACTGATCCTTCGAGTAATTCACGACGCGCGTCTTCAACGGCAGCGGCAGGCCCGCGATCGCTCGATGAGCTTCCGGCACTTCGCCGACAACCGCGCGATTCGGAATCTCGCCCGCCGACGAACCGACGTCGATCACAAACAGCTTCGAGCCTTCCGGGACCAGATCTTCGGCCGGTTGTTCGCGCAGTTCACGCCAACCGCTGGCCTGTGAATCCGTGAAGAAATAAATCTGCGGCTTGAGCGTCATCGGCGCGCCGCCGCTAAACAACTGCGTGAACGTCGCGAACAAATTTGCTCGCGAAGGGCTCGTCTTCAACGCGCCGAGTTTTTCCTTCAGCGAGTCCGTATCGGACGTGACCTTCGAGACGATCTCTTCCGGTCGCGACGCGACCCGCACGAGCGTCACGAGATCATCGCTGCCCAGCTTGTCGATAACCGCCGAGGCCGCCAACTTGGCTCGATCAAACGCCGAGACGCCATCCGTCACCGCATTCATGCTCGCCGAGCAATCGACCAGCAGAAAAATCTCGCGCCCGCCGCCCGCTCCGCCGAACAGCGTGTTCCAGTGCCGGATCATCGGCCGAGCACACGCCAGAATCAGAAACAGCAGGAACAGCGTGCGAAGCAACGCGATCAGCGCGTCCATGAACTTCATCTTCCGCCGCTGCTGCACGTAGGTGTCAAACAGAAACCGAAATGTGCTGAGGTCCACGGTCCTCAACCGATGCAGCGTCAGCAAGTGCAGCAGAATCGGGATCGCCACCAGCGGGACGCACCACGCAAACATGCTGAGATGAACCAGTTCCATGCCGTGAAGTCCGTGCTGAGGAGATTGAGGCGGGTTCGGGCGAGTCCGCCATCGGCGGACTCGGAAGGCGGGTCAGTATCCGAGTCGCCCCTGTCAAACGCAAGTTTCGAGTTCAAAGGCGGTCCAGATAATTGAGCCCATTCGCACGGTCTTGAGGAGATCTCTGCCGGCTAAAACACCGCCTCCAGCTTTACAAATCAACGGATTTTGAAAGTCGCAGGCTCGTGGAGGAAAACTCGAATTGATCGTGCTTGTCAACTCGTGAGTTTTGGAGGACTCGTTGACCGACTCAAGGCGCCCACGATATCGTCCGATTATCGTATCAGGTCGCTCTGATTTGTTGTTCATGTAGTCGTAGCCCGGAGGTCCGAGCGACGAGTTTCTGGAGACACTCATGCTGACCATCGAACACGCTCGACCGACTAGCAACTGCCAAGGCATGTCGCGCCGAACAGCGATCAAGGCGGGATTCCTCGGATTGTCCGGCCTGACACTCGGCGATTTGCTGCGTCTGCGGGCACACGGCGCGGCGGAGAAAAACGACAAGTCCGTGATCCTCATCTGGCTGGATGGTGGGCCGAGTCAATTGGAGACGTACGATCCAAAGCCTCACGCCCCGTCCGATTACCGCGGGCCGTTCGGTGCGTTGCAGACCAATGTGCCGGGCATGATTGTGTCGGAGACGTTGCCGCTGCACGCGAAGCTCGCGGACAAAATGGCGTTCGTCCGCTCGGTGCATCACGACAACGGCGATCACTTCGCGGGTGCTCACTGGATGCTGACCGGACGGTTCGGCTCGAACGCGGCCAGCTTGCCGCAGAAGTATCCGGGCGTCGGCGCGTACATTTCGAAACTGCGCGGTCCGAACGTCGCAGGGATGCCGGCGTACGTCGGACTGCCAGCCGCTCAGAGTGTGTACCTCTTCCCCGGCTATCAGGGAGCCGCGTATCTCGGAGCGGCGTACAACCCGTTCGATGTGGACACCGAGCAGAAGTACCTGCACTTCACTTCTCAAAACAAAATCGGTCGGCCGAAGTGTCTCGACAGTTTCGGTAAGCTGGAGTCAGCTCGCGCGGTTGATCGGCAGTCGTTGCTCAGCGGCCTCGACCAGATCGAGCGGCAAGCCGATCAGTCGGGCTTGATGAAGACGGTCGATCGGTATCAGCAAGATGCGTTCTCGATGGTGCTGGGCGGGAAGGCTCGCGAGGCGTTCAATCTCGACCTGGAAGACCCGAAGGCGATCGACAAATACGGCAACAATCCGTGGGGCCGCTACACGTTGATGGCTCGGCGATTGGTCGAAGCGGGCACGACCTTCGCCACCGTCGATATGCCGCACTGGGACGATCACTCGAACATCGAAAAAGGCCACGGCGGCAAACTGGAAGCGGTCGATCGCGCCGTCGCCGCACTGATCGATGACCTCGACGTGCGTGGAATCCTCGACCGCACGCTGGTCATCGTGATGGGCGAGTTCGGCCGCACTCCGAAAATCAACAACGGCCAACCCGGCATCGCCATCCCCGGCCGAGATCACTGGGGCAACGCGATCAGCGTGCTGATGGCCGGTGGCGGACTGAAGGGTGGAGTCGTCGTCGGAGCCACCAACTCGAAAGCCGAATTCCCCGTCGAACGAGCGCTCACGCCCGCCGACATTCTTGCGACGGTCTATCACGTCATGGGCATCGACCCCACGACCTCGTTCAAAGACTTCGCCGGCCGTCCGGTCCCGATGTTGGATGAAGGCGCTCCGATTGCCGAATTGATCTGAGTTCTGAGCAGGAGACGACCATGTTCGATTCGATTCGCGTTGGTTCACGTCGCTGGTTCTTGCAAACCGGTCTGGCTGGTGTCGGTGGCTTGACGTTGCCGGCCTTGTTGCAAGCCAACGAAGCCGCCAAGGCGAGTGATCGCAAAGCGGTCATCCTGTTCTGGCTCTCCGGTGGGCCGAGTCACATCGATATGTGGGATCCGAAGCCGGAGACTCCGCGCGAGATTCGCGGTCCATATTCGAGCATCGAGACGAAACTGCCGGGCGTGCGACTCAGCGAGCACTTGCCGAAGCAGGCGTCGATTCTCGACAAGCTGACGATCATTCGTTCGGTCGATTGCCGGTCCAGCAATCACACGCCGATCACGATGCAGGCAGGCAACCCGCTCGCTCGGCGGGTGGACACCGGCAATGATGGCGACGGCTATCCGTCGATGGGGTCGGTCGTCGCGAAGTTCAAAGGCACCAACGATCCGCACCTGCCGGCGTTCGTGGGCTTGGCCGACAGTTGGAAGGCGGACATCTGGGAGGCGGGGCAGATGGGTTCCGACTACGCGCCGGTTAAAGGGAGCGAACTGGCGGGACGCTTCAAACTGCCGGAGGGCGTACAAATTGACCGACTCCAAAACCGCGATGACCTGCGGCGGCAGTTCGATCACTTCCGGCGAGACCTTGATCGTGGCGAGACGTTGGCTCGCGTGGACCGCTACAACCAGCAAGCGTTTGAGTTCGTCACATCTGGCCGAGCGGAGAAGGCGTTTCAAATCGATGCCGAGCCAGCCTCATTGCGTGACGCTTACGGCCGCGATTCGATCGGCGAGAAAGCGTTGCTCGCGCGGCGACTCGTCGAATCCGGCGTCACATTCGTGTTAGTCAGCGGAGCGTGGGGCTACTTCGATCATCACGGCGACGAAGTCCGCTGGGGTGGCATCGAGAAAGGTCTGACGCCGTTGCTGCCGAGCGTTGATCGCGTGATTCACACGCTGGTGACGGATCTCGAATCACGCGGATTGCTCGACAGTACTTTGATCCTGATGATGGGCGAGTTCGGTCGTGGTCCGGTGATGACGAAGACCGCCGGCCGCGATCACTGGACCAATTGCATGAGCATGATCCTTGCCGGTGGCGGCCTGAAGCACGGCCAAGTCATCGGCAGCACCGACGCGCGGGGCTACGGGATCAAGGATCGGCCCGTGCGCCCGCAAGACCTCGCCGCGACGGTGTTCAAGTACGCTGGCATCGACCTCGCGTCGCATTGGGTCAATCCGCAAGGCCGGCCGATTCCGATTGTGGCCGAAGGTGGGCAGCCAATTTCCGAATTGCTGTGATACCCCACGTTCAACCGACGATAAACACGGTCATTGAGCGTGGGCCGTGAGCGCCGATGACCAGCGATTGCTCGATGTCGGCAGTCTTTGACGGGCCGGAGATGAACGCCCCGAAGCGCGGCGAGTCGAATGACAGGCGGCGATAGGCTTCGTGCATGTTCGACACGATGTCGATTGCCGAGACCACCAGCGCGAGATGCTGAGCGATGAAGTAGATCGCCCGCTGCTTCACGCCGTCGTCGCTGATCCACACGGCTCCGTTTTCGGCAACCGCGAATTGCCCCGGCAGGATCGCGAAGTCGATGTCTTCCGTCGCGTGCGGATCGTCGATCAGTGCGAGATCCGTGTTGCCGTGAACTCCGGCGACTAGCGAGACCGTCTTCTTCGCGTCCCGCCATTCGGAGACGGCGGACAGCTCGGAGTTCAGCGCGGCCGTATCCGCCACCATGAATGCTCGGCCACCGACCGATTCCAAGACTGAGGCGAATTGTGCTCGTACGTCGCTGAACTGAATCCACGATTGATCGAGGCTTGGCAGCGGAGCTTCTGGCAAGTGATGCCGGCGAATGGCGGAGAGGATCGTGGTCTTGGCGTTGGGCATCGTGAGTCCGGCGGTCTCGACAAAAAATGAATCTCGGCTTTCGGCGAACGGCCGATCAAAACAACACGCGAGTTTGCAGGAATTCGAGCAACTCGCGCAGCCAAACGTAACCCAACGAGCGGCGGCCGCAATCGAGTTTGGCGATCACGCTGGAGCCGGGACGCAGATCGGGAATCTCTTTCGGATTCAACGTGACCTTCGCGAAGGTTGAAAGTTCACCGTCTTGATCCAGGTCGGTGGCGAGGTTCACCGTGTCGAGTCTCGCCGAATACGTCGTCTTCGGCGACATGCGAAACAGAAACCGTACGGGCAAACCGTTCGCCTCTTTGGCGGCGGCTTGAGCCGCGAGCACATGCCGCACATGCCGGTCAGGGATGCGCAGTTCAATCTCCCACGGGCCAGCGGGATCGACGACTTGCATCAGCAATTGACCCTGGCGCACTGGCCGCGATTCCAGCGAGCGGATCAAGTCCCAGCGAACGACCTGTCCGGCGAGCGGTGCCCGCAGCGTCAATTCGGCGACTCGGCGATTCACGATTTCGAGTTGGCGGTTGAGGCTCACAATCGTCTGCTTGAGTTCTTCCTCGTCTGCGGCGAGTTGCCCGGCGCTCGATGAGTTTGAGCCGCGACGATCGGGATCGCCACGAGAGGCTCGGACGGCAGCCAGCCTCGCGTTGGTCGTCGCGATCTCGCCACGAACACGCTGTTCTTCGAGATCCAATTCTGGGTTTCGCATCACGGCGAGCGGTTCACGGTCAGCGACTTGAACCGCATTGCTGACAGCGACTCGCGTGATGATCCCATCCGCTGGAGCGTACACCGATCGGCGTCGAGTTGGTTGCACTTGGCCGTGAGCTTCCAATTCCAAGTCGGCGGGAATGAGGGCGAGTGCGAGCACAACTCCGACAATCGAAACCGTGATCGTGCGTGATCGACGTGATTGAGCCAGCGATTTCCATCGCAGCAAGCGACCGCTCAACCCGTGAGCCTCGAAGGCCGCGGCATTCGTCAGCGCGGTCGCTGCATGTCGGCAGACCTCCGCGACTCCATCGTAATCGGGACTGAGTGGTTCGGAGCCGAAGGACTCAAACACGACGGCACCGCACGCACCTTCCCAAGAACCAGGCTTCGGGCCGAGCGGTTCGACTCGCACACGAGTGGCCCCCGACTCCTGCAAATAGGCCCGCGCGGCTTCGTCCGTCTGATCGGCAGAGGTCCACGGCAACGACGTTCCCTGACGGCGGACCTCGAACACAACCTGTTCGATTGCGCGACTGGCGTTCGCGCGGCGATTCAAATCTTGGACAGCGGTTGCGGACTCCAGCCGAAATCCGAACTCATCGGCCAGCAACACACTGACTCGGTCGAGTCGCAGCGCGGTCGCTCCGTCATTGGCCAGATCGAGCGCGATGCGTCGGCGATCCAACGTCGAATGCAACGCCTGACATAAGCCGGCGATACGATCCCGTTCGATCGACAGCGAAAACATCCGCGTGAGCTGTCGGCCGCGGTGAAACTCCACGATGACTGCTGCCACGGCCGCGACCACGTCGGCGATGTTTTCACCGCGTTGTGCTGCCGTCGACAACCGCACGTCGAGCGCCAATCGCAACGACGGCGCGACTGATACGCAGGCAATGCACCGAGCAAACTCGGTTGCGTTCGGCCAGCGGCCACCGACACCGGGCGGAACGATCACCGTGCGATCAGTTTCCAATCGCGCGACCGGTTCGACGAAGGCCGCGAGGCGATCCCGATCCGAGTCCTCTTGCGTGTCGAACAGCAGCGACACGCTGTCCTCGCGAACCGACCACACCGCCGCGCTGTGAGCTTCAAGAATCTCCGCCAGCTCGCCCAGAACCTGGCCGTAGTACTCAGAGGTCGCTACCGGCGTTCGCCCCAAGGTCTCGGCGTGCTCCAGCAAACCGTCGACACGCATCATCAGCGAGGCGGAACGGGCGACCGATTCGGGGTGGCTGGGACGGTCCATGGCGACTGCCAAACGCTCAAATCCAGTGTTTCTCTGCCGTGGGCAAGAACGGTAAACCGTTGCCAGAACGGATGCGAGAGGTAGCCACGATTTCCAGAACACTTGCCGCGACGACCGAAAATCGCACAAGCAACGGCTCTTTCCAGTTTCCGCAGATTGCCACGCCTCCCCTGCCTGCCGATTTCGGAGGACTGCAAGCTTTGACTGATCGTCTTGACCCACAGAATCGGGAAATTTCCTCCAATCGTCAAAGTCACCTGCCGATCAAGAGAAGGTCAGAGAGTCGGCGAAAGTTGTGCGCGCGGCCGTGCGCCCAATTTTCGCGTTCGACAGAGTCGGTGAGATGATCCTCGCCAGTCCTGGAAATGACACGGATGGTCCTCAACTTCCACAGTGACCGATTGGAACCAACGCCGAGCCGTTTTGCGGTTCGGCGTGCGGCGGCGCTGTTGATTCTGTCGGTCGCCATGTCGGGGTTCGTGGGCTGTGCGTCGTACGAGACCTACACGAAAACGGTCGGCAACGATACCTGCGAGATCGACTCGCTCACTGCCGAAGCCGAGAACCCCGTCCCGGAGATTTATCAGGCGGCGTACTCGTCGGCGCCGATCACCTCGAAGTCGCTGCGTGACGGCCAGGAAATTCAGTATCGCGACGTCACCGTCGGCGAGGTTTTGCAGATCGCTCTGGAGAACTCGGAAGTCTTGCGTGAACTGGGGGGCACATTGCTCCGAACACCGGAGACGATTCGCACGCGGTACGCGACCGGCCTCCAGCAGACCGATCCGCGTTTCGGCACGCATGCCGCATTGAGTGCGTTCGACGCGCAGTTCAAAGGGGCGGCGACGTTCCAAAAGAACGACCGCATCTACAACAACTCGTTCTTTGCCGGTGGCGTCAATGCCTACGATCAAGACCTGCACGAGTACCGGGCCGAGCTTTCGAAGCGCGCGGCCACCGGCGCGCTGATGATCTTCCGCAATGTCTCTGACATGGATGCCAACAACGCTCCCGGCAACCTCTTCGCCAGTGCCTGGAATTACTACGCCGAGGGAGAATTTCGGCAGCCGTTGCTGCAAGGGGGCGGCCTGCAATACAACCGCATCGCCGGTCCGAGCGGTGCGCCGGGTCTGTACAACGGCATTCTGATCGCTCGCGTGAACACCGACATCACGCAGACCGATTTCGAGATCGCGGTGCGAGACTACGTCAGCAACGTGGTCAACGTTTACTGGGATCTGTACTACTCGTACCGCGACTTGGACGCTCGTCGCCGAGCCATGCACTCCGCGTTGGAATCGTGGCGAAAGGTGAAGGCGCAAGTTGAAGCAGAGGGCCTATCGGCCTCGAAAGAAGCCCAGGCTCGCGAGCAATACTACCGCTTCAAGCAAGAAGTGGATGACTCGCTCTCTGGCCGGCTGCTGCAAGGCACTCAAACGCGCAACGGCAGCACCGGTGGAACACTGCGAGCCAACGGCGGCGTGCAAGTCAACGAGCGGCGATTGCGGCTGATGATCGGCCTGCCGATCACAGACGGCACACTGCTACGGCCCGCGCAAGACCCAGACGAAGCCGAGGTCGTCTACGACTGGGAAATCCTCATGCAAGAGTCGTTGGCTCGACGACCGGAACTGCGACGCCAACAGCTCAAGGTCAAACGTCGCGAGATGGAATTGTTGGCCTCGCAGAACTTCATCGTTCCGCAGTTGGACGCCGTCGGCCGCTATCGTGTCCGAGGCTTCGGTGACGAGCTGATCGCCAAAGGAATCAACGGCGGCGGAACTCCGGCCTCGGCGCTCGGCAACCTCGCGACCTTGAGTCATCAGGAATGGATGGCCGGGGTCGAGTTCTCAATGCCGATTGGATTCCGCCAAGGCCACGCCGCCGTCGCGAACGCCGAATTGGCGTTGTGCCACGAACGAGCCATCCACCGCGAGCAGGAACGGGAAGTCATCCACGATCTGAGCAACGCGCTGTCCGACGCGGTTCGCGCCTTTGAGTCGTGTCAGAGCAGCCTCAACCGTTACATCGCCTCGCGTGAGGTGCTGCTGTCGCTGGAAGCCGAGGAACAGAACGGCCTGCCCGTCGACATCGACCGCATCCTGGACGCTCAACGCCGAGTCGTCGAAGCCGAGCTTCGCTACTACCAGTCGCGAGCCGAGTACGCGGTCGCTCAAAAGAATGTGCAATTGGAACGAGGTGCTCTGGCGGGTGAGAACGACCTGTCGGTCATCGACGGAATTGATACGACGGCCGGTGGGAACCCGCCGATCACGCTTCCATCGACCGTACCGCCAGCCCCTGTTCCGGCCGCCGACGAGCCCAAGCCGATGCCTCCTGCCGAAGACTCCAAACGGGCGTCCAATGTGGGTGCCGCGAGACGCTTTCCTGCCACGAGCAAGGTGCGGCCCACGTCGGCCAAGGTGGATACTTTGCCGGTTCACGAGTTCGAAGATTTGCCGCGACCAGAGCCAACGAACAACGGCGCGAACTTCGTACCACCCGCACCTGATCTCGACGAAACCATGCCCACGCCGCTGGAACCATCCGTCGATGAGTCCTCGGCGATGCCGCAACAGAACTTTGGCGACACTCTGCTCGCGCCGGCCACATCAGACGATGAAGACGACGAAATGTCGGATGAGTTCTGGGACAAGTAGCTGCTCGGCGTTCGCTGGCATTTTCCGCGTCGCCCTCAGACGATCCTCGCCATTGGTCATTTGGCGTTCAGCGGCGAGGAGCATCTCATGCGGCGGTCTGTCATTATCTCGGTGTGTCTGGTGTGGCTGAGCGGCCAACTGGTGTGTGCTGATGAGCCGCCGAAGTCACTCGATCCGCGGTTGAAGATCGAACTCTTCGCCGAGCATCCGCAGATCGTCACGCCGACTGGCCTCGACGTCGATCATCGCGGCCGAGTCTTCGCCATCGAGAACAACACGCACTTCCCGCCCGAAGGCTACAAGGGACATCCGTCCGACCGAGTGCTCGTGATGAGCGACTCGGACGGTGACGGCAAGGCGGACAAGGTGGTCGTCTTCACCGACGGCCTGAAGTTTTCGATGAGCGTCGCGGTGCGGCCGATTTGGTTTCCCGTGAGCGGCAAGGCGCTAGCCGCCGGTGATTCAAAAAAACCAGCCGGTGATTCCGCAAAGCCACCGGCGGCTAGCGCCGTGCCGCTCACTTCCGTCTACATCGCCACTCGCCGAGAAATTTTTCTCTTCCACGATGACGACGGCGACGACAAAGCCGACCGCAAAGAGTCGATCGTGCATCTCGACACGAAGGGGGATTATCCGCACAACGGGCTGGCCGGGTTTGCGATTGATGCGCTCGGCTGGATGTACTTCGGGTTCGGCGAAAACTTGGGAGCCGATTACAAGATCATCGGTTCGGACGGCACGACGCTCAGCGGTGGCGGCGAGGGGGGCAACATTTATCGTTGCCGGCTGGATGGCTCGAAGCTGAGCCAGATCGCGACCGGGTTTTGGAATCCGCACGCGAGCTGCTTCGATGCGTTCGGGCGGCTCTTCACCGTGGACAACGACGCGGACAGCCGTCCGCCGTGTCGGCTGCTGCATGTGATTCCGGGCGGCGATTACGGCTACCGCTTCCGCAACGGCCGCAAGGGACTGCACCCCTTCACCGCCTGGAACGGCGAGATTCCCGGCACGCTGCCGATGGTCGCGGGGACCGGCGAAGCTCCCTCCGGCATCCTGGCCTACGAGTCGGACGGACTGCCGGAGGAGTATCTGGGCAACCTGCTGGTGACCAGTTGGGGGGACCACCGCATCGACCGCTTTCGCTTGCAGCCGAAGGGGACGTCGTTCACGTCGCTGGCCGAACCGCTCATCACCGGCGGCGAGAATTTTCGCCCGGTCGGCCTCGCGACCGCTCCCGACGGTTCGTTGTTCTGCACCGATTGGGTGCTGCGAGACTACAAGCTGCACGGACACGGACGAATTTGGCGGATCGCGCCGAAGGAGGCTCGCAACGGCAAGCTCGTGGACTTAGCGTCGATCATCGGAATGTCAATTGAGCAAGCAAAACATCACTTGTACTCGCGGCGGCTGGACGTAAGACGGATGGCAGCACGTTGGCTGAACGACGAGTCGCAAGACAACGCGCCGGAACTTCAGCTTATCAGGTTCGAGTCTGATGCACCCCGCCGTACCAAGATTGAAATTGCATGGGGACTGGCGCGTGCCCGAGACACAGCCATTGATCAACGGGTGCAAACCAGTTCACCCGAGTACCTCAAGATGACATGGCTGAAGTCCATTCAACTCATCCTTGCAGAGCCGCCAAACGGAAAGCCGTGGCGAAAGTACTTTGCAATGGGCGAACGGGAATTTCGTGAGTATGCCGATCGCTTCATCGCCGAAATGCTGGCGAACAAACCTACAACATCGTTTGATCCGCATGCCTTGCTACCGCTCTTGTGTGAGTGCAAGTTCCAAGTCAACGATCCACTCATTCCCTTAGCCATGTCACTCGACGATCCTTTTGTAGATTCAGTCATCACCTATATCTTGGCTCGGCAGTTTTCACAAGACGATCTCGCGAAGTACCTCATCCCCGATGCCACTCCGGACGTGAAAGCGAGTGCTCCGCGCGTTCGTCAGGCGATGTTGCTGGCGGCTCGGAAGCAGGCCCCGCAGGAAGACCGTTTGCTGCGAGTCGCGCTCTCGGACCACGACCCGGACGTGCGGCGGCTGGCGGTGCAGTGGGTGGCCGAGGAGAAATTGACGGACCTCCAGCCGCGCGTCGCCGCGATGTTTGACAGCCAGGGCATGACGACCGAGTTGTTCCTCGCGACGATTGCCGCGCTGGAGATGCTCGACGGCAAGAAGCCCGAAGACTTCGACAAGACGCCGGCCGAACAATACGTCGTCCCGCTGCTCAAAGACGAACAACGCTCTCCCGTCGTCCGAGCACAAGCCCTGCGACTCGTGTCCCCGACCGACAAGTCGCTCGACGCGCCGTTGTTCGCCAGCTTGCTGAAGTCGGACCACGCATCGCTGCGTCTGGAAACCGTCCGCACGCTGCAAGCCGCCAAGCCGGACGTGTCGGGTGAACTGCTGCGAGAACTCGTGGCCAACGACAAGCTCGACGTGCAACTGCGAGCCGAAGCGCTGGTCGGTCTCGCGACGGTCGCGAAGAGCGAACCGGTCGGCGGCCCGACTCGGCAATTGCTCAAAAAGTTCTTGAACAACAGCACGGCGCTGCCGATCCGTTTTGAGGCGTTGCGAGCCGCTCGACCGCTGATCGCCGACGATGCCGAGCTTCGCGACGCCGTGACGGAAGTCGGAAAGACGGCCATCGCGATCCCTGTCGGCACGTTAGCCACGAACCTCGCGGATCAAGCGGCACTCGCGTTTGTTGAGGCCAAACTCGAACTCCCGCAAACGATCTTGGCTCCCCGCAGTCCCAAGCCGACGACGCAACAAGAATGGATGGCTCAACTGAACCGCGGCCACGACGCCGATCCGGCAGCGGGTCGCAGAATCTTCTTTCATCCGAACGGTGCCGGCTGCTTCAAGTGCCACATCGTCGATGGCCGAGGCGGTCGCGTCGGTCCCGATTTGTCGCGAGCGGTCGGGACGATGAACCGCGAGCGGCTGATCCAGTCGATCCTCGAACCGAGCCGCGAGATCGCTCCGCAGTTCGTCTCGTGGACGTTCGAGTTGAAAGACGGAAAAGTCCTGACCGGCATGGTCGTCCACGAGAACGAAGGCAAGACCATCGTCGGCAACGCCGAAGGCCAACTGATCGAAATCAAGACGGCCGATATCGAGACCCGCACGCCGCAGAAGATTTCCGTCATGCCCGAAAAGCTTGCCGAACGGATGACGCTGCAAGAACTCCGCGACCTGCTCGCGTTTTTAGATTCGCAACGCTGATCTTGGAGGCAATGAATCCGGAATGCTGAATACGGGAGTCTGAATGAGCTGCCACTAAACCTTCTGCGTTCCGAATTCCGGATTCATTTTCATTCTCTGAAAGTCTCTGTCATGCCGAGTTCCAAGTTCTGGTTGGTGAGTGGTTCCATCCTGGCGGGATTGGGAGTCGCGCTGGGTGCGTTCGCGGCG
The DNA here is from genome assembly GCA_003669125.1 of Planctomycetota bacterium. GTDB lineage: Bacteria > Planctomycetota > Planctomycetia > Planctomycetales > Planctomycetaceae > SXKJ01. The sequence continues at coordinate 24,868 of QWQF01000341.1, forward strand.
CACGGGCTGGATGGCGTTTTGAAGTCGGTTTACTCCGAGACTGACGTGCGCACGATCGCGGGACTGTCGGTGCCGGCGGCTTGGAAATATCTACAAGACTTCAAGACGGCGGCCGAGTATCAGCTCACGCACTCGCTGGCGTTGTTGGTTGTTGGGTTATTGGCCCGCGACGGTTCGCGGCGATCGCTGGCGGTTGCCGGATGGTCGTTTCTCGGTGGAATCGCGTTGTTCTCCGGCAGCTTGTATGTGCTGGCGGTGACGGGCATCCGAGTCCTGGGTGCGATCACTCCGCTTGGTGGCGTGTTGTTTTTGATCGGCTGGTCGAGCTTGGCTGTCGCGGCGATACGACTACCATGTCCGGTCACAGGTACTGTCGAGGAGCGGCAGTCGCCGTCAATAATTCAGAGATGAGAGCGGAGTGCTTCATGGAGTTTCGTCAGATCGTCGCGTATCACGGACCGAATCGTTGGTCGGGTGTGCCGACGTTGGAAGTGCTCGTGGATTTGGGGGCTCTGCGAACGTGGCGGTCGAGTGCGGATCCGTCAGTGATCACTCGGCTGTTGTCTTGGCTACCCGTCTTGGATGATCCGCCACAGCAGGCTCCGTCGCAGAGTGGTGACGTACCGCTGCAGGCATCGTTTCACAAACTCGCCGAGCACGGGCTGCCGCTGGTGGACCTATTGAGGCGAGTGACGTGTGTGCTCGAAGCCGCCGCCGGCACGCCGCCAGAATACAGCCGTTGCGAGGTGACGGATGACGGCACGATCTGTCGTCTGACGTTTCAGTTTGAGGAAGAATCGCTCGGTCGAGCCTGTTTGGAAACGGCGCGGCAGTGTGTGCAAGCGGCGTTATCGGACACCGCCTTTGACGCGCCGGCGGAGCTTCGCAAGCTGGTCGATCTGGCCGACGACGTGCGGCTGGGTCCGAGCACGCGCGCGATTCTGCGAGCGGCGGCGGCTCGCGGCCTGCCGTGCCGCAGACTGACGGACGGAAGTCTCGTGCAGCTTGGCGAGGGAGCGAAACAGCATCGCATCTGGACCGCCGAGACGGACGAGACCGGTTCGATTGGCGAGGACATCGCTCAGGACAAAGAACTGACGAAGAAGTTGTTGCGGCAAGTTGGCGTCCCCGTGCCGCAAGGCCGAGTCGCGCAAACCGCTGACGAGGCGTGCCGGATCGCTCGTGAGATCGGCTTTCCCGTCGTCCTCAAACCGCGCGACGCGAACCACGGCCGAGGCATCTCGTTCGACCTGATGACCTGCGAAGGGATCACCGAAGCCTTCGATCATGCGCTTGGAGAAAACTCCACCGGCACAACTGGCGTGATTGTTGAGCAGTTCGCGCGCGGAGCAGCTCACCGCTTGCTGGTCGTCGGCGATCGGCTCATCGCGGCGATTCGAGGCCAAAGCGATGTCGTTGTTGGCAACGGTCGCAGCACGATCGCGGAACTGATCGACGAGGCGAATCGCGATCCACGGCGAGGGGAGAACTACACCGACAAGCTGGACACGATGGCCCTCAACGAAGCCGCGAAGTTGAGGCTCAAACGCCAAGGACTCACACCCGACTCGATCCTGTCACAAGGGCAAGAGATCATCGTGTGCTACAACGGCGACCTAACGACCGACGAGACCAGCGAGGTCCATCCCGCCGTGGCGGAGCGTGCGGTGCTCGCCGCGCAAACTGTGGGCTTGAACATCGCTGGAATGGATGTCATCGCCGAGGACATCAGCCGCCCGCTCGAAGAGCAAGGTGGGGTCATCATCGAGGTCAATGCCGGACCATCCCTGTCGATACACGTTGAACCGCTTTACGGACAACCTCAGCCAGTCGGCGATGCGATCGTCGAATTGATGTTTCCTGGCGGCGAGGACGGTCGCATCCCCATCGTCGGCATCGCGGGTGGAGCGGAAGCCAGTCAAATCGGCCGGTTGATCGCCGGGCTGTTGCGCAAGCTCGGTCGGCGAGTCGGCCTCGCGATGGGCTGTGAGATTTCCGTTGACAACCAACGTCCGTACGTCCTGCGCGGCTCAGATCAAGATCGCATCCGCTCACTGTTGCTGCACCCGCGCGTCGAAGCCGCGATCTTCGAAAGCCAAACCGAAGAAGCACTCGCCATCGGCTTGGGCTGTGAACGCTGCGACGTCGTCGTCCTTGCAAACCTCGCCTCAGCCAACGCTGAGACGTTGATCGACGGAGTGCTGCCGCTCGTGTACGCCGTCCCGCTCGAAGGAGCGGCCATCATTCCCGCCACCGCGCCGCACATCGACCAACTGCTGTCCGCCTGCCGAGGCCACACGCTCCTTTACTCGACCGCAGGAGAGACTGCTCGACTGCGAGACCATCAAGCACGCGGTGGCCGAGTCGCGTTCTTCCTGCACGACAGCTTAATCCTCGGCAGCGGCCCGAACGCGTTCTTCATGCCGCTCAAAGGGATCGAGTCTTCCGGCCCAATCGTTCGCGAGCACTTGCTACCTGCCGTTGCCGTCGCCTGGTCGGCGGGAGTCCCCGTCGAACTGCTGCGAGACATTCTTGCGCGGACGGGGCTGTGAGATTAGCCGGACTAGCACGACGCGCAAGCGAGTATTTGTTCGAGAAGAACCACTCGCTTGCGCGTCGTGCTACCCCGGCTGACCGGCCTTGAGCTTCGATTCGACCTGCTGAATCTCGTCCCGCAACTTGGCCGCACGCTCGTAGGCTTCGTCGGTCACTGCCGCTTGCAGTTCCTTGCGGAGCTTGATCAGCCGGAACTGCTCTTGGCTCGACTCGCTGGTCTGGTGCGGGGCTTTTCCGTAATGCTGCGTGTCGTCGTGGATGTTTTTGAGCAACTCGTCCAGCTCGGTCTCGAAGACCTCGTAATCGTGCGGACATCCGAGCCGTCCGTTCGCTCGGAATTGGCGGAAAGTGATGCCGCAGTGTGGGCAGGCTAATTCATCGACGGCGTCCAGGGACTCGTCGGTCGCACCACTCGCCAGGACATCCTGGTCCGATTCTTGATCCGACTGCAAATACTTCTGAGCACACGTCTCGCAGAGATGAAGTTGCTGCACTTCACCTTTGCGAATCTCCGTGATGTGCAGAGTGGCAGGCTTGGAACAGCGACGGCACTTCTTCATCATGTCACCCGTAAGAATTGGCCGCTGAGACTCCGTGACGCGGCAATCGGATTCTAGTCATCGCGAATGCTTGGTCAAACGTGGTCGGTGATGTGGGAGGATTGCAATTTGCAGTTTGCAATCCCCCTCCACCTCAAGACGCGGATTCCTTGAGGACACTCCATGCCGAATCATCTTCCCGACTTCGACACCTTTTGCCGCATGGCTCAGCAAGGCGATCTGGTGCCGGTTTACCGGCAGTTGGTGGCCGACACGCTGACACCGGTCAGCGCTTTCTGCAAATTGCAATCGGGTTCGTGCGCGTTCTTGTTTGAGAGCGTCGTCGGCGGCGAGAAGATCGGACGTTACAGCTTCGTCGGCACAGATCCGTTCCTGCGACTGGAAGCGTTCGGTCACGACGTTTCGCTGACCGAATGCGGTGAACACAACCAACCAGAATGCGTCGCTCATCGACAGGTCGCCGATCCGCTGAAGGAACTCGAGTCGCTGATCGCCGGCTATCGAGCCGCTCCACATCCCAAGCTGCCCCGTTTCTGCGGCGGAGCCGTCGGCTACGCCGGTTACGACATCGTCCGCTACGCCGAGCATCTGCCGAACGCACCGCTCGATGACCGCAAGCTGCCCGACATGTCGTTCGCGTTTTACGACCGCATGGTCATCTTCGATCACGTCCAAAAGACGATCCTGGTGGTCGGCCACGCACGCACGAAGGGCCGCGATCTGCGGCAGGCGTATGACGAGGCCTGCATTCGCGTCGATGAAACCTGCCAGCAACTGCAAACCGGAAAAGCCGACCTGACGCTCAACGACGTCACGCTGACCGGCGAGCCGCAGTTGGCCTATCAATCGAATTTCACACAGCGCGAGTTCGAGGCCGCCGTCGAAAAGTGCAAGGAATACATCGTCGCTGGCGACGTCTTTCAGGTGGTCATCAGCCAGCGTCTGCAACTCGAAACAAAAGCTTCGCCGCTCGACATCTACCGCGCGTTGCGAATCGTGAATCCCAGTCCGTTCATGTTCCTGCTGAGGACACCACACACAACGCTCGTCGGCAGTTCGCCTGAAATCATGGTCCGCGTCGAAGATGGCGAGGTCACGATTCGCCCACTCGCCGGCACTCGCAAACGCGGAGCGACCGATGAAGAGGACGAGCGGCTGGAACAAGAGCTCCTCGCCGATCCGAAAGAGCGAGCCGAGCACGTCATGCTGGTCGATCTCGCCCGCAACGACGTCGGCCGAGTCGCTCAATACGGCAGCGTAAAACTCAGCGACGTGATGACGGTCGAACGTTACAGCCACGTCATGCACATCACCTCAAACGTCCAAGGCCAACTCGTCCCCGGCCTGACCGCGCTCGACGCCCTGCGAGCCGGCCTGCCCGTCGGCACGGTCAGCGGCGCTCCGAAGGTTCGCGCGATGCAGATCATCGACGAACTCGAACCAACCCGCCGCGGCCCGTACGCCGGAGCCGTCGGCTACATCGATTTCACCGGCAACATGGATACCTGCATCGCTCTGCGAACGCTGGTGCTGCAGGGCCAAACCGCATCCATCCAAGCCGGAGCCGGCATCGTCGCCGACAGCGTTCCGGAGAGCGAATACCACGAAACGCTCAACAAGGCGAAGGGTCTGCTCAAAGCCATCGACATCGCCGAACGGCAGTTGTGAGCAGTCGTCGTCCCGTCTTCAGATGACCGTTTACCCGTCGATGACTCCAATCGATTTGCCCGATTGAAATGCTCCGTAGTTGCGATCAAACGACTCAAAGAGCTTCCGCGCGGAGACATCGTAGGCGGCGGGATTGGACCAGGCGTGGCGAGGTTGCAGCAGGTCGTCGGGAACTCCGGGACAGTTTGTGACGACGCGCAGACCGAAGATTGGTTCGGTGGTTGTCGGCGCGGATGACAACGTGCCGGAGTGAATCGCGTTGATGATCGCTCGCGTGTGGGCCAGCTTCATGCGGCTGCCGGTGCCGGGTGGTCCGCCGCTCCATCCGGTGTTGACGAGCCAGACCTGAGCGTTGTGCTGGCGGACTTTTTCGGCGAGCAGTTCGGCGTACTTGTTCGGATGCCAGACGAGGAACGGTCCCCCGAAGCAGGGACTGAACGTGGCTTGTGGTTCCGTCACACCCATCTCGGTGCCGGCAACTTTGGCGGTGTAGCCGATGACGAAGTGGAACATCGCTTGTTCGGGAGTCAGCTTCGACACCGGCGGCAGCACTCCGAAGGCATCGCAAGTCAGAAAAATCACGTCGCTGGGATGCCCGGCCACGCACGGGATCTTGGCGTTGGGCATGTAGCTGATTGGGTAGGCTCCACGCGTGTTCTGCGTGATGCGGGCGTTGTCAAAATCGACGTGATGATGCGCGTCGTCGTAGACGACGTTTTCGAGGACCGCTCCGTAACGCAATGCCTGAAAGATTTCCGGTTCGCGTTCGCGAGAGAGATAAATGGCTTTGGCGTAGCAGCCCCCTTCGACGTTGAAGATGCCATCGTCGCTCCAACAGTGTTCGTCGTCGCCGACGAGCTGCCGGTTCGGATCAGCGGAGAGGGTCGTCTTACCGGTGCCGGACAGGCCGAACAGAACCGATGACTTGCCGGTGCGCGGATCGCACGTCGCCGAGCAGTGCATCGACAACACGCCGCGTGCTGGCATCAGATAGTTCATGATCGTGAAGACGCCCTTCTTCATCTCGCCAGCGTACTCGGTGCCCAGAATCACGAGTTCACCCAGTTCGAAGGAGAGATCCACACTGGTGCGCGACGTCATCCCGGTGGTGTAGCGATTCGCGGGAAAGCGGCCGGCGTTGTAGATCACGAAGTCCGGCTGACCGAAGTCCGCCAACTCGGCGTCGGTCGGCGGGATCAGCATGTTGTGCATGAACAGCGCGTGGTACGCGCGCGAGCAGATGACTCGCACCTTCATCCGATATTTCGGATCCCAGCCGGCGAAGGCGTCGATGACGTACAGCCGGTCGAGCGTGTTGAGGTAATCCTTCGCCCGCTCGCGATTGATCATGAAGGTCGGTTCGTCGAGCGGAAAATTGACTGGCCCCCACCAGATATTGCCCTCCGACTGCGGGTGCCGCACGACGCGTTTGTCTTTGGGCGAACGTCCCGTCTTCTCGCCGGAATACGCGATCAGCGCACCGGAGTCCGCGATCGTCGTGCCGACATCGTGACGGATTGCTTCCTCGTACAACAACGCCGGAGATGGATTACGCAGGACGCGTTTGACAGTGATTCCGTGAGCACACAATTCGAATGACGAAGACATCGCGGTTCTCGAAGAGACGGTGCGGACTGACGATCTGACAAGCACGCCGATCGTGGCAACTTCGAGCAATTGCGTCTACAGGCGTCACTCGTCCAAAGGCGAGCGGCAGGGCGTCAGCCCTCCGAGTAATTCGTTGACTGCGGTGGAACTCAACCGCTCGCCAACAATCACACGCGGCAACCGAATCGTCACCACAAGCCGGCTTACACCAACTCGCGCATCGGCTCGCGGTGTTCGACGAGGTATTGCGGGCGACCAGTGGGGTCGATCAGTGTCGTCGAGCGGGGATCAATGCCGAGGTTGTGGTAGATCGTGGCGATGATTTCTTGCATGTGTGTCGGGCGATCCTTGGCGACTTCGCCCAGACGATTCGTGCAGCCGATCGCTTGGCCGGTGCGCATTCCACCGCCGGCGAGCAACGCACAACTGACTTGCGGCCAGTGATCGCGGCCCGCGCCAGGATTGATGCGCGGCGTGCGGCCGAACTCACCCCAGACGACGACGGTCACATCGTCGAGCATTCCGCGTTCTTCAAGATCTTGCACCAGCGCGGTGACGGCTTGATCGAGTTTGCCGCCGTGATCGCGGACCAGTTGGAAATTCTCACCGTGGCTGTCCCAGCGGCCAAACGTCAACGTCACGCAGCGGACTCCGGCTTCGACCAATCGCCGAGCCATCAGCAAGTGATCGTTGCACGTCGGAGCGCCGTCGTACTGGAATTGGTAGGGCTTGCCATCGCCGTACTTGGCTCGGACCAACGGGTCTTCCTTCGAGACATCCAGCGCATCAGCCAGCTTGCTGGAGGTCAGCACGCCAAACGCCGCTTGATTGAACGAGTCGAGTCCTCGCAACATGCCGCTCGCATCGGCTTCGCGTTTGAGCAAGTCGAGTCCACCGAGCAACGTCTTGCGATCTTGCAGTCGGTCGAGTGTCACGCCGTTGAGGGTCAGATCGGCCATGCCCTGGCCGTCCGGCTTGAACGACTGACAGGTCGCGCCGAGAAATCCGGGGCCGCCCGGTTCGGACCACGGCGCATGTTGCGTCTTCGCAGCGAGGGCCACGAATGGCGGCATCGATCGAGTGACCGGGCCTTGCAACTTCGTCACGACGGAGCCGATGCTCGGGCGACCGCCGATCGAGCGGTCTTGATTGCGATTCCAACCGGTCAGGCATTGATAGCCGTCGTGGTTATCGACGCAGCCGACCACCGCGCGAACGGCTACGAACTTGTCGAACGCCGCCGCAATGTGCGGAAAGGCCTCGCCGATTTGGATGCCGGGGACTTTGGTGTTGATGGGCTCGAACTCACCCCGAATTTCTTTTGGAGCGTCAGTTTTAATTTCCCACATGTCCTGGTGCGGCGGGCCGCCACCGAGGAACACATTGATCACCGACTTGTGCCGATTCGTGGTCTCGCTGCCGGTGGCTCGCATGATGTCGGCCAAGCCGAAGCCCCCGACGGCTCCCAGCGAAAAACCGCCGATCTTCAAGAAGCTACGGCGGTTGACTCCGTCACAGTATTTCTGTTGGCGTCCGAAAAGGGTGAGCATGGCTGGCTCCGCTCGAAAAAAGGCGGGAAGTTTCGGCTGGTGGGATATGGACGGTATCGGTCATATCAGCAGCCGTCAATTGATGAAAACCGGCGGCGGCGGCGACAAATACCGTTCGACGCAGAC
>QWQF01000038.1 GCA_003669125.1 Planctomycetota bacterium
CCGCCTTTTTCATATTCGCTGCGAACGAGATGACCTGGACCTTTCGGAGCCACCAGCGCGGCATCGTGGCCCGGGGGCGGAATGACTTGGCCGAAGTGAATGTTGAATCCGTGCGAGCACATCAGCAGCGCGCCCTTTTTTAGATTCGGGCGAATCTCGGATTTGTAGATGTCTCCCTGCACTTCGTCGGGCAACAGGATGTTGACGAGGTCGGCTTGTTTGACGGCGTCGGCGATCGACATCGGCTTGAAGCCGTGGCTGACGGCGAGGTCATAGTTCGCACTGCCGGGGCGTTGGCCGATGATCACATTGCAACCGCTGTCGCGCAGGTTCTGAGCCTGAGCATGTCCTTGGCTGCCGTAGCCCAGGATGGCGATGGTCTTGTTCTTGAGCAGCGAGAGGTCGGCGTCGGCGTCGTAGTAAATGGTGACTGGCATGATTTCGTGGTGTGTCCGTTGTCAGTGGTCCGAGTTGGGAAAGAGTCCTTCTACAAATTTCATCCTGAGAGAGCGTCACTCGTTGGGAGTGACTTCGTGGTCGCGTTGCAGAGCGATCCGGCCGGTGCGAACCATTTCGAGAATTCCGAACGGACGCATCAGTTCGATGAACGCTTCCAGTTTTCCTTCCTGGCCGGAGATCTCGACCATCACGTGCGTCAGGCTGACGTCCACGATCCGACCGCGGAAGATCTCGACCAGTTCTTTGATTTCCGCGCGGCGGTCTTTCGCCGTGCTGACCTTCATCAGCATCAGGTCACGCTCGACGAACTTCTGGTCGGAGAAGTCGATCACGCGAACAACGTTGATGATTTTCTCAAGCTGCTTGCGAACCTGATCCAGCACCCGCTCGTCACCTTCGACGACGAACGTGATGCGGGAGTATTCAGGGTTCTCGGTCTCGCCGACGGCGAGGCTTTCGATATTGAACGCGCGCGACGCCAACATCCCGGAAACGTGCGCCAGCACACCGGGTTGGTTCATCACCAGCGCCGAGAGAACATGTTTCATTTCGTCGATCACTTTCAGAGACAGCTCTTTCCGGCCGAAGCCGCAGACGAACGCTCGCAGCCTGCCGGAAAGGGGCGGCAGTCTAAGGTCGATTCCGCCGATTCACAACGCTTCGGAAGTTCGCCGCAGATCTCTGAAAACCTCGTGAGTTCTCGACGAAAACCAGCTCCGGAGGTCACAGAATTGCCAGCGGATTGCGTCGCTCTTCGAGCGTGCCACGAGTCACACCGACTCGATTCGCGGCGTTGAGCTTTTTCCAGACATCGCGGCCGGCGACTCGCCCCGACAGCAGGTCGCGGTACGAATCGAGCATTAGCCGAATCTCGTCCGGCGACTCATCGAGCAACTCAATTCGGAAGTTTCGCACGCCGCGCGACAGCAATTCGGACACGACCTCGGCACCGCTCTGCGGGATCGCGTTGAACAGCGTATTGCGGCAGCCGACGTCAGCGGTCAGACGATGCTCGACCCCTTGCCGATCTCGCAGATGCACATCGTGACGATCACATGGCCGACCACAGTTCGTCGGATTCGTCCCCGGTGAGAGCACCGCGCAGAACACGCAGTGCTCCATGTGGAACATCGGCATGTGCTGGTGGATGACGACCTCCAACCATTCGGCCGGACATGCGGTGACAAGATTGAGCAGTTGATCGCGGTTGAGGTCGTACGACGCCGTGACTCGTTTCGCGCCGCGTTCGATCACGAACTGAGCGGTCAGTTCGTTCGTGACGTTCAGCGAGAAGTCGGCGACAAATGGCACCCCCTCGTTCGCGAAGAACCACAAGCCGCCCAGATTCCGCACCAAAATTCCGTCGGCCCCGTGCTTCAGGAGCGCGAGAAACAAACCTGACTCCTCCGGCTTTTGGATGCGTGGCGTCGCCAGCCAAATCTCGGCGGCCGACTCGCGCGAGATTGCCACCGCTTCGCGGTACTCCCGAATGTCTTGGAAGTCGACCGCGATCTTTCGCTCGCCGTGCGCGAGTACGACTCGCAGTTGCTCAAGCGTGCGACAAAGGACGTGCAAACAATCGGAAATCAGCCGCGGTGCGCTAGCTCCCGGTTCCTCGAATCCCAACCGGGGGCTAGCGCCCCGCGGCTGATGGTTTGACGTGACAATGTGCCCCACGAGAGCCGCCAACGCCGACTCGCTGGCGATGCGGCGTTGCGGGACGCGCGCGGCTGACGATTCCAACTGCCGGATCATCTCATGCCGCAATTCGCTCAGCACGCTCAGTGGAATCATCGGCGAGCCATCGATCACCGCGTCGAGATGGCTGAGTTCGTAAACCGTCTGCCCCAGTCGGCCGAGTTGCGACCGGAGGAAATCATCCGTCATCGGATGCTTCTTCGCCGCTTCCAGCGGCAACGGTGACGCAACATCACAAGCCGCCCCGTTCGTCGAGCGTCCGACGATTCGCAGCGGTTGGCCGACGCTCGCATCGACTCGCAGATCGAGCGGGACGCGGCGCACTGGGTCCGCACCGGTGAAGGTCTTCCGCAATCGAGCCGACAGTTTCGGATCGTCAGTCTTCCACAATTGCTGTCCTGACCACAGTCGCTCGAAATCAATCGATCCACGTTGAAAGGACAATTCGACGAGTCCGCTGGTCACTGGATGATCCAGTTTGTGATCGCGTTGCCAGACCTCGTAGACGCGGCCACCCTGTTCGTCGTTGTTGGCACGGTTGCCTTCAAACACGAGTCCGTCGCCGGCCGCGATCCCGCACGCCAGTTGAACCGCAACACGGCCGCGAGCCGCTGATTGCACCGTGCCGAGAAATACTCCGCGCTTTGCCGACGAGATCGCCGGCACGAGCATCTTGTGGTCGTCACCGCGCAACCAGCCGGGGGAGAAGCCGCGAGAAAACGACAACTGCATCTCTTCGACATCTTGCTTCGAGAACTCGATCGGCTGGTGTGCGAACGCCGCGTCGATCGCGCGGCGGTAATGCCGAGTGATGTTCGCGACGTACTCGGCGGACTTCAGCCGGCCTTCGATCTTGAACGAGATCACGCCCGCAGCGATTAGCTCCGGAGTCAATTCATACGCGGCCAAGTCCTGCGGGCTGAGCAGGTATTTCTGATCGCCGAGGTCCACATCCTCGCCGTCGCAAACCAGGTCGTACGGCAGCCGACACGCTTGAGCACACTGGCCGCGGTTCGCACTTCGTCCGCCCAGTGATTCGCTCGTCAGGCATTGACCGGAGTAAGCGACGCACAGTGCTCCATGCACGAACGCCTCCAGCGGCACTTCGGTCTGTGACGAGATCTTCGCGATCTGCTCGATCGAGAGTTCACGCGCGAGCACGACTCGCTCGACGCCGAGGTCCTTTGCGATCTGGATTCCTTCGCTGCTCGTCAGCGTCATTTGCGTCGAAGCATGAATCGGCAAGTCGGGACAGATCGCCCGAATCAACCGCGCCGCGCCGAGGTCTTGCACGAGCACCGCATCGACACCAGTTTCGGCCGCCACGCGGATGACTCGCTCGACTTCCGGCAACTCGTTGGTGAACACGAGCGTGTTGAGCGTCAGGTACCCTTTCACGCCGCGCTCATGCAGCAGCCGCATCAATTCGGGAAGCTGTTCCTCGCCGATGTTCGTCGCCCGCGCCCGCGCGTTGAAGCCGGTGTCGAGGCCGAAGTAAACGGCATCCGCCCCGTTCTCGATCGCCGCGACAGCACACTCCATGTCGCCGGCAGGAGCGAGGAGTTCTGGTCGTTGATGGCGGAGTTGCGGACTCACAGCGATTGTCCGATGGCGTAGATTGCGGCCGTATCAAGGACTTGATCGTTGGACTCGAACAGGCGCGAGATGGCGGCTCTGTGGATTTTCATTTTCGTGCCGCCGACGCCGATCGCTCCGTAGCAGAGTTGTCCGTCACGGTCCTTGGCCTTGTCCATGACTTCGACGCCGCCGATGCCCAGCGGCGGGACGGCGTTCAAATCGACGGCGACGCGCAGTGATTTCAAAGTCGCTCGGCGTTCGGCGGAGAGCAGTTCGATTCCGGCCGCTCCGGCGGCGATGATCAGCGAAACTCCGTCGCACGCCTCGGCGAGTTCCGCATCCGTGCCGGTTGCGACCGGAGTGATTCGCGCGGCGGAGAGGACTTTCGCAATCGCGAAACAGGTCTGCTCGGCCTTGTCTCGCGTGCGTGAACCGACTCGGACTTCGGCTCCCTCGGCCGCAAGGATTTGTGCGGCTCGATGCCCGACAGGGCCGGTGCCGGCAAGGATCAGCGCACTCGCTCCGGTGAGCGGCACATGCTTGCGACACGCCAGCACCGCGGCAGCGGCTGTCGTGTTCGAGCCGTTCGAGTCCATCATCGTCGAGACTCGCATCGGCCCGAAGAACGTCTTCTGGACTTTGGCCAGAAGTTGCTCGCCCGCCGCGACGTTGCTGCCACCGATGAAGATCGCCGTGTTCTTCAGGTCCGGCACGCCGCGTGTGAAGATCGCTCCATGAACGAGACCGACGACATTCTCTGGCGTGACGCCGCCGTAGGAAAACAGTTCATCGACTCCGGAGTCGATCGCGACGACACGGTCAAAGATGGACGGCTGCGGATCGGTGTCGAGTTGAATCAGAATTTTGCGCATCGGCGATCAGTGAAATACGGAAAGTGGAAAACATCGAGTCTTAAACACAACGACCCGGCCTCACGTTGAAGCCGGGTCGCAAAACGTATCGTCAAACATCCAAAATTAGGCCGAGAAGAACGGGTGCTTGGCGGTATCCTTCTTGGCGAGCATTTCGTCGGCGCTCGGCTCATTCTTCATGGCGCGAGCGATTGCCAACATCGTGGCGTCGTAGTTGTATTGGGAGATTTTCTTGTCGTCGTTGGCCTGCCAGTGAATGAACACGCCGCAAATGATGACCAGCTTCTCGGCTTGGTCCTTGGGGATGACTCCCTTTTCGACGCTGTCGGCGACGGCCTTGGCGACGCCGTACTGAGCCGGACCGAACATGTGGACGGCTTGCTTGGCTCCCTTGATCGTGACCTTGCTGATCATCACGGTCGACGGCTTGACGGCGAGGTTCGCGGTCAACACGGCCAGCAGGTTGCTGTGGCCGGCGCTTTGACGGGACAGAGCGTTCGCAAACGCGACACCCACCGGGCCGTCCTTGTCACCGATCAGCAGATCGATGTGAGCCACTTCGTTACCTTCACCGCACAGCGCTTCGCCGACGTACATCGACATAGTTGCAACTCCTCGATTGAAATGAGCGGGGACGGTAGCTTTTTCGGTCGAACTGTTTTGGACGAACAGTTTCGGTCAAACCCAGTCGCGAAGCACCGCGCCCCAGAAATTTCGAGAACGCGGACACTCCGCACCTCGCGACCCGGACGGTCGATCTGAAACGGGAGATGGTGTATCAACTGCCGAAACGCTTCGCCAGCCAGCCGAAGAGCCTCACCGACCGCCTTCATGCCAACTTCACACCCATCGCTGCTGATCCTTGGCGCGAGCACCCGGGCCGCCGCCGCCAGCGCCATTCGAGCCGGTTTCGCCCCCGTTTGCGCCGACCGCTTCGGCGACGAGGACTTGCGACGCATCGCCACGGTTGTCGCTGTGGACAACGACCTGCATCGCACGCTGGAGGCCGTCAAGGCATTGCCGCCGATGCCGTGGATTTACATCGGCTCGCTGGAGAACGATTCCAAGTTCATCGCGTCGGTCAGCGAGCGACATCCGCTGTTCGGCAACCCGCGTGAAGTGCTGCGAAAAGTCCGCGATCCGTTTTGGCTGGAGCGAACGCTGCGGACACACGACCTGCCCGCGCTGCGAGTCCGATCCGTTCGTAGCTCGGACGAGGGCGTCCAAGCTACGAGTGAGAGTTGGCTGCTCAAGCCGCATCGCGGCGGAGGCGGCTGTCGCATCGCGGTTTGGTCCGGCCAGACTCTGCCAACTTCCGAGCGATTTTACCTTCAAGAGCAGCGGCTCGGCACACCGATGTCCGCGCTCTTCATCGGCCGACAAGACGCTGTCGAACTGATCGGCGTCTGCGAGCAACTCATCGGCCCAACCGCCGGGGCACCGACCGAGTTCGGCTACGCCGGCTCCATCGGCCCGATCGCCGTGAGTGACCGAACTCGCGAGCTTCTGCAACGGCTCGGCGGCACGCTGACTCGCGAGGCGCAACTGCGCGGCTTGTTCGGCATCGATTTCATCCTCGCCGACGACATCCCGTGGCTGGTCGAACTCAACCCGCGCTACACCGCCTCCGTCGAAGTCCTCGAACGAGCACTCGGCCGCGCTCTGCTGGCTGAGCACGCTTCCGCCTGTGGCCACCGTACCGCGACCGTCAGGGAGCGGCCAGCGCCGAGTCGCATCGTCGGAAAACAGATCGTTTACGCGACCAAAGACCTGACCGCTCCGCCGCTCGATCGTCTCTTCGAGGCCGATGGACACGCCCCCGAATCACCGCTGATCGCGGACATTCCCGCGTCCGGCAGTCGCATCGCCGCTGGCTGGCCGATCTGCACCGTGTTCGCGGAGTCGGAGACCCTCACCGGCTGTCGAGAACGACTGGCAGCGAGAGCTCAAATGGTTACTCAGTTTCGAGTTCTTTGAGAGTCTTACCGTCTTCTGTCTTCCATGCCAAAAGGCCGTTGGCTTGACCGCCGTGAATGACGCATGCCGCAGCACTCGGGCTGGTGAATTCTGAATCCTTGGCGAATTCCAGAAACTTCTCTTTTGTCACCAATGTGCCGTCTTGGAGAAGTCGTTGTCGAATCGACTTTGCATACGGGTACTGCTCAGTTGACGGCCTTTCTGAAAGCACAGCCTGCGATCCCTTGAGCACGACGAGTCCGCCGATTCCTTGAAAGCCACGAGCGACCAGACCTTTGATTTCGCAGAGCAATGTCGGTGCTTTCTTGGCCACAGGGCGAATCGACACAATCGGAACCAAGAAATCGGCTCCGAGCACTGGCAAAAGTTGATGGATTCTGTTGAGGAATATTTCCATATCTTCCCGGTCTGATTCGGGCAGCTTTGAACCGCTCGATTGGCCGTTGCGAACAAGCGCACGGCCCGCTTCCTCAGCTTGGGCGATGAGCCGACCTTCCAGATATCTGATGTGAGCTTTCGTCAGATTTTCGTCCTTGCTAATAACGAAAGTGATCGAGTGCCAGAAATCTTTTTCGAGATGCGCCTTCACTCGATCACGAATGACTTCCGCTTCGCCGATGTAGACGGCGTCCTTTCCCGTGTCCGGATCTGTACCAGTTAGAAAATAGATTCCGGAATGCAGAGCCTCTTCTCTTGCCAGGATTCCATCCAATTCTGCACGTGGGCCGGCAACCGCTTTGCCGGTCCAGTTGGAAATCTCGGCTGTCCGAAGGCGTTTCGGATCGCCCTTCGCAAGAAAGAGTTTAAGCGTGGCGGTTTCCATCGTTGTCCATTTCGTGTCACGAATAAAAAAAGCCGTGACAAAGGATATCCCCTTGTCACGGCTTTGATCCAACTCAGCGGGAAACTTTCTCTACAGCCCCTTGCTGATGATCAGCTTCAGTAAATCGCCGACGCGGTTGCTGTAGCCCCATTCGTTGTCGTACCAGCTCACGAGCTTGAAGAAGCGGCTGTTGAGTTCGATCCCCGAACCCTTGTCGTAGATCGACGACGAATTGCAGTGGATGAAGTCGGTGCTGACGACTTCATCCTCGGTGTATTCGAGGATGCCTTTGAGATACGTCTCGCTGGCCTTCTTCATGGCGGCGGAGATTTCGGCGTAGCTGGTTTCCTTGACGGTCTTCACCGTCAGATCCACGACGCTGACAGTCGGAGTCGGGACTCGGAACGCCATGCCGGTCAGCTTGCCCTTCACTTCCGGGATGACTTTCCCGACCGCGACCGCGGCTCCGGTGCCGCTGGGGATGATATTCAGAGCGGCCGTGCGGCCTCCCTTCCAATCCTTCTTGCTGGGGCCATCGACTGTCTTCTGAGTGGCCGTGTAGGAATGCACGGTCGTCATCAGACCTTCTTCGATGCCGAAGCCTTCCTTGAGCAGCACATGCACGATCGGCGCGAGGCAGTTCGTCGTGCAGCTCGCGTTGGAGATGATGTTGTGCTTGGCGGGATCGTACTTGTCGCAGTTCACGCCCATCACCACCATGAAATCTTCGCCCTTGGCCGGGGCGGTGATGATGACTTTCTTGGCTCCGGCGGTGATGTGGCCTTTGGCCTTCTCCGCTTCGGTGAACAGGCCGGTCGATTCGATGACGATGTCCACGCCCAACTGCTTCCAGGGCAACTCGGCGGGAGACTTCGCGCTGACGACGGCGATCTCCTGACCGTTGACCACCAGCACGTCATCTTCGGCTTTGTCCGGCGAGGACTTCTTGCTGCTGACGGTGCCGGCGAAGCGGCCTTGCGTCGAATCGTATTTCACGAGGTACGCCAGATTGTCAGCCGGGACAATATCGCCGACCGCGACCACTTGGACTTCTTTGCCGACGATGCCTTGCTCGACCATTGCCCGAAACACCAGCCGCCCGATGCGGCCGAACCCGTTAATTGCAACTTTCACCACGACACATTTCTCCTTGAAAACTGGCCGCCAAGCCGGAGCATGAGCTGCTCTCCCAGGCCCAGCAGATTGAAAAGCGGTGGGAGTTTAGCCCGCCAGAGAAGCGATTTCCAATCGGCCCGAATGACTGATTGGCGATTGAGTTTCGGATGAGCCGGAACGCGATTGCGTCCGGTTTGTGTCTCGATAACCGGGGCTAACACCCTGCGATCAAACCGGTTTGAGAATCTGCAGCTTCACGGATTTCACAAAGTCTTTGACCTTCGGCCGGTACTCAATCATGTGCGGCGCGACGAGATGCGCCTCCAAGTGAGCGAGGCTTTCCCAGCGTTCGACGACCGTGACGACATCGGCTCGCACCGAACCTTGAGCGGCGATACCCGTGTCAGCATCGACGGTTGGGCCGTAGTCGAGGCAGCCTGCTTCGGCCCGAACCGGTGCGACGATCTTGTGGAACTCGGTCAAGAATGCGTCGCGCGTGCCGGGGTTGAGATCGATGGTGGCGATGACGTGGATCACGTTGGGCTCCGACTCTGGGGGATGAATCTCGGACAAGGAACAGCGCGACGCAAGCTGCGTCGGCCACGTCACAGGATTGCGTGAATTGGCTCGCCGGTCGAGAGTGGCACTGGTTGGCCTTCGGGCGTGCGCAGCAGCCGATGCGGGGCGATGCCGAGCAAATGGTAAATCGTCGCGGCGAGATCCTCCGGGCCGACGGGGTCGCGCGCGGGGTACGCGGCCTGACGATCGGAAGCTCCGTGGATCATGCCGCCGCGCAGGCCGGCTCCGGCGAGCACCACCGTATTGCATGCCGCCCAATGATCGCGGCCGGCGTTCTTGTTGATCGCCGGAGTGCGGCCGAACTCCCCCAGCCAGACGATTAGCGTTTCGTCCAGCAGTCCCCGCTCTTCCAGATCGAGCAGCAGCGCGGAGAAACCTTGATCCATGTTGGGCAACAATTTTTTCTTGTGGAGGTTGAAGTTGTCCGAGTGCGTGTCCCAATAGGCGTCGTCCCGCTCCCAATTCACTGTGACCAGCGAGACGCCGGACTCGACCAGTCGTCGAGCCAGCAGACAGCCTTGGCCAAACGGAGTCTGGCCGTATCGCTCGCGCAGCGGGGTCGGTTCCTGAGCGACATCGAACGCCCGTCGCACGGCCGGGGAGGTCAGCAACTCAAACGCTTGCTCGTGGTAGCCAGCGAAGTTTTGGACCCTGGCCAATTGATGCAGTTGCGCGGACTGCTGGTCAATCTGTGCCAGCAGATTTCTGCGGTCGAACAGCCGTTGAGAATTTTCAACCGGGGGGAGCGGTTGAAAGTCGGGACGGTTCGCGTGCTGCGGGATGAACAGCGGATCGAACTCTTGCCCCAAGAATCCCGCGAAGAAACCGGGGAAGATGTGATTGTTCGCGGAGACTTGATTCGCCGGCGCATTGAGGCTGACGGACGTTGGCATCTGCGAACCGCGGCGACGCAGGGCGTGATTCGCGATCGCTCCGAAGCACGGAAAATCGTCCGCG
>QWQF01000225.1 GCA_003669125.1 Planctomycetota bacterium
ACCCAACCGGTCCCGCGACGACTAACTTGCACCAAATCCATCACGATCGCGACTTCGCTTCGGTCGTCGAGTTATTCAACATCCCGCTGCGTGACCCCGCTGCGGTGACGCGCAATCAACGGAACTCGCGCCGTCCACCTGAAAGTCCGGTGGGTGTACCAGCAGGTCCTTTCCCAGCGTTGGATCAGCGAGGGCAACTGGAAGTTGGCGGCCCATTCACGTTCGGAGCAGCAGTCTTGATCCAAAGCGAGGACAGCGACGAAAACGGAACGCTGGCCCTCGGCGAGGACAGCAACGGCAATGGAGCTCTTGATCCCGGCGAGGATGGCACGAACGGCAATCCGATGGATGGCGTCCTGCAATTCGGCGAGGACGTCAACGGAAACACTGTGCTGGACGTCCCCGGCACGGCAAATCACGCCGCCCCGAATCATTTTCATCGGCTGCTGTCGCTCGTCGAAGTTCCTACTCGCTCGCACCGTCAGTTGGGTGATCCGCTGAAGCTCACGCGAGTTCCTGGCAAACTGAATCTCAACGGCATCAACGATCCGCGAATTCTCGCAGCGCTGCTCGATGAGCGGGCGCTAATGAACGCTCCCGAACGGGATCTCAACGGCAACGGAATTTTCGATGCGGCTGAAGACCTCAACGGCAACGGCATCTTCGACTACGGCCTGACCGATGCCGGCCAGCCGACCGACGAACTCTACGGTGCCGGGCCGTTAGGTATTGGCCGAGATTGGTGGTTCAACTTCCTGGTCTCGCGCGACGGAATCGATCCGACCAGCAATTTACCGTTGCCAATGAGTGCGGGGATACCGTCGCCACGACCACCTCGGCCGTTCCGCGACATGGGACTGCTGCGATCCAGCCAGAGCACGACGCCGCTCTCCTCACCTGTGGAGGACACTGTCTTGCGGCGTCTGCCGAATAGCATTTCCGGACGTCGATTGTTTGAACTGGGAAGCGAAAATCCGTCACCTCCAGGAGCTGACGAGTTCCTTGATGGCACGGTCGCTCCCACGTTGCGTCATCGGCTGCTGTCGAAAGTCGCCAACAACACCTCCACGCGCAGCAATTGCTTCCTGGTGTTTGTGACCATTGGCATGTTCGAGTGCAAAGAACTGCCGAACGGGGCCACCCGCGTCGGTGCCCCGATGGATGTCGATAACGACGGCCAACCGGACACGCACCGGGCCGTGTTTATCATCGACCGCTCGATTGCCGAAGAAGCCTACGACAAGGGGAGCAAGTCGTTCGATTGGAAGAAATTGGTTCTGGCCAAGCAGCGCGTGAATTGAACATCGTCTCAGCCAACGACTTTTCAACGCAAAGAAACGCAAAGCTCGATGTCTGTGAAACAACTCGCCGGACTCTTTCCATTGCGTCTTTGCGTTGAATGTCGCCGATCCTCGAACAGCAATCCTCACTGGCAATCGTGATGTCTGGACCTCAGTCGGAATCAGAACGTGATCGACGGGCCAGAGTGAGCGAGTGGATCGCGGTCGCGTGGATTATCGGGTACGCGATTTTCTTCTTTCACTTCACGTTGCCGAACAATTCGGCATTCAGCCGCGTCGACGTCTGGCTGGAGTTGCCGAACTTGCTGTGGTCAAACGTGGTCACGCCGCCGAAGTCTCCGGCAACGAGTTGGTCGAATCTTTCGCAACGGCTCGATCTGTTCGTGGTGGCAGCGGCGATTTGGCTCGGAAGTTGGGCGGTCGGTGGATTGCTGCTGCGAGCGATGTCGATCCCGTTGGCAACTGGCTCGGCCGAGCGGCTCGTGTGTGCGTGCGGCGTAGGACTGTCGGCCGTGTCGCTGCTGACGCTGGGCTGCGGGTTGGCGGGATGGCTGTCGCCGTGGTTGCTCGGCGGCGCGCTGGCGGTGGCCGTGATGATCGAAGCGTCGTTGTCTCTGGGAGGGCGAGGCTCCTGCCAAGCCGACGACGGACAGGACATCGGTTCGGCAGGAGTCTCGTCTGCCCTGAATCGTCGTTCGACCTGGGAGTCACTGAAGGGATTCGTGTCGCGCGGGGAGCAGCTTCCGTATTCGCTCGTGGCGAAGAGTCTCGCCGTCGTGACCATCAGCTTGTTTCTGCTGGCGATGCTGCTGGGTTCCGCGCTGCCGCCGACCGACTTCGATGTGAAGGCGTATCACCTCACCGGGCCGAAGGAGTATTTTCTCAACGGCCAGATCACGTTTCTGCCGCACAACGTCTACACGAACTTTCCGTTCTTAACCGAGATGCTGTGTTTGCTGAGCATGGTGCTGCGGCAGGACTGGTATTGGGGCGCTCTGGCGGGGCAAGTGGTGCTGATGGGGTTTGCTCCGCTGACGGGACTGGCGTTGTTCTGCGCGGGACGGCGTTGGTTCGGAGAGACTGTCGGTTGGTTGGCGGCGGTGATTTATCTCTCGACGCCGTGGACGTACCGGCTGGCGATCATCGCGTATGTCGAGGGGGCATTGTCGTGCTATTTGTTCTTGGCGCTGTTCGCAGTGCTGCTGGCGACTGAAGCCTCTCGACACGAGGAACACCGCTCGGCATCGAATCGTTTTCTCTTGCTAGCGGGCTTCTTCTCGGGGAGCGCCATGGCGTGTAAGTATCCGGGGCTGGTCTCGGTGGTGATCCCTCTGGGGTTGGCGTGCGTCATTGTGGTTCGCAGAGGGAATTGCGGCTCTCGGATTTCTGCTCTCGGATTTCTTCCGGGGCGGCTGTGGGGAGCGATGATGTTCTTGACCGGGACGGCGCTGGCGATTGGACCTTGGTTGCTCAAGAACTTGGTGGCGACGGGGAATCCGGTTTACCCGCTGGCCTTCGGGTTGTTCGGCGGCCGAGACTGGGATGCCGCCTCGCACGCAAAGTGGCGAGCGGGACACAGTCCCAACACGTTCGCGCTCAGCGATCTTGCCGAGAAGTTCATCGATGTGACCGCGAAGGCGGATTGGCTGAGTCCACTGCTGTTTGGACTCGCGCCGCTGGCGTTGCTTTGGAAGTCGGAGGTCGGGAGTCGGAAGTCGGGACATTCCGCATTCATCCGCTGGCTGTGGCTGTTCGTCGCGTACATGTTCGCTCAGTGGTGGTTGCTGACGCATCGGATCGATCGGTTCTGGGTGCCGCTGATTCCTGTCGTGGCCTTGTTGGCGGCGTCGGGTTGTTTATGGTCGTCGAGCCGATTGTGGCGGTGCGTGTGTGGCGGGTTTGTGGTGTTTTCGGTGCTGTTCAATTTGGGATTCGTGACGACTCCGTTGTGTGGGTTCAACGCCTATCTGTCGGACCTCGATCAAGCCCGTTCAGGAGCGGAGAACACGGCGGAAGGGATTCACTACCTCAATCAGTTGGCGGACGCCGGTAAGTTACCCCGAGACGCGACCGTGTTGTGTGTCGGCGATGCGCAGGTCTTCGATGCTCGACCGCGAGTTCTCTACAACACGGTGTTCAATCAACCGATCTTCCGCGAGTGGTTGGCGGTGCGTCCGGCGAAAGACCCTCCGTGGCAAGACTGGTCGCTGCGACCGATCGAAGAAGTACGTCGAAAGTTCGAGTCGGAAGGGGTCACTCACGTCCTAGTCAACTGGCAGGAAATCCTGCGCTATCGCATGACGTATGGCCATTCGGACTTCGTCACTCCGCAGCGATTTGCGTGGCTGCGCGAGCAAGGATTGCTCGGCAATCCAGACGACTACGCACTGGGATTCCGAAATTTCGACTCACTGCGAACGCACGACCTTCGTCAGCAAGACGAGCAGCGTGAGGTCGAAGAGTGGGCACCGGAATTGAAGAGGGCGATCGCCGGTAAGACGGTCTTCGTGACGTGGCAGTTGTTCCCGGTTCAGGCGGCGTCTCGCCCAAATTCGGAATGAAACAAAACCGATTGAGTGCCTGCAGGAATCGAGGATTTCGTCAAGCCGGGTTTTCGCAACTCGGCATTGCGGCATTCCAAAGCCGTAGATATGTTGCTGCCTCAGATGGATGCTGTCGGGGCATCCTGTCTGGGTCTTGCGGGTGGTTCCCGGCTTGTGGGCAGAGTGAAACAATCAGCTCGTCGCGTGATGAGAAGTTTCCCAGCCGTTCGCAAGCGTCAACGAGTGCTCCTGCGAAGCCTGGGTCATAGAGTCGCACTGTCTGCAAAGCGGTGCTAGGTCGAGGAACTGTGTGAATGGCTAAGAAACTTTTCGTGGGCGGTTTGGCTTGGGCGACGACGGACGATGGGCTCCGTCAGGCGTTCGAGCGTTTTGGACAAGTGGCTGAAGCCAAGGTCATCATGGATCGTGAAACGGGCCGGTCACGTGGCTTCGGTTTCGTGAGCTTCAATGATGACGGTCAAGGCAGCGCCGCGATGGGCGAGATGGACGGCGGGCAACTCGACGGCCGGACCATCAAGGTCAACGAGGCGCAGGAGCGCGCTCCGCGTCCGGGTGGAGGCGGTGGTGGTTTCGGCGGCGGCGGTGGTGGCCGCGGTGGCCGTGGCGGATACGGCGATCGTTAACCCCGACAGTGTCCGCGACACTCCACGAAGACGCGGCACGACAATTTGAAACATCAAAGAAAAAGCCGGGAGTAATCCCGGCTTTTTCTATTTTCCAGTGGCCAACACGTCGCGCATTGGCCGGATGCGAGACGCGGCCACCACGAACTTCAACGTCGAGTCGGACACAGCTTGCGGCCGAGGTCTTCGCACAGAGCCTCCAGGCAACGCGGAACGGAGACGTTCGACTCGATGTGTTGTTCGGTTTCAGCGACGCGCTCGAACAGACTCATCACGAACTCAAAGTCCTCCGAGGAGCGAGCCTCGAAGCGCCTCGCGAACGAAACGGCCGCTGGGAGGATCGCCGCTTGTGGCTGATCCGAAAGATGCAGCGCGGCGGCCCGAAAGAACTCGAGGCCGAAGCGAACCAGCCACAGCGCGTTTCGCCGTTGGGTTGCCGTGTCGCCACCGATGGCTTCGATCCCAGACGTGAGCTTCTCCGCCAGCGCAAACGATTGAAAGTCTCCGCTGGCGAGTTGCTGGTACAGCGCATCGCGCAACTCGCGCAGCGCGGAGTCGAGCAATTGCGTCGCGACCGTCAAGCTGCCGCCGCTGAGTTCGGCCAATGCAACCGCCTCGGCTGGCTCAGCAACCAATTCTTGCTGCACGAGCAACTCGGCGATGTCTCGCGAGGACAGCGGATCAAATCGCACGGTCTGACAGCGTGACCGAATCGTCGGCAACAGCGCATCGAGGTTGTCGGCGATGAGCACAATCAACGCCTTCGGCGGCGGCTCTTCCAGCGTCTTGAGGAACGCATTCGCCGCCTCGACATTCATCGCCGACACGTCGTCGATGATCGCGATCTTGCGATCCCCGGCCATCGGTAACCGCGACAAGTCGTAGCACAACCCCTCGCGACCACGGTTCTCCGACGGGCCGAGAAACAGGTCGATCGTGAATTCTGATTTGCCGGCTTTGCGACTGACTTCGTGCAAATCCGGGTGTGATCCAGCCATGACCTGCTTGCAGGCCGAGCACTCGCCGCAGGCCAGCAATTCTTCGTTCGAGTGCCGCTGACAGAACAAGCACTGGGCCAACGTCCGAGCAAACAGCCGTTTGCCGACTCCATCAGGACCGGCAAAAACGTACGCGTGCGAGAGTCGGCCGCGGCGTAAAGTTCGCCGGAACCACTCGACACGTTCGCCGTGTCCGCGAATCGAATCCCAGATCATGCCGATGACTCTCCCGACGAGATTTCCATCTCGATCCACCCCAGCGTGTCACCCGTCGCGATGAGGTCGTTCTCAAAGCGGCCGATCCGTCGCAACCGGCCGCTGCTGGGTGCCTCGACGTCGAACGTGACCCCTCGCAACAGCACCTCGACAACGGCATCGCCCTCGCCCACCTCTTCACCAATCTGCGTGAGCCAAGTGCTGACACGAACCGATTGCTCTCCGGCACCGAGATCCGGCAGCGTGATCGGTTGCCAGCCGGTTGTGTCGAGCATCATCCTGTGATCTCCGCTGCCATCTCGCCGGCATGATAGCTCGACCGCACGAACGGGCCGCTGGCCACCATGCCGAAACCGAGCCGCTTTGCCAGCACGCCGATCTCGTCGAACTCTTCCGGTGGCACGTAGCGATCGACCGGCAAGTGGTCGGGAGTCGGTTGCAGGTATTGCCCCAGCGTCAGCATGTCGCAACCGACGGCTCGCAGATCGGCAAAGACATCCAGCAGCTCGTCGAGTGTCTCACCGAGCCCCAGCATCAGTCCGCTCTTGGTCGGCATGTCGGGAGCTTCGTCTTTGATCTGCTTGAGCAGATCGAGAGTTCGTTGATACTCGGCGTTACGTCGGACACGGTGATACAGGCGAGGAACCGTTTCCGTGTTGTGATTGAAGACGTCGGGCCGAGATTCGATCACGCGTGAAATTGCCGCGCGGTTGCCCAGAAAGTCGGGAGTCAGAACTTCGACCTGCGCTCCGGTTCGTTCGCGCACGGCCAGCACGCAGCGAGCGAAGTGCTCGGCACCACCGTCGGGCAAGTCGTCGCGAGTGACCGACGTGATGACGACGTACCGCAAGCCCAAACGCTCGGCCGCTTCAGCGACGCGTTCCGGTTCGTCCGCTTGCAGCGTCTCGGTCTTTCCTTTCGGGACCGAGCAGAATCCGCACGGCCGCGTGCAAACATTGCCGAGGACCATGAACGTCGCCGTCTGCTTCGACCAGCACTCGGTCCGATTCGGGCACTTCGCACTTTCGCAAACCGTCTCCAGGCGGAGGTCGGCGATGACGTTGCTCGTGTAAACCATGCCGGGCTGCGGCATCGGCCGCTTGAGCCAACTCGGCAAACGGCGTTTGGCCGTGACGGGCGGAGCAACGGGCAGTGGTTCGACAGAGAGAATGTTGAGATCGATCATGGTTGGATTGGAAGTTTAGCCACTGCGCGGTGTCAACGCTCGCGGGCAAGGTCGCGAGAATCGGGCGGAAACTAGCGAGTGAATCGACGGTTCGACATGATCTCTCGCCAAGGAGAACTCCATGAACCGACTCGCCGTGACTGTTTTGCTGTTGTTGGCTTCCACGAATCTCACCGCCGCGGAACCGCCCAACGTCGTGCTGATTGTCGCCGATGATCTCGGCGCGATGGACCTGGGCTGCTACGGCAGCAAGTTTCATCGCACGCCGCACCTCGACAAGCTCGCGGCCGACGGGATGCGGTTCACGCAGTCGTATTCGGCGTGCCCGGTTTGCTCGCCCTCGCGAGCGGCGATCATGACCGGGCAATACCCGCCTCGGTTTCAACTGACCGACTGGTTGCCGGGGCGTGGCGATCGGCCGGACCAACGGCTCAAGCGGCCGACGTTGCGGAATCATCTGCCGTTGGAAGCCACGACGATCGCCGACCTTCTCAAACCGGCTGGCTACGTTTGCGCCAGCATCGGCAAGTGGCATCTCGGCGGCGAGGGATTTGAGCCGACCAAACAAGGCTTCGATTTCAACATCGCCGGCGACGCAGCCGGATCGCCGCAGAGCTACTTCGCTCCGTTCAGCAAGCCGAACGGCAAAGCGATGCCCGGCCTGAGCGACGCTCCCGAAGGCGAATATCTCCCGGATCGACTGACGACTGAGGCAGAGAAATTCATCACGCAGCATCGCGAGCGGCCGTTCTTTCTGTACTTGCCACACTTCACGCCGCACACGCCGCTCAAGGCCAAAGCGGACGTCGTCAAAAAGTATCCGGCGGCCGGCACGTTCCGAGGCCAGCAGAACAATCCGATTTACGCGGCGATGCTCGAAAGCCTGGATGACTCGGTCGGCCGCATCGTCGCGAAGTTGGACGAACTCAAACTCGCCGATCGCACGATCGTCCTCTTCACCTCCGACAACGGCGGGCTGGCGACCACCGAAGGGCCGAACACTCCTGCGACGTCGAACGCGCCGCTGCGCGAAGGGAAAGGCTGGCTGTACGAGGGGGGCATTCGGACTCCGCTGCTCGTGAAGTGGCCCGGTTCGATCAAAGCGAACAGCAGCAGCGACGTGCCGGTCTGCGGCATCGATCTGTTGCCGACGCTGCGTGACGCCTGCGGGATCGAGGCGGCGAAGTCGCAGCCGGTCGATGGCATCAGCCTGCTGCCGCTGCTCAAGCAGTCGGGGGCGATCGCGCGCGACTCGCTCTTCTGGCATTACCCGCACTACGCCAATCAAGGGGGCAAGCCGGGCGCGGTCGTCCGCTCCGGCGAGTGGAAGTTGATCGAGTTCTACGAAGAGGGTCGCCGCGAATTGTTTCACGTCGCGAAGGACGTCGGTGAGTCACAGAACCGCGCCGAACAAGAACCTGCTCGCGTGCGTGAGATGTCCGAGAAGCTCGCCGCGTGGCGAAAAGAAGTCGAGGCGTTGATGCCGGAACCGAATCCTGGCTACGTCCCGAACCCACAGTCGGACAGCGGCGAGATCGTGATCCCCGCTCGTACCGCCGACGTGCGAGGAGTGATGCTGCGGTATGAACCGATGCCGCACAAGAACACCATCGGCTTTTGGGTCCGCGCCGAAGACTGGGCACGCTTCGAGTTCACGGTTGCGAAGCCGGGCAAATTTGAGTTGGAAGGACTCATCGGCTGCGGCAACGGCAGCGGTGGCAGCGAGGTCCGATTCGAGGTGGCCCCGTCGGGACAAGACTCTGAACCGCAAGCACTGTCGTACGTCGTGAAAGAGACCGGAGGCTTTCAGAACTTCGTGCCGACGATGCTCGGCGAAGTGACGCTCGACAAACCGGGCCGCTACGAACTGCGTGTCAAAGCGATCAAGAAACCCGGTGTGGCCGTCATGGATCTGCGGCAAGCAAGATTGATTCCGAAGAACTGACGTGACCAACGCAGCTTGCGTCGGCGCGGACGCTGGCAGCGTTCGCCACGTCAGGCCAGCACACCTTCGACCAGTTCGCCATGCACATTGGTCAGGCGGCGTTGGATGCCGTTGTGGTAGTACGTCAGGCGTTGATGGTCGATGCCGAGCAGGTGCAGCACGGTCGCGTGGAAGTCGTGCCACGAGACGCGATTCTCGACCGCCTTCCAGCCGACATCGTCGGTGGCTCCGTAGGCGAGGCCCGGCTTGAGGCCGGCTCCGCACATCCAGACGGTGAAGCCGTATTGATTGTGATCGCGGCCGGCACCGATCACTCCGGCGGCCGACTGCGCGAACGGGGTACGGCCGAACTCGGACGTGAACAGCAACAGCGTGTCCTCCAGCATCCCGCGCTGCTTGAGATCCCGAATCAGCGCGGCGACTGGTTGATCGATGCGGAGCGCCTCGCGCGCGTGATTCTCTCGCATGTCTTCGTGGCCGTCCCAATTGATGCGCGGCGAACCGAACGCTCCGCCGGAAAACATTTGGATGAATCGCACGCCGCGTTCCAGCAAGCGTCGCGAGAGCAAACAGCTTCGACCGAAATCGACCGTCGCTTTGTCGTTCAAGCCGTAGGCGTCTTGAGTCGCTGCGGTCTCGGCGGCGAGGTCTGCAACCTCCGGCACTGCAAGCTGCATCTTCGCGGCCAATTCGTAGCTGCGAATCCGGGCGACCAACGCATCGTGGCCGGGGACTTTCGCCAGTTCCGCTTCCGCGACATCCGCCAGTCCAGCCGGAGCCGTCTGTCGTAGATGCTTTTCGTTGAGCTTTCGCAGCAGTGCCCGCGATGCCATTTCGGTGCGCTCGTCGATCGGTCGAGCGGGCTGCAAGTCATCGATCGGAATGCCTCGGCTGCGGATCACGACCCCTTGATGCCGAGCCGGCAGGAAACCGTTCGTCCAATTGATCGAGCCGCCGGCCGGCAGCCCGCGCGTGTCCGGGATGACGACGTAGGTCGGCAAGTTGTCCGTGTCGTTGCCGAGTCCGTACGACAGCCACGCTCCGATCGTCGGAAAGCCGTTCAACCGGAATCCGCTGTTCTCTTGAAACGTCGCGGGAGTGTGATTGCTGGTCTCGGCCCACATCGAGCGAATCAGCGTCAACTCATCGGCGACCGTCGCGATGTGCGGCATCAACTCCGAGACCCACAAGCCGCTCTCGCCGCGCTGTCGAAACGCCCAATCGTTTTTTCGCAGCAGACCGACCTGTCCGAAAAACACATCCGGCCGCTCGTCGCCACCGAGCGGTTGGCCGTGCCGTTTGGTCAACTCCGGCTTGTAGTCGAACGAATCGATCTGACTGAAACCGCCGCATGCGACGATGTGAATCACCCGCTTCGCCTTCGGAGCGAAATGCGGCGGCGGATCAGACGACTCGCCCGACACAACTTCGGCACGCGCGTCGCCAGTTCGCAACAGCAGGCTCGCCAACGCCGCGCCGCCGAGACCGGTTTGCGTCCAAGAAAAAAAGCCGCGTCGGCTGAGAAGATGGGAGTTGTCTGGAACGATGCTCATGAATCAACCTCTGTGGACAATCACACCGTAAACGTGACCGCTTCGGACTTCCATCGCAATGCTGGCGCGTTCGCGTCGAGCAATCGTGCCGGAATGTTGTCGTCCGTCAGTTGGCGATAGCCCAGATAGCTGCTCGTCAGCCGAGGATTGATCTCGATGAGAATCGGTTCGCCGCGAGGCAACACGATGTCGCAGCCGACGTAACCGGTCAGGCCCGGCACCGCGCGACAAGCTCGTTCGGCGAGCTGCTGCACGGCGAGTGCTGACTCCGGTGAGATGTCCGCCGGCATTCGACCGCCCTGATATTTGAACTGACTTTCCCCGCCGAAGTGCTGTTCCGCGACGGGAAAGATTTCGAGAACTGCGCCGTCCTCGGCGATCAACAACGTCACGGACAACGCATTGCCCGCGATGAACGGCTGCTGGATGAACGTCTCCGGCTCATGCAAGCGGCCGAGTTCGTGGCGTGCGTTCCACAAGTCGAAGCCGTCGCGCACCAGAAACATGTCTTGCGAGCCGGCTCCGTCGCGGCGTTTGATGATCGTCGGTCCGGGCCAGTGAACTTCCGATTGCCGGTCGGCAGGATTGAATGGCCGAGTTTCGGGAGTCGGGATGGATCGCTCGTGCAGCCACGTCGCCAGCGGCAACTTGTCCGAGGCCAGCATGATGGCTCGATCGGATGCCCCAAGGAATCGGCGAGGCGAGGATCGTGGCGACTCCGTCTCGTTGACGAGTCGAAACAGCAACGCCCGCTTCAGGAGTTCGGCGTTCGACTCCGGGGCGATCACCCACACCGCATCACTGTCGCGGATCAATTCGCGGAACTGCGACAACTCGTCCACCGCTGAGTCCACGAGCCGCACATCGCAATACCGCAGTGGGCACGGACCAAGCCGCGAATCCCAAGTGGTGACGACATCGCAACCGGGGATCGTGGCGACGTCTTCGATCAGCGCGGCCAGCATCGCTTGGCCTTCGCGAGCCAACGACGTCTCCAGGCTGGCTCCCGGCCAACCGCCGCCGCAAACAAACTCGGAAACGAAAACTCGCACGGGAGCTCCTCAGGCCAGCCAGCGGGCGATCCGCCTGCTCTACGATTCTTGCACTCGATGCTCGTGGCTGCGCAGATGCTGCGAACAATACTCGAACGTGCCCGCGTCACACTTCGAGCAAATACGGAAGTCTTCGTGAGGCTCGTCATGCTCGGTCAAGCCGCAGATCACGCACGTGTGGAAGGGCTTGTTCCCTTCCGCGACCTTGCGGAAAGCGGTCTCCATCGTCCGCCTGCCGGATCGCGCTCGCTGAAAAACGTCTCGACCAAAGAACAGCAGGAAATTGAAAATCGAGGCGAGCACAAAGGCCCGTCCTGACCAATCGCCAGAAACCAGTACGAAGGCGTATCCAATCCACGTCAGCAGCGCCAGCCATTTGATGCGGATCGGAAGGATTAAGTAGATGCTCAGCGTGAAGTCTGGAAACAAGTACGCGAATGCGAGGAAGACCGACGAGCCGATGAATATGTTCGTGGCGGGTCCGCCGTTCGGCAGCAGGAACGCCGCAGCAATCGTCGCCAGCACCGAGATCAACACATAAAAGTTGTACCGCACCGTGCCCCAATGGCCCTCGAGTGCCGTTCCCATCAGCCAGAACAGATAGATGCAAAAGATCGTCAGAATGCCGTCTCTTGGCGGCAGAAAGACAAACGTGGCCAGACGCCAAACCTCGCCCTCCATGACCTTGGCGGGGATCAACAGGAAGCCTTCGAGAATCGTGTCTTGTCCGGCACGACGCGGAAGCACTCGAACCAACAGCCACAGCGCCCCCTGGAACCCGGCTAGAAATCCCGTGAGGTTCGGGATCGCGAAACGACGAAAGCGACGTTCAAGGTGATCCAGTAAATTCATGTTGGTTTGTCTTTCACTCCCGCGAGTCGATGCACTGTTCGCCATTCGTCGGCCGTGACCGGCTGAATCGACAGCCGCGCTCCCTGCCGAATCACCATCATCTCGCGCAGATCAGCACACACTTTGAGTTCATCCCGTGTGACCGGCTTCGGAAAAACTTGCAGCAGCCGCACATCAACCATGAACCACGTCGGCTCGTCGGGATTGCTCTTCGGGTCGTAGTGATGGTCTTTCGGATCAAATGCCGTGTGGTCGGGATAGCCGGTCTTCACGATCTCGGCCGTGCCGACAATCGCCATCGGGTCGGCGTTGCTGTGATAAAAGAGGACTCGGTCGCCAAGCCGAATCGTGTCGCGCAGAAGATTGCGAGCCTGATAATTGCGGACGCCGTCCCAGAACGTCATCTTGGTCGGTTCGCGTGCCAGATCGGCAATCGAATACGCTTCTGGCTCCGACTTGAACAGCCAGTATTGTCGAGCGGATGGAGTGAATTTCTTCTTGGCGGTCATGCAGTGTCTCCTTGGTTCGGGATTCTGGCAGCCGAGATCGGATTGCTCTAGCGACTTGGCGACCGGCGGAACTCCCAACTTCTGGCGTCGCTGATATGCTTTGCCGCCATTGCATCAGTTCCGACAGTTTCAGGAGAATCCGTTCATGCTCAAAGTTTTGCTGGTCATCGGGGACGCGACCGAAGTCCTCGACACGATGTATCCGTTCTTTCGGCTGCCCGAAGATGGCTTCGAGGTCGTCGTCGCGGGACCGGAGAAGAAGCTGTATCACATGGTGCTGCACGAAATCCCGCCCGGCTCGACATGGGACATCACGCAAGAGACCGCCGGCTATCATTTGCAGGCCGACATCGCCTTCCGCGACGTGAAGCCTGACGAGTACGCCGGCTTGTTTCTGTCCGGCGGCCGAGCACCGGAATATCTGCGGTACGACCAAGACCTGCTGCGGATCACGCGAGACTTCTTCGAGAAGAACAAGCCAGTCGCGTCGGTCTGTCACGGCATCGAAATCGTCGCTGCGGCTGATTGCCTGAAAGGCCGCACGGCGACAACCGTCGCGAAATGTGCGCTCGACATCACGCAAGTCGGCGGCAAGTATGTCAACCAGCAAGTGGTGGTCGATGGCAACTTCGTCACTGCTCGCGTTTGGATGGACAACACGCCGTTCGTGAAAGAATTCATCAAGCTGCTGAAAGCCGCCCAGTGACAGGAGGTCGCGATCTTGAGCTTCCGAATTATGTGCGTGATGTGTGTGGTCGTGTTGTCAGCGAGCTCGCTGCTCGCTGGTGACTGGCCGCAGATTCTTGGTCCGAACCGTGATGGCCTCGCCGCTGCCGATGAAAAACTCGCCGACTCCTGGCCGAAGGACGGCCCGCCAGTCATTTGGCAGCGCGACGTTGGCGGAGGCTTTGCTGGAGTGGCCGTCGCTGGCAACACGGCCATCGTATTTCATCGAGTCGGCGACGAAGAAGTCGCGGAGGCGATGGACGCGAAGACCGGCACGACCAAGTGGAAGGCCGGCAGCCCGACGACTTTTTCGAGCGGCTCCTCCGACGATCAAGGCCCGCGCTGCACGCCGATCATCGCTGGCGATCGAGTGTTTGTCTTCGGTGCTCAAGGAACGCTGCGCTGCCTCGATCTAAAAACCGGCAAGAAGATTTGGCAGCGTGACACGCACGCCGAGTTCAAGGCTCCCGAAGGCTATTTCGGTGCCGGCAGTTCTCCGCTGGTGGCGGGCGACAAGTTGCTGGTCAACGTCGGAGGCAGCCGAGGCGGAGCGGGGATCGTGGCGTTCGACCTCGCCACCGGAAAAACCGTGTGGCAGGCGACCGATGAAGCCGCGAGCTACTCCTCACCGGTCCTCGCGACCGTCGATGGCACGAAGCACGCCCTCTTTGTGACGCGAATGAAGACCGTCTCGCTCGATCCCGACACCGGCAAGGTGCGATTCGAGTTTCCCTTCGGGAAACGTGGTCCGACCGTCAACGGAGCGACTCCGATCGTGCTCGATGGGCATCTGCTAGTTTCCGCCCACTACGGAGTCGGCGCGACCTTCGCCAAGATCGGCGCAACCGCCGCCGACGAGAAATGGAACAGCGACGACCTGATCTCCAGCCAGTACATGACGCCGCTGGTCCAAGACGGATTGGTCTACGGCATCCACGGCCAGGAGCGCGTCGAAGACTCAGAGCTGCGCTGTCTCGATCCGCGCACGAAACGTATTCTGTGGTCAAAGCCGAGCTTCGGTTTCGGAACGATGATCGCAGCAGACGGCAAAATGCTCATGCTGACGACCGACGGCGAACTCATCCTCTGGCGGACGGATTCGCGCCGCTATCAGGAACTCGCGCGTGCTCGCATCTTCAAATCAACGACTCGCGCGCTGCCGGCACTCTCCAGCGGAAACCTCTTTGCCCGCGACTCGCGCACGCTCAAGTGTCTTCAGATCGGTCCCACGAAATAGGTCCAACCGGCCTAGCGTCGCCACTTCCGAGTTCGCTGCTGCTCCGCACAATGCATGCAGGTGCGAACATACGGGATCGCTCGGAGACGCTCTTTGATGATGACGGACTTTGCGGGAGGCTTGCCCTGCTCCAGACACTTCTCACAGAGGCCGTAAGTTCCCGTGTCAATTTTCTTTAGAGCCAGGGAGATCTCCTCCAGAATCTCTTGCTCATTCTCGACGAACCGGAGCGAGAAGTCTTGCTCGTAGTTGTCGGTTCCCAGCTCGGCAATGTGCGTCGGGCTTTTCGAGTCACCGTCCCCGTCGGCTCGGTGCAAGGCACCATCCGCCAAGTGCTGGACGTCTCCGCGGAGTCGCGTCTGGAGGCTCAATAAAAGCGTCCGATACTCTGTCAGTTCAGGTTTTTTCAGCATTGAGGGAACCCATTTTGGCATGCCAAGCGGGGCGGTTTGGGTCTACGGAAACGACAATCGAAGCCGCGTCCAAACTACTTCCTCCCTGAGCGTCATCGGGCCGAAACCCGATCCAGCCGCTTCCAGCAGCCGGTTAAAAGTGCGGGATTATCGCCGGGTTTTCCCTGTTATCAAGGTTCCAGGCGAAGATGTGCGTAAAAATAGCGTCAGTCGCCACACAATTGTGGCGATCCTGACTGTTGCAGAGCGGCTGCAACTCAAGTCTCAGACAGCTATTTACGCTGCTTTGAGTTGAACGGCGGAGAGGGGGGCCGGCTCCCGAATCGGCGCCTGTGCTGCCAAGACTCCGAGAACTCGCTCCGCGACCGTCAACGCTGCGACGGCCACTGTGCCAGTCACTGTGGGTGAGGTTCCGGATCGGACGCACTCCACGAATTCGGCGATCTCGGCCGTGAGGGCGTCTTGCGGTGCCGGGACTTCTTTTTGAACCTCGATCAACGAACCAAAAACTTCCTGCTTGAGTTGCTCGATGTCGGCACCCGGCAGCCGAGCACATTCGACTGGCGACATTCCGAACAGCAGTCGCGCCGACGGGGAGTACGACGTCACTTCGCGCGAGCCAAAATCGACGTTCAGGCACCGAGTTGCCGTCCAGATGGTCGCCGCGCGGCGAGTCGTCGGATGGACGCGGCTGGCCGAGAGATCGGCGACGCAGCCGTTTTCAAATGTGAGCCGGGCCTGCACGACGTCCTCATGCTGCCCCATCAGAGTGATCCCGAACGCCTCGATACGGCTGACCGGGGAACGGACCAGCGACAGAACCAGATCGATGTCGTGGATCATCATGTCATGCACGACGCCGATATCGGTCGAGCGAAAACTGAACGGGCTGAGTCGCTCGGCCCGGATGTAGCGTGGCTGGTCACACAACTTGGCAGCTGCTTGGAATGCCGGATTGAATCGTTCGACGTGACCAACTTGCAGAATCGCCCCAGTTCGCTCAGCGAGTTGGACAAGCTGCACGGCCTCGGTCAAATCGGCGGCCAACGGTTTTTCAACTAGAGAGTGAATTCCGTTCTCCAGAAAATCGGTGGCAACGCGACTGTGGAAGCCGGTTGGTACCGCGATCGTCACGGCGTCCACGGCGTCAATGAGCGTGCGGTGGTCGGCGACCCATTTCGTCCCCGCCGACTCGGCAACCAGTCGGCCTTGAGCTTCGCTGGGGTCCGCCACGGCAACCAATTCGACACCAGGAATCTGCGACACAATTCTCGCGTGATGGCGGCCAAGAGCTCCGACTCCAATCACGGCCATTCTCAAAACTGACATGAACGCTTCC
The DNA here is from genome assembly GCA_003669125.1 of Planctomycetota bacterium. Classification (GTDB taxonomy): domain Bacteria; phylum Planctomycetota; class Planctomycetia; order Planctomycetales; family Planctomycetaceae; genus SXKJ01. The sequence goes on from QWQF01000225.1 coordinate 16,515, forward strand.
TCATTACGCCGCTTTGCGTTGTTCGCGTGTGTTGATCGAAGGCGCGTTGCGGAACACCTCCCGGCCGCGACTAAATTTGCCGGCGTTCGTCATATCCATGAAGTTCAGCAGCGTGTGCAGTTCGATTGAATGGATGTCGTCTTGCTGCTGGGCGAAGAACTCACGCACGTCGGCGATTCCTTTGTGCTCGCGGAACAGCTGCTTGTAAGCCTGTCGGATGATCGCGATGGACGATTCCGACACACCCGCTCGTCTCATGCCAACCAGATTGATCGTCTTCACCTCAAAGTTGTCGCTCCCGGTGGCCATCATGTAGGGAGCCACATCGACGACACAGCGACAGCCGCCGCTGATGAACGCCAACGTGCCGATCGAGCAAAAGTGATGCACGACCGTGTTGCCGGAAACGATCGCTCGGTCGTGAACATGGACATGCCCTCCGAGCAACACGCCGTTGACCAGCATCACATGGTTACCGACGTAACAGTTGTGAGCGACATGCGCGTTCGACATCAGCATGTTGTGACTACCGATGCGAGTGCCGTGGTCTTCCTTCTCGGCACCGCGATTAACGGTCACCCCCTCGCGGAAGACGTTGTCGTCACCAATTTCCAACCAAGTCGCTGATTCTTGATAACTGTGGTCCTGCGGTTCACCACCGATGACGCAATTCGAGAAGAAGCGATTCCGCTCGCCGATCGTCGCGTGGCCGAGGACCGTCACGTTGTTGGCCAACTGGCAGCCGTTGCCGAGCTTCACATGCGGGCCGATCACGCAAAACGGGCCAATCTCGATGTTGTCACCGAGTTCCGCTTGGGGGTCCACGCACGCCAAGGAGTGAATCAGGTTGGCCATGTGATGTCCTACTCAAATCGCCTCGGAACGCTGCGAACTCTGATGAGTCACCAGAATTCGGCGAACGAGGTCGTGATTGTGTCTGTGTCCGGAACGATAGGCGTTGAAGTAGCCTCGCAAGTCCGCGCCGATCAGGGCGAAGTCTCCGAGGCAATCCAGAATCTTGTGCCGTACTGCTTCGTCGGCCACTCGCAATTTGTTACCAATGACGTGACCGTTCGCATCGAATACGAGCAGATCTTGGTGCGTCATACGGCGTCCGTATCCCGCGGCCTGCAACGCCGCGACTTCCGTGTCGAGCACAAACGTCCGCGCGAAGGCGATCTCACGAACGAACGTTTCAGGAGTGATCTCGACGGTCAAATTCTGCGGCGAGATCGGTGAGCGATCGCCGTAATCCAGTTGGTAGGTGATCGCCAGACCGTTGTGGTTCATCGGCCGAGCGACGACTTCGATGTCGCCGTCGTCCGCGCCGACTTGCACGGGCATCAGCAACGAGACGACCTCGCGCGGACGATCTTGCTCGACGATACCGACAGCGAGCAGCAGGTTGCAGACATCGCGGCACGAGCCGTCAAAACCCGGAACCTCTGGCCCGTCGATCTCGATCAGACAGTTGTCGATTTGCAGTCCCGCCAGCGCCGCCATGACATGCTCGATCATCTCGACCTGCACGCCATCGCGAGCAATCACGGTACGACGCTGACTGTTCGCAATGAACTCAATCCTCGCAGGAATCGGTGCCGAGCCTGCCACGTCGATCCGCTGAAACGCAATCCCGTGATCCGCTGGAGCCGGAACAAAACGCAAGCGGGCGTCGGTCCCGGTGAAGAGACCGACCCCCTGCGTTTCGACTGCTTGCCGAAGAGTGCGTTGAGAACGGAGCAGCATGTCGCGGACTTTCGCGAGTGACCGAACTACTTTTGATTCGCGATGCGCGGCGTGCCAGCACCTGGCCTGCTATCAGTCGCCTTCGGTTGACCATTGTCGAACTGGCGGTTGAGGTACTTGATGACGCCGTCGGTCAGGTCATCTTCCGCACGGTGGAAGACGATCACGCGGTTCATCACCAACTGCATCTTGCTCATGTCCTCACCCTCGAACGTGTCCGAGTTGAATCGCATGACTAGCGTGTAGCCAAAGCGTTCGGAAAACTTCTCGACGACGTCCATCGTTTCGAGATAAACGGTCTTGAGGAGTTCGGCTTCCTTGCGGAGCAACTCGCGCTGAGCCGTTTGCTTGAACGCGCCGAGCTTGGCGGCCAGATCCGTCTGCTGCTTCTCCAGCTTGATGAACTCTGGGCTGCCTTGCTTGAACTCCTTCATTTGCTCGATGACCTGCTGCACTTGAGCGGTCAGCTTCTTGGCGTTCTCTTCGTTGACTTGGAACTCCGACTTCCAGTCCTCTTTGAGGACTTCGATCTTTTTGTATTCCTTGAAGACGCGGCCCATGTCGATCAGCGCGATCTTGTGGGGAGCCTCGGCCTGCGATGCAGCGGCTGCCGCCGGCGTCACCGCTTTCTTGGTGCCGCCGGTGGCCGCATTTTGGCCGTAGGCGTTGACGAACACGCTGGCCAAGCCAGCCAACACAGCGGATGAAATCAGAAATTTTCTCACGGCAGACGCACTCCTTTGCTAGCCGAGACGGAATTGATCGGGCAAGTCGAACCAGCCCCCGAACAGGGACTCGTTCGCATGGCACTCGGTCGCGGATCGCGTCAATCCAACGCAGGCCGGACGAAGGGCGGCGTATTCTGCACACCTCCGGAATTGCGTCAATACGAGTCTGAGCGTCCCCGACTCGCCGCTACACCCGCACGAACACGTCGCCCAATTCGACCTTGACCTCAAACGTCGTTTGGCAGATGCGCGGATTCAGGCAGTGCTGACCGTTGGCAATTTGAAATTGCCATCCGTGCCAAGGGCACGTCACGACGCCATCGACGAGTTGCCCTTTGGCCAGTGGTCCGCCTTGATGAGCACAAATGCCGTCGATGGCTTGGAATTGTCCATCAACGTTGAACAGCGCGACGATCCGGCCGCTCACGGCGAACTCCTTGCCGCTGCCAACCGGCACGTCGGACGCCGCAATCAACTTCTGCCAATCGGACATCATCCCGCTCTCTTTCTGATTCGAATCGCGCGCCGCGGTGCATTCTCGGATCGCCTCCGCAGGACTATTCTGCGTCGCGAGATTGGCGGCAGTTTCCACTTTCGAAGCGACACTCACAACTGACAGTCATCAACATGCGCGTGCTTGGTCTCGACATCGGAGGAGCAAACATCAAAGCGGCGACAGAGACTGCCGAGGCGCTGTCGATCCCGTTGGAAATCTGGCGATCGCCGGATCGTTTGATCGACGTGCTGGTCCCGATCATGGACCGCTTCTCAGCCGCAGAACTGCTCGCCGTGACGATGACCGCCGAGCTAGCCGATTGCTTCACGACCAAGGCGGACGGCATCGACCGAGTGCTGCGAACCGTCGAAGTCATCGCCGGGAAACGACCGATTTGCGTCTGGCAAACATCCGGAGAATTCGCCTCAACACAAGAGGCGCGGGACGAACCAAGGCTCACGGCCGCCGCGAACTGGCACGCGCAGGCGACGTTTGTGGGCCGCTTGGTCCCGCGTGGTTCGGCGATGCTCATCGATATTGGTTCGACAACGACCGATCTCATTCCGTTGGTCGATGGACTGCCGTTGCCGACCGGCCGTACTGACATCGAACGTCTACAATCGGGCGAGTTGGTTTACTGCGGAGTGCGACGCACCCCGTTGTGTGCGCTGACGAATTGCGTTCCGCTGGCGGGAACCGATTGTGCCCTCGCCGCCGAATTGTTCGCAACGATCTTCGACGTCTATCTCACGTTGGGCGACATTGCAGAGAACTCCGCCGACTGTTTGACCGCCAACGGCCGGCCGGCGACGTTGGCTGCCGCTCACGACCGAATCGCGCGGTCCATCGGCGGTGACATCACCGAGATCACTTCCGCGGACACGCACCACATCGCCGAGCACATCGCGGCGACGCAGCTTCGACGGTTGTGTGAAGCCGCCGACAGAGTCGCTTCACGAATGCCAGGGCCTTGCGACAACGTGCTGATTTCCGGCAGCGGAGCGTTCCTCGCTCGACGAGTCGCAGCCAACACGCCTCGATTGCAAAACGCGACCATCACCTCGCTGCCAGAGCTGTTCGGTCCGCAAGTCTCTGACGCGGCGTGCGCCTTCGCCGTTGCCAAGCTGGCGGTCGAACGCGAACTGCCGTTCCTCGGCGCATCCGGTTGAGAGGTTCGCCGTCTCACGCCAACCCGACGCGCAAGCGAGGGGTTTTGAGCACGGCCTCTCGCTTACGCGTCGGGTTGATTTGGCCGAACAACGTCCGCAAGAACGCCGCAGCTTGTCTCGCAATTCCCGGCTGCGAACTTTCGCGTGGCCCAGCGATGTTGAGGACTCGAATCGAGTTCGCCTCCAACCAATCGTGAACCGACTGCGTCGTCACGTCACGCAAATCGACCACCAGGCACGGCCGGCGGTATCGCTCAGCGAACGTTTTGGTCAGCGCGGTTCCGCCACGCAACGATCCCAGCGAAAGAATCAGCGTGCCTTGGGAGTCTTTCACGTTCAACGCCGTCCGCTCAGCATAGTTGGCCGTGGGAGATTCTTTCAACGGGTACGACGCGGGGACTGAACCGTCTTCGGCGCGACGTCCTTTCGGACACCAACCACCGCACGGGATGCCCAACTCCAAAGCCACATCCAACGCCGCGCGATCGACTCCCGTTTGCCCGCCGGCAACGACTTGCTCCAACCGCCATGCCTTGTGAGTCGTCCCCGCTGACTTCATCCGGCCACTCCGATTCCAGAACGAGCCGCCATTCTCAGTGCTTCACACTTCAGCCCGTTGCTCGCCACCGAACGCCAGTCGCATTTGCGGGTCTTTCTGAGCCTGCCATTCCTTGAACAACATGCTGGGCTGGATGTCGTGGTTGTTTTGATATTTGTCGCTGCGATACTCGGTGATGTCGCCATGAATCTGGTGGTAGAAAATCTGGCAGATCGGCACGCCCGGATAAATCCGCACGGGCTGGATCGCGTACATCTCCAACGTCCAAAAACCACAAAAGCCAACGTCGCCGAACCCGGCCGTCACATGCACGAACAAGCCCAAGCGGCCAACCGACGAGCGACCTTCCAGCATCGGCACGAGGTTGTGCGTCTCCGTCCGCTCCATCGTGCGGGCGAGATAGAGCTGATTCGGGTTCAAGACGAAGCCATCGTCCGGGATCGTATAGCGGCGAAAGCGATTCGGCCGACGCATGTCGAGCACGATTTCTTCGTAGACCAGCAGCTCGTTGTGCAGGCGCAGGTTGTAGCTGTTCGCATTGAGCTGCGTTTCGCAGAACGGCTCAATGACGATATTTTTTCCAAGCTGGGCTTTGATCTCATTGCCGGAGAGGATCATCGGAATTACCGAGTCTGGGAGGACGTGATCGCAGACAGCGGCGGGAAGGTATGGAGTGTCGCGGCGAGGTGCAAACGACCGATGAACACAGAATTGGTCATTGACTATTGGTCGTTGGCGATTGGCTATTTGGGTCAGCGGATGACCAATCTCCAATCTCCAATCTCCAATCTCCAATCTCCAATCTCCAATCTCCAATCTCCAATCTCCAATCTCCAATCTCCAATCTCCAATCTCCAATCTCCAATCTCAGGCCATCTGCGACGGTCGTGCGGAATTACCCCGCTAAGTTTTGCAGTTCCCGATCGCACCCAACGCTTTGATCACCAGGATATCTACGTTTCGGCCGCCGACGCTGTATCGCATCTCGATGTCCACCAAGAACAGACTGGGGGAGCGCTCGGCACTCTGCAACTTTTCGACGGAATCCAGTCCATCCTTCGCATCGAGAATCGGCACCACCGAGCCGCCACCCATCACTGCTCGAAGTCAGGCATCAGAGTATGCATCTCTTGGCCGACGGTGCCGATGTCGGTCGTCGTCTCGGCCAGCAACCGCGACAACAAATGAAACTCGGTGTGCCGATCCAATTCGAGCGAATCGAATTCGTCGTTCGATGGCATCGACGGAGTCGCCGCAGGCAAGTACCAGGCGACCGCGATTCCGCAAACAGTCATCATCGATCGCGAGGGCAAAGTCGCCCGACTCTTCGTCGGCGGCGGTCCGAAACTGGCGGATCAATTACGTGACGCTCTGCAAAGTGTTTTGAGTGGCTCCGATGCAGCCAAGCCGCAATGATGCGCTCTCGTTCCCACGCAGAACGTGAGAGCGTGAAAGAGTGTGAGCCTTCATGAATCGATTCGTTTTCGTTGTGTTGTCATTGGTGCTCAGCGCTCGCTTCGCAGCCGCCGACGAGTTCCCGTCGCCTCCCAACACCGAGCAGGGCAATCCGTCGCCGATCGCGCGGAAGGAAGATGCCGACGACCACAACTTGCCATTGCTGGTTTGGTACGGCCTGTCGTCCTTAGACAACGAGCTTGTCGCACAACTCGTGGAACTGGCGAGACAATGTGAATGGCCGACCACTCGGCGGCTGATTGCTCGGCGAGTCGCCGAAGAAGTTGAAACGCAACCCGTCGAGCTGAGTTGGCTTCTTCGGAAGGCGAGCACTCGTTCGATCGAGTTTTAGTCCGACGTGCTGGACGGGATGAGCGAGGCGTTCGTCGGCTGGCGCAAGGTTTCTCAGCCGTCCGCCTGGGAAGCATTTCTCTCGCGGATCATGGAGAGCGACGACGAGAAGCTGCGAGAAAAGGCTCGTGGTCTGAGTGCGCTCTTCGGCGATGGCCGTGCGCTGGATGAATTGAAGAAGGTCGCCCTCGACAAGGAGGCGGACCTCGCCGCGCGAAAGACTGCGCTGCAAACGCTGATCGACGCTCGCGCTCCGGGCGTGCGGGAACTGTGTGCCGAGTTGCTCAGCACGCGGTTCGTCAACGTGGCTGCGGTGCGCGGTTTGGCGGCCGAAGACGATCCAACGCTGGGCGCGAAACTGGTGAAGGCCTACCGCTCGTTTCACGCTTCCGAGCGTCCGCAATTGTTGGCGGTGCTGGTGACTCGCGCGACGTGGGCGGGCACGCTGCTCGACGCGGTTGCGGAGGGCAAAATCCCGCGCGACGACCTGTCGGCGTTTCACGCGCGGCAGATTCGCAATCTCGAAAACAAAGAGCTGACCGCACAGCTCAGCCGAGTGTGGGGCGAACTGCGCGACAGTCCGGAAGACAAACTCCAACTCATCGCAAAGTTGAAGGCGGAACTGACACCGGACACGCTGGCTCGCGCTGACACGCGTCGCGGCCGAGCGGTCTTCGTCAAAACGTGCTCTGCGTGTCACACGCTCTACGGCGAGGGAGGCCGGCGTGGACCGGACCTGACCGGCGCGCAGCGGCACAACATCGACTACTTGCTGGAAAACATCGTCGATCCCAGCGCGGTCGTCACGGCCGACTTCCGCGTGACGATTCTGGAGTTGGCCGACGGTCGCGTGCTCACCGGGGTCATCACGGCGCGAAACGAGAAGACCGTGACGCTCATCACGCCGACGGACACGCTGACAATCGAACGCCTCGATATCGATATTCAACAGCAATCCAAGCAGTCGTTAATGGCCGACGGACTGCTGCAACCGCTGTCAGCCGAGCAGGTGCGCGATCTGTTCGCGTACCTGATGACTCGCGCCCAAGTGCCGCTGCCGGATTTGTCAAAGTGACTTCTCAATCCGTAGCCCAGCAGCTTCCGTGATGCGGTTGAAGGAGGCGCGGTTGGTCGTGTAGCTGATGAGTTGCACAACGTCACGCGGGCCAATCTGTTTCACGGCTTCAGTCGTTTCGGCGTCGGTGAGCATGATCGGAGACGCGGCCAACTGCCGAGCCAATCGGAACTGAGCACGCTCGGCCGGAGTGAACTCCGACCAGTCGCCGTCGAGTTTGAAGATTTGGTCATCGGACCAACCCAACTCGCGAAGACGTTGTTGAGCTTGCCCAAGCGCGTACCAAGCACGGTCTTGGCGAGCGATGATCCAACTGACTTGAGCTTTCAATAACGGCTTGAGATCACCACGCGCTTCGGACGAGTGAATGCTGGCGATGCGGCCCTTCCCGCTCGTCGGAAAAGTGGCCAGCAGTCGCACCCACTGCGGCAACGCTCCTTCCGGAAAACCTTCGGGCACGAGTTCTCTCGCCTTGGCGTCCTCCACCAACGGCAATCGCGGCGTTCGCTGCCGTGCGGCGTTCAACGCTTTCGTCACGTCCCCTCTCGATTCCAGCGGCGCACGGCGGAAGACCGTCTGCGTGGAGGGCTTGCCAGATTTCGCGTCGATCACCAGTGGCACGACTTTGGTGATCACGTTCTGGTACTTCGGCGAAGTCGGGGTCAGATAGTTGTGAGACTTTTCGGCCGGACGCTCCGTTTTGTCAGCGAGCTTCTCGGCTCCTGCGTTGGCACCTTCGGGCCGTCGGCTGCCGAAGTTTCCACCACTGGAGGACTGCGGAATCCCCGCTCCCTCTTTCCAGCGGTTGATCGAGTTGTAGCCGGCGACGGCCAAGATGATCTCCAGGATTTGCTTGTCGGTGTAATGCTTGCGGAGTTCGACGAAGTCCGCGTCGCCGAGACGATGCGGTTCGTAGGTCAGCGTGCGCGTGAACGCATAAGCCGCTCGCTGAGCCGGTTTGTGTTCCAACCAGTCACCATCCAGCGCCGCAATCTGATCTTCGCTTAAGCCCGCGACCGCGAGCTTCGATTCTTGATGACCCAGTCAATACTGGCAGTTGTTGGTTCGCGAGGCGATCCAGAACAACTCGACCGTGAAGCCATAGTCCAGGGTCAGATCGGGATCGTTGCTGCGGCCGAGTCCAGTGCCGCCGGTTCCACGACCGGAGCCTCCCGCCCCCTGCCCTTCGGTGGACGGCATGTAGTGATATCGCAGCCGACTTTCGTAGCTCGATCCGCGTTCACCGAGTTTTTCCTTGTCGGCTTCGGTCAATTCCGGCAAAGGGATGCGCGGCGTGCGCCCCTTCATGTCCTCAAGAGCTCGCTTCATCTCTGGCCGAGTCAGCGGCACGGGACGCGGCGCATTCAGCGAATCCGCCGCAACAGCACTCGTGGCGGTGACGGCTGCCACGAGACCAAGAAACATCGAACGCATGATGACCTCCATTCACTCGGTCTCTTGTCGAAAGACGGTGATGACGGGACGGGTACTGATGAGATAAGCCGCATCCACACGGATCGGCTGGCCGGATTCGGATTGCAGGGTCAGCTCGACAAACTTGCGAAGGTTGGTCCCTTCGTTCGAGTCGCTGTCTCGGATCTTGAACTCCAGAAGTTTCTTGCCAGCTTTCCAGTCGACGTCTCCCACGATGATCTTGGGAGACTTCTGCTCCAGAACGACTGGCGTCTCGCCCGCCTTCCAGGCCTTGAGGGATGTTTCCAGCGATTCGCACGCGACATCGACATCCAACTTCCAAGGCCCGGAACCACAACCAACGCAGGCAACCATCAACAGACTGACCACCACCAGCAGGTTACACCGACGAACACTCACGACGAGAAACATGGCCATAAGCTCCTGTTAGAATGCTCCCAGAACTTCCTTGCCGGCACGAGTTCCCAAGCCTCGCCACACCGGCAATGAGATTGTCTGGCTGACGAAGCGGGTGGCACCGTCGCACATCGCGACGTGAACGCCGCCAACGTGTCGGCTGAATGCCGTGGTCATGATGCGACCGGGGGGATACATGCACGACCGACTGTTCGGCGGCGCGACGTGGTAGTACATCGTCGTTGAGTGATACGGGCGCAGCCACGGTGCACCGACATCCGAGAAACCTTGCTTGGTGAGGTCCGACGTGTTGATCGCGAGACAATCCGCGAGCGCTTGATCCGGCGTCGCCGGATACGTCCCCGGCTGATAGGTGTCCGACTCCGGCGTACTGACGCCGTTATTGCCGTCACCCAGCAATCGCTCAGAGAACGCGGCGGTCGAACTGAGCCCGTCGCGAATGTCCCGTCCGCCAATGCTGCTGCTCTGGTAGAAGATGCCGCTCGGCGGCGGCATTCCGTAGTTCGCGCCACCGACCGTCGTCGAGGGGAGCGTGTAACAAATCTCGCTACCGGCGTTGCCGTAGTAATTGTTGGCTCCGCCGAGTGCGGCGATCGTGCCTCCGTCGGAATCGGAAGGACATCGAAAGCCCGGAAGTTGCTTCGTTCGGACAGAGTCATTGGAGACGTGGTTGTAGGCGACGTTGAAATTGACTTGCCGAAACAAAGCCTGCTGATCCATGAACGGCAGCAGTCGAGCAAAGATCGAAATGTTGTTGACGTTTGCTGGCGGCAGCATCTTGTTCGTGTCGTGATAATTGTGGAGTGCCAAACCAATCTGCTTGAGGTTGTTCTTGCACTGCGCCCGCCGAGCGGCTTCGCGAGCGGCCTGCACGGCGGGCAGCAGTAGCGCGATCAGAATGGCGATGATGGCGATGACGACGAGCAGTTCGATCAGCGTGAAACCGCGACGAACCGTGGAGAGTTTGTGTGAACGAAACATCGTTGCAGCTCCCAAAAAAGAAAACAGGAATCAACGCACAGAACGAAATCCCCGACGGAATCTCCGTGCGGAATTTGACGAAAGAAAAGCGCAATTTGCTGACACGAGTTCGTCGCGTGTCGAGTTCTCTGCGGCGATTCACCCGACTCAAGGATGGCACCTGCTCGCCGGATTTGAGCGATCACAGATCATCGCTCGGCGCAACACGGCCACGTCAAAACGATGCGAGAGCGCAGGGCAGAAAATCGCGCAGGCGCGTCGTTCTCGTCGAGTGGACCTAGCCTCGCGGCGGTCGCTTTAGCTGGTGGCTCAAATGACGAGCCAGCACTTTGCCAGACTCCAGCGACCACTCCGACGAATCGATGTGCTGATCGCGAATCTGCTGCAGCACGCACGCCCACTCCATCGATGAAGTCTCGACCGTCGGCCGAGTCGGGAGAGGCGGAGTCTCGGAACGCCGCGAGCAGTTGGCTCCACGGCAGGGGGCCGCCGGCATTCGGTGCGAGGCGTCTGAGCCATCGGCCTGCGCTTGGCCACCGGGATGCGCCAAGTAGTCACCGCAACTCGCTTGGCACGTTTGCTCGCCGCCAAACCAAAAACCAAGCAGGATCGCAACGAGTGCAAATCGGCTGGTGCGGCACAGTAAATAGGTCTGGACGGGCGACATCGTTGAGGAGCGTAACGGAGCGATGCTCAATGCGTGAATCAGAAATTTGGAGGAATTCAGGTTCTCTTCAGGTTGAACACGACCGTTGGCTCGGCTGGTATTCATCGGCTGTCGCGAGCCCAATTCATCAAACGCAAACGCTCCGGCCGAGTCGACCCGAGGCCGGTTAGTACCGCAGCGACGTTTGAATGTAGAGCTGTGTTGCATCCTGATTGGGAACTGTCGGCGAAGAATTTGAGATGACGCGATTGCCGTACCAAAACCAACTGTACCCGAATTGAACGTCAAAGTTCGGGTTGCAGGAATAGGTTGCGATCAGATCGAGTTCCTGGCCGAGGTCCGAACCGGTGCCTGTCGCCGAGCCGACCGGCGCTCCGGCGACGTTGTAGATGCGATCCGCAGCGGTGTCCAAAGTGAACCAGTGCATCGCTGCCACGCCCGTCAGTTTTGCGTGCGGCTTGATCGTCGCTTGCAGCGCGACGTCATTGAGGTTCTGGCCTGCGAAATTGTCGATGATGCCCCAGTAGGCGTGATTCAACGGGACCAAGACGTCGTAGGTCGTGTTCTTGCCGTCGGTGGAATCGGAGTCGCCCGAACCCCAGTAGTAAATGAACGACAATTGTGGTGTCCACGCCACCTGCGAGAACGTCGTGCCCAGCTTGGTCGTGAAGAAACCCGCCTGCACATCCAGGCCATTGTCCTCGCCAAATTGATACGCCCCTTCCGTGTCCGTGGCGAAGACGATCCAGGGTTGATCGCACTCATCCTTGATTGGCTTCGTCATCGTCCAGCGCAGGCCAAGCGTGTGCCGATTGCCGTCGGCCCAGCCGGCGACATGCTGGGCCGAATCCGTTTGCAGCCAGACATAATATGGCTCGATCGTGTTGTCTTTGATCCCTCGGTAGACCGAGTACATGCCGCTGTACCAGCGCGAGTCATCGGCATGGTCAAATCGATTGTCCCAGATGCTGACCGCCGCCGGGCCAGCGAGTGAGGCCACCGCGGGACGTCCTCCGGTCCCTCCGGTCGGGTTGGCGGTGTTGACCGGACGGACGGCGAACAGGTCGATGTCCCAGGTGTCGCCTTTGCTGAACAGCTTGAAGCCCTCGAAGTTCCGGCGCGTGTTGCCCCAATCGAGAGGTGAGATCACCTGCTGGCCGGGGCTGACGCCGCTCGGCGCGCCGTAGAGCAACTCTTGACGACCGGCTCGGAAATAGACCGGCTTGTCGTCGCGCTCGGCGATCTTCAAATCGAAGAACGCGTTCTGGATGTCCCAGCGGTTCTTGTCGATGCCGGTGACGGCGAGTTCATTGTTGTCGATCGAGGCGTCGATGCCCTCGACGTAGACTCGGACGTCTTGGTCCCACTTCAGATCGACGTACTGACGCCAACGATACAAGTCATAAGTGCTGCGTCCCGGCCCACCCGGACGAAGACGATTGTCTTCGTCCATGTAGCGGTGCCGAATCTCGCCGCCGTAGGACAGCGTGAGTCCGCTCGGCTCGCAGTCGTCGCCGAAGAGCGGCATGTTTTTCAACTCTTCGCCGAGGAAGTGCGGAGCGTTCAGATACTCACGAAACGCGACGGACAGTGGAGCCTCTTTGACGCTCTGGATCGCTGACGTCTCCGAAGCGGCAGACACGGCCGGTTGAGTTGGCGGCACGAGAGCTTCTTGAGCACCCACAAACTGCGGGGCCAACCAAGTCACGGTGGACAAGGCCGCCGCGGACAGACAACGAAATCGCCAACTCATTCGGAGCATGATGCCGAACACCTTTGGAGCTTACGGAGAAAAGAGCGAGCGCTCTAATCTGCCCTGCTCTCTCGTGTCGGAAAGGACGGTGCTGCCGATTGAGCGTCGTCCGCACTCAAACTCCGGTCGAATGTCAGCGGCTTGTCCGCGCAAGCAAGGTTTCGCCAACCGTGAAAGTCGGTCTGTGGTTTCCGCAGTGACGAATTCTTGCACGTCACAAGAGAAACCGTCGTGAGAAGTTTCGACGCGAGCCAACTCAAGCGCGCGAATACGGGCCGGTCGCCGAGCCCTTGTACTGACGGAATCCCGCTTGGACCGTCTGCCGCAGAATCTCAGCGGCTTGCATGACGCCATCACGACTGACGTCGAGGTGCGTGCAGGCTCGGAGCCGCTGCGCGCCGGAGGCTCCGATCTTCACGCCCCGTTCCAGCAACGCGGCCGCGAGTTGCCCAGCGTTGCCGAGCTTCGGATCGACCTCGAAGAAGACGAGGTTCGTTTCGACGTCTTCGACTTGGATCGACAGGCCGTCGATCTTGGCGATCTCGCGAGCGAGCGTCTTCGCGTTGTCGTGGTCGATTGCGAGCCGTTCGACGTTGTTCTCCATCGCGTAGACCGCCGCTGCCGCAACAATTCCCGCTTGACGCAACGCACCGCCGAACAGCTTGCGGGCGCGACGTGCCTTGCGAATGTCGTCGGTGCTGCCGACGAGGACCGAACCCATCGGGCAGCCAAGCCCCTTCGAAAAGCAGATCGAGATCGTGTCGAAGTGCTGCCCGATCTCCGCCGCTGAACAGCCCTTCGCAACGCATGCGTTGAAGAGCCGTGCTCCGTCGAGATGCGTTTTCAATCCGTTGTCGTGTGCCCAGCCACAAACGCGCGCGAGTTGATCGAGCGGCCAGGCTCGGCCACCGCCGACGTTGGTCGTGTTCTCCAAACACAGCAACCGCGTGACGCAGAGATGCTGGTTGTCCGCTCGCACTTTGCCTTCAAGGTCCGCGACGTCCAACATGCCCAGCGTGCCGGGGATCGTCCGGCATGTGACTCCGCTGAGCACAGCGGGGCCACCCGCTTCGAAGCAGGCGATGTGGCCGCCCGCTTCGATCAGCAGTTCGTCGCCGGGCAGACAGTGCGTTTTCACACCCATTTGATTCGACTGTGTTCCGGAACAGGCGAAGACGGCAGCTTCATGACCCAGTGTCTTGGCCATCAACGCTTCGAGGCGGTTCACGGTGGGATCCTCACCCGACATGTCGTCGCCGACTTCGGCACGAGCGATTGCTTCACGCATCGCGGCCGAGGGCTTCGTCACCGTGTCGCTATAAAGATTGATGAGCACGTCGGGCATCGGAATGACTCCAGAGATTGAACTCGGTCTGAGCTTATGGTTGGCAAGCGTAGTGCCCTGCGACGGCCAGCATCAAGCGGATGCGACGGGCTGTGTGCCGGTCGCGACACTGCGCGGGCTTTCATTTCCTTCGGACGGTTTCTAACTTCGCCCGCCCACAATCTCGTGGCGAAAAACAAACTTGGACAGGTGCAGGACGATGAAGATTTATTTGAATGGCCAGCTTGTCGGCAAAGAGCAGGCGGTGGTCAGCGTGTTCGATCACGGCCTCTTGTACGGTGACGGCGTGTTCGAGGGAATTCGCGTCTACGGTGGGAATGTGTTCCTGCTGAAAGACCACATCGAGCGGTTGTACGAGAGCGCGAAGGCGATCCGTCTGGAGATTCCAATCTCGCCGCCCGCCATGATCCAAGCCACGAAAGAGACGGTCGCGGCGAACGGAATCACCGACGGCTACGTCCGGCTGGTCGTGACTCGCGGCGCGGGATCGCTCGGCTTGGACATTCGCCGCACGAGCAACCCGCAAATCATCATCATCGCCGACACGATCACGCTCTACCCGGCCGAAATTTACGAGAACGGCATGCACCTGATCACGGCCAGCACGATCCGCAATCACCCGGCCGCGCTGCCGGCGCGGATCAAGTCGCTGAACTACCTCAACAACATCCTGGCCAAGATCGAAGGAACCGACGCCGGCACCGTCGAGGCGCTGATGCTCAACCACAAAGGGGAGGTCGCCGAATGCACTGGCGACAACATCTTCATCCTCAAGAACGGCGTGCTGAAAACTCCGTCGCCGGACGCAGGCATCCTGGAAGGGATCACGCGGAACGCCGTGCTGCAACTCGCTCGCGAGGCGGGCATCGCGACTCAAGAGACGACGCTGATCCGCCACGACCTGTACGTCGCTGACGAGATGTTTTTGACCGGCACTGCCGCTGAAGTTGTGCCGGTTGTGAGTCTCGACGGCCGCGTGATCGGCGACGGCAAGCCCGGACCGATCACGCGTCGGTTGCTGGAACTCTTCCACGAGCTCACTCGCAAAGCGGAGTAGGCCCTCGAGATCAACGCGGTCGACCGGCAGAATTTTCCGATCGGCCGGCGGACCTCCGCAACGAGTCTCTGCAAGTCCCCGAAACGGTAAGAATTGCCGTTCCACGCTCCTTTCCGAAGCGACTAAAAGCCGCCTGCACCTCAGGGATTTGAGGTGCTGTCGTTGGGCCGCCAAGGAAGGACGAATTCGGATGAAATTCTCATCGTGGTTGTCGAGTTGGACTCGACGCGCGGATTGGTCGAAGAACACACGTCGTACCGCTGGTCGCCGGAATTCGGCCGCACCGTTCGGTCACGCCGAAGTCAGCATGTCCGCAGAGCCGTTGGAGCCGCGACTGGTGCTCGACGCGAGCACGCCGGTCGATGACTTGGCGGCGTTTGCCAAGGCTTTGAAGAACGGCGGAGCGACGCTGTACGGCGCAGCGTGGGACGCGACGACCACCACGCAGCGGCAACTGTTCGGCGACGGCGCTCAGTTCCTCAATTTCGTGGAAGTCACCAACGCCGATCACTCGCTGAATTCCACGGCGAACGCCAACAACATTACAACCACGTCCCCGACCTGGGTCTTCGCGGGTCAATCGCGGTTGGTCGGTAATCAGACGCTGGCTGCTCTCGCCGCGCAGGCCAACATCGCGATTCCGCAAGGCTTCACTCCGGGCATGGCGACGATCGCGACGCAAACGCTGCTGGCGGGATCGCCGTTGATGATTCCGTTGGACGGCTTCGATCCCAACGGGGACGACCTGACTTACTCAGTGACGGTCAATCAGACCTCTCCCGTTCTGACGGCGACTCTCCGGCCGCGCGTCGGGGCATTGAAGATCACCGTGGCCGGATACGGCGAGATGCTGATCGACACCTTCGACGATCTCGTGCCGCGTGTCACTGAGCG
>QWQF01000281.1 GCA_003669125.1 Planctomycetota bacterium
AAAATCGTTGATATCAATCTCGTCATGATGCCGCGCGGGTTTCGGCCCGGACCAGCCAGCCAACGGACTCGAAATGTGAAACAGCGGCTCGCGATTCCAGGTATCGATGGCCGCTGCTGTGGCATCTTCAATGCTTAGTTCGTCGGGCAAGCAGCGGTGATGATGAACGTCGTAAACGACCGGTAAACCGGTAAAGCGAGACAACGAAAGAAGGTCGGATGGAGTGTAAGTCTTGTCGTCGTTCTCAATCGTCAGCCGCGATCGAACACCCTCCGAAAGTCGATTCACATTGCAAGCGAACGCCGCCAGTGCGGACCCTTTATTGCCGTAGGCTCCGCCGCCATGAATGTTGATGACATCCGCGCCGACCCATTCAGCGACTTCCGCGTGATACTCCAAATCCTGAATAGACCTTGCGACCACATCCTCGCGCGGCGAGTTCAGCACGACGAATTGATCCGGATGAAATGACGTCCGAATGTCCTGTTCGGCCGCGAAATCTCCGCAGCGCCGAAACGTCTCAATGATGCTCGTCGCGTCCGGCAAGTCATCGACCCGATAGCCAGCTTCGGGATGCGTCTTGATCGGCAGAATTGAACTCGGAATCCGGAAGCAGCCGATGGCGTGCTCGGCACAGTATCGCAATGCCGCGAGCAATGATTCTGCATTGGCCAGGCAGAGGTCCGAAACCTTGCGGAGCCGCTCCGTGAGCGACAATCGCAGCAATGACGTTGCTGTTGTCGTTCGAAATTGAATTGGCTCGATCGCGAACTGACAGCAAAGCCCCCATCGAACTCGGGGCCTGCGTCTCGGCGTTGGGCTCTGTTTCATCCAAGTTGTCACTGGTGCCATGATCAATCATTCCTGGCATTGATTACTGCCGGGGTAATTCACGCATTCCCGTGCAGGTGCGACTCGACGAACCACAGTTTCTTATCCAGCCCGCGCGAGATCTCGGTGAACAGGTCGGCGGTGTCGGCGTCACCAAGTTCGACGGCTCGGTCGATTGAACTACGGATCGATTTGCCGACGACCGCCATTGAGGTCGAGAGCGCTTCAACGTGATCCCGTCCGGCCACGATCTCCACCGGATAGGCCCGCAGTGTGGTGCGACGCCCCACCACATTGATGGTCCCCTCGGCCTGGCCACCGAGTGCCGTGATTCGCTCGGCGACGCTGTCTGCGAAGGCGGCTGCATCTGCGGAGACGGTATCGAACAACTCGTGCAGAGCGATGAAGTTCGGCCCCTTCACGTTCCAATGTGCCTGCTTCGCTTGAAGCTGCAAGTCGATCAATTCAGCGAGCGCTTGATTGAGCAGCACTGCTAACGGAATGCGTTTCAATTCTGACAGATCGTTTTTTGTCGCTTGCATGATCGAATCTCCTGTTGGTGTTTGGCTGAATTGTTTGCCGGACTGATCGACTGGGGGAGTTTTCAGTTCCGGTTCTCAGGATGGTCCGAAGCGATGGCGGAAATGAAGGTGGCTGCGATCACAACGGCAGACACGAAGAGTCCCGCGATGAAGACTGTCATGTCATTCATTGGGCGTTCCTTTCAACATGAGTGTGCCGAACGACAAAATCGACGGCACCCAGAGACCAACGTACACACCTTGTTCCTTATTGCCGTTAAACCAGAGGTAAACCGACAGCAGAAACGACACACCAGCGGCGAGGACATACAACGCCTTGGACTTCGATTGACGGGACATAGGATTCCTTTCAGAAATTCAACGGGTTGAAGAAATGTCGAGAGCCGGGATCTCCGTCTCTCGAATCGAACTGACCTTGATGTGGCCGGGACAAACTGAGACGACATGGCGACGGTGGGGATGCCGGCTGTCGTCGACCCAGTCCTCGCGGGTGTAGATCACCACCGACGTGTCGGTTTCGCGAACCTCTATGCGGTTGAGCCGAAAGCCGAGTTCGGTGATTTCTGTGAAGAGTTGGTAGGCCAGGTTTTCGACGCTGGTCGGAGCGTCGAACAATTTCATTCGCAACGATTCGCCGGTTCGTTCCGTGTGGCCGCAGAGCGTTTCGTAAAGCGGGTCGGCGACGTGAATCAGCATCGCATGGTCGTACTCCGCTTTCAGAAACGGTTCGATCTTCTGGTCAAATTCACCAAACAGCGTGCTGATCGCTCCCGCTCGCTCGACCTCAAAGAAACAACGGACGCCGTAACGATGCCCGTGCAGGTTGCGGCATTTGTCATCCAACTCTTCGTTGCGATGAGCCGCGTAAAACTTGTAGTCCTTCTGAATGATCATTGTGTTGTTCCTGTCTGGCCTGCGTGCGATCACTTTGAAAAGAACTGGCGGGGACGATGCGTCGTGATCAGAGGGGCGCCTGTCACGCCACAAGCATTGGCCCCCGCCAGCGAACGGTTGACGAACCAGGTCAACTCTTGATCAGCGACATCACTTCGGCTCGGCTGGCTGGATTCGTTTTGAACAGGCCGCGCATCGCGCTGGTGATGGTCTGACTGCCTGGCTTGCGGACGCCGCGAATACTCATGCAGGAGTGCTCGGCACTGATGATCACGGCGACTCCCTTACTCTCCAATTCCGTCTCGATCAGGTCCGCGACCTGCTGCGTCAACCGCTCTTGAACTTGCGGACGGCGAGCGATCTCTTCGACGACGCGAGCCAGTTTGCTCAGCCCCGTGACGCGGCCGTTTGGGATGTACGCAACATGAGCCACTCCAGAGAAAGGCAACAGATGATGCTCGCACATGCTGGTGAAGCGGATGTCTCGAACCAGCACCATCTCGTCGTAATCTTCTGGAAAGGTGACTCGCAGATGCCGCGCCGGATCTTGAGTCAGTCCAGAGAACATCTCCGCATACATCCGAGCCACCCGGCGCGGAGTTTCCAGCAAGCCGTCGCGGTCTGGGTCTTCGCCCACGGCTTCCAGAATCGTGCGGACGGCCTGTTCGATGGCTGCCAAGTCCACCACTGGAGTCGCTCGACTCTTGCCCGATGAAGACGCCAACTGATGGCCGTTCTTCTTCGGATGTTCGGTTTCGATCTGAAATCGTCGGTCCAATACTGCTGGCATCGTGATCTCCTCGGTCTAAAGGTTGTCGTTCTGGTCGTGCGTGGCGTTTCTCGTTGGCGCATTCGATGAATGATTTGACCGTTTTGTAACAGCAGAGACAACCGACAAAACAAAGAAGATTGCCGAAATAGCCAAAATATATCAGAAATAATGCAAATCAGGATTGGCGATCATAGACTTCTTAGTTTCAGTAAAATGGACGATTTGGATGATTTTATGTTGGGAAGCTGGTCGAGTTGCGGTATGCTCAAGATGCGTTGAAGAAACGCCTGAAACAGCCAGGCATTGAGAACAAGGCTTCAGGGGCTGGTTCTTAAACCGAAAGCCAGTTCCCAAAGCGCTGGCTACCTGGCCGCATAAACCTGTTTTCAAGGAGGACGCGCGATGCTTGTGTTAACTCGGAAAGCCGATCAAGAAATCGTGATCGCCGACAATATTCGAGTCAGAGTGCTCGAAGTCCGTGGACGCCAAGTGCGGCTGGGGATTGTGGCCCCGAAGGAAATCAGCGTCCACCGCGCCGAGGTGCAAGCGGCCGTAGGCTGGGAACTCGTGACGTCGTTCTGCGAAACTCCAGAACAGGACGGGCAAGATTGCCCGTACTGCATTTAGAGATGTCCCGTTCGGTGCCTCACACCTCGATTGGCTTTCATGGATCAGCTTCTTTCACCCAAACAAGTGGCCGCAGCGATCGGGGTCAGTGAATCGTCGCTCAAGCGCTGGTGCGATCAGGGTCTGTTGACGACGGTGAAGACGGCGGGCGGGCATCGGCGGATTCCCGTTCAAGAAGCGTTGCGATTCGTGCGTGAGCAAAACCATGCGGTTGTCGAACCGCGACTTCTGGCCATGCCGGGAACCGACAATCGCAAGGCGCGAAGGATTGAGAACTGTGCCGAACGGTTGGTTGAGGGACTGCTCACCAACAACGAACAAGCTTGCCGCGCGATCGTTTTTGATTTGTTCCTGGCCGCTCAGCCGGTGAGTCAGATTTTCGACGAAGTCATCGCCGTGGCGTTTCGGACCATCGGTGAGAAGTGGGAATGCAACGAAGCCGACATCTATCAAGAGCGTTGTTCGTGTCAGATCGCTCTGCGAGTCCTGCACGAACTGCGGTCGAAGCAGACGCCGCCGAACTCTGGCCTCGTCGCGCTGGGCGCGACTGTTGAAGGGGATCAGTACTCGCTGCCGGTGACGATGTCCGAGATTGTGCTTCGTGCGGTCGGTTGGGAGACCCGGTTGCTCGGTTCGTCGATCCCGTTTGATTCGATGGTCGCTGCGATCCAACAGCACAAGCCAGAAATGTTCTGGCTGAGCGTTTCGTTCGTTCCGGACGAGTCGGCCTTCATCGCCGGATTCAATCGCTTGTTCGAGGCCGCGTCCAAGATCAACACCGCTGTCGTTGTCGGCGGGCGAGCGTTGACGACGGAGATTCGGACGCGGCTTCGATACTCCGCCTTCTGCGACACGATGCGGCATCTCGAAGAGTTCGCCAAAACATTGCGTCGACAAACTGAGGTTGTTCCCAAGAAGACTCGCAAACCAAGAAAGAATGCTTGAGGCACCGATGACATTCTCCCGATCCGATTTCGCAGTAGCCACGTTCGCCAGAACGTGGGTTTTCATGTGCTTGGCCCACGTTCTGGCGAACGTGGCTACGACTGTGTTCGCCGCCGATCCAACGGCGACGTGGCCGCAGTGGCGCGGTCCCTCGCGAGATGGGCAGGCCGCAACGACACCCGCTTGGCCGGATCGCGTTGATGAAGCCACGCTCGCTCGGAAATGGCGAGTTGAACTGGGGCCGAGCTATTCCGGGCCGATCGTCGCTGAGGATCGAGTCTTCGTCACGGAGACTCGTGGCAAGAAAACCGAGGTCGTGCAGGCGTTGTCGCGGGCCGATGGCAAAGTCTTGTGGACCGCTGAATGGCCGGGAGCGACATCGGTTCCGTTCTTCGCGTGGGAGAACGGCGAATGGATTCGAGCGACTCCGGCCTACGACGGCGAATCGCTGTTCGTCGCGGGGATGCGTGACGTGCTGGTCTGTCTCGACGCGGCGACCGGCAAGGAACGCTGGCGAGTCGATTTCGTCGAGCGATTCAAATCGCCGCTGCCGACGTTCGGATGCGTGTCGTCGCCGCTGGTCGATGGCGACCACGTTTACGTTCAGGCCGGAGCCTCGTTCGTGAAGCTCAACAAGCGAAACGGTGAGACGGTTTGGCGGTCGCTGCAAGACAGCGGCGGCATGAACGGCAGCGCATTCTCGTCACCGATGAAAGCGACGATTGGCGGACTGCCACAGTTCTTGGTGCAGACTCGCGAGAAACTTGCGGGCGTGGATGAAGCCACCGGCAACGAACTCTGGTCGCAGAAGATCGAAGCCTTTCGCGGCATGAATATCCTCACGCCAGTGGTTTTCGGGGACGCCATTTTCACGAGCACCTACGGCGGCAAGTCGTGGCTGTTCGATCTGACCAAGAGCGGCGACGTGACCGCGGCCGGCAAGTCGATGTCCGTGACCGAGCGTTGGCAGAACAAGACTCAAGGCTACATGTCCACGCCGGTCGTGATCGACGGCCACGTTTACACGCATCTGAAGAACCAGCGTTTCGCCTGTATTGAACTCGCGACTGGAAAAGAGCGTTGGGTCACTCAGCCGTTCGGGAAGTATTGGAGCCTCGTCGCGCAAGGCCAGAAGATTCTGGCTCTCGACGAGCGCGGCGACCTGCTGCTGATCAATGCCAATCCAGAGAAGTTCGAGTTGCTCGGCCAACGTCACGTCAGCGATTCACCATCGTGGGCGCATCTGGCAGTTTGCGATGACGACGTTTTCGTGCGTGACCTCAAGGGGCTGACGGTCCATCGTTGGAGTTCTGCGACTCAGTCAGGAGTCGCGGCGAAATGAAAATCGCGATCATCGGTGGCGGGATTTCGGGACTGACGGCGGCCTACCGGCTGAGTCCGTTTCACGATGTCGCGCTGTTCGAGGCCAACGATTATCTCGGCGGACACACACACACGGTCGATGTTGAATGGGGCGGCGAGCGGCACGCGATCGACACGGGATTCATCGTCTTCAACGATTGGACGTATCCGAATTTCATCGCACTGCTGGATGAGCTGGGTGTCGCGTCGCAAGCGACCTCGATGAGTTTCAGCGTGCGGTGCGATGCGGCGAACCTGGAATACAACGGTTCGTCGTTGAATGGGCTGTTCGCACAACGGAGAAACCTGTTGCGACCGAGCTTTTATCGGATGCTGGCCGACATCATGCGGTTCAATCGCGACGCTCCTAAATTGGTGCTGAGTCAACCGGTGGCTGATGAAACAACGGTCGGCGAGTTCCTGGCGAGGCAACGTTACTCGCGCGAGTTTGCCGAGCACTATTTGCTGCCGATGGGGGCGGCGATCTGGTCGTGTCCGGTTGGGACGTTTGACAAATTTCCGATCCGGTTCATTGTCGAGTTCTACCGGAATCACGGTTTGCTGAGCGTTCGCAACCGGCCGACATGGCGAGTGGTTGCGGGTGGTTCGCGGAATTATGTCGCGAAGATGGCCGAGTCGATCATCGCGATCTGTGAGGCGAAGAGGTATCAGCCGGAACGCGCTAGCGTCCGGTTCGATTCGCCACGAAGCGATCCATTTCGAAATGTCCCGCCGAAAACCGGGGCGAGCGCCCTACGGCTGAGCACTGCGATTGAAAGCGTTCGTCGATCGGCAAACGATGTCGTCGTTGTTCCCCGCAACGGCTCGCCGGAGGTCTTCGATCACGTTGTTTTCGCGTGTCACAGCGACCAATCTTTGCGAATGCTGGCTGAACCGACTGCGACTGAGCGCGACGTGTTGTCCGAGTTCCCGTACGGGCGGAACATCGCCGTTCTCCACACCGACAGAAACGTCCTGCCGAAGCGGCGACGGGCTTGGGCGAGTTGGAATTATCATCTCGCCGATCCGTCGTCGAGCCGTGCCGAGCATCCGGCCACGGTGACGTACCAGATGAACCTGCTGCAGCACCTGCGATCGAAGCACGTCTTCAACGTGACGCTCAACAGTGACCAGCAAATTGATCCCGAGAAAGTGCTGCGGCGATTCGAGTACCACCACCCGATCTTCACGGTTCGCCGAGCCGCCGCGCAGGCCCGGCATCGAGAATTGATCAACGTCAACCAGACTTCATTTTGCGGTGCGTATTGGGGCAACGGATTTCATGAAGATGGCGTCGTGAGTGCGCTGCGCGTTTGCGAAGCTCTACTGCCGAAGGAGGCTGGCTCATGAGAAGCTGCCTCTACGAAGGGACGGTTCGACATCGCCGCTTCCTGCGGGTCGAGCATTCGTTTGGATACTCGTTGTTCCTGGTCTACGTCGATCTTGCCGAGTTGGAATCGTTGTTTGGACGGCGCGGATTCTGGTCAACTCACTGGCCTGCGTTGGCGAGATTTCGCCGGGCCGACTATCTCGGCGATGCCGCTCGCCCGTTGGAGGATTGCGTGCGTGAATTCGTTGAGCAGCAAACCGGACGTCGGCCGAGTGGTCCGATCGGCTTACTGACGAGCTTCCGCTATTTTGGATTCGAGATGAATCCCGTCAGCTTCTATTACTGCTTCGATGATTCGGGGCAGCATGTTGAGACGGTTGTGGCCGAGGTCAACAACACTCCGTGGAACGAGAAGCACTGCTATGTGCTCGACCTGATCAGCCGGAACGCGCTAGCGTCCGGTTGTCCCGAAATCGAACCGGACGCTAGCGCGTGCCGGCTGATGCGGCAGTTCCAGCACCCGAAAGCGTTTCACGTTTCGCCGTTCATGCCGATGGAGATGACGTATCGCTGGCAAGTGAGCGAGCCGGGCGAGCGGCTGAGCGTTCACATCGAAAACTTTTTGAACTCCGACAATGACACCAAGGCTTTCGACGCCACGCTGACCATGTCACGCCGGCCGATCACTCGCTGGCAGTTGGCTCGCGTGCTGCTGCGATATCCGCTGCTGACGATGCAGATTTTCGTCGGCATTTATTGGCAGGCCCTGCGGCTGTGGTGGAAGCGAGTTCCCTTCGTGCCACATCCAGGACAAACCGCTGCCAAAGCTTTGTGACATCAACAGTTTTGTGACCTCAACCTTTCCTCTCGAAGAACCAGGCATCATGAGCACCGTTTGCATTCATTCCTCACGATCGCCGTCGAACGACGGTGACTCCGCTCCCGCGCCGACGGAACTTGGCGGTGTGAATCGAATCGCTCGGCGACTGCTGTTGCAGAAGCTGCACGGGTTACATGGCGGGACCATTCAGTTGAGCGATCCGTGTGGCTCGACAACGCTCGGCCGTGGTGGCGACTTGCGAACGAACTTGCACGTTCACAACCCGGCGTTCTTTCGGCACGCGGTGCTGGGCGGAAGCCTGTCGGTGGCCGAGTCGTATCTGCGCGGCGAATGGGACAGCGACGATCTGACGGCGTTCTTTCGGATCTTTGTGAGGAACCTCAAAACGACGGATCAACTCGATCGCGGCCTGTCGCGAGTCGCCAAGCTGGTCAATCGGCTGTACCACCGCTGGCACGCCAACAGCAAAGTCGGCAGCCAGCGAAATATTCACGCTCATTACGATCTGGGCAACGACTTCTTCCGGCTGATGCTGGACGACACGCTGGCGTATTCGAGCGGCATCTTTCTCACTCCGACGAGTTCGCTTCGCGAAGCGTCGATCGAAAAAATGGATCGCATTTGCCGCAAGCTCGATCTGCGGCCGAGCGATCATCTGCTGGAGATCGGCACTGGCTGGGGCGGGCTGGCGATTCACGCGGCCACGCAATTCGGCTGCCGAGTCACGACGACAACAATCTCGCAGCAGCAGTTCGATGTCGCTCGCCAGCGAATCGCCGAAGCCGGGCTGTCGGATCAGGTCACGTTGTTGTTGCAGGACTATCGCGACCTGACGGGCCAGTTCGACAAGCTCGTCTCGGTCGAGATGATCGAAGCGGTCGGGCATCGCTACTTCGACACCTACTTTCGCAAGTGCAGCGAACTGCTCAAGCCAGACGGCACTTTCGTGCTGCAAGGAATCGTGATGCCGGATCGGCGGTACGCTCAGTATTTGCGGTCGGTGGATTTCATTCAGAAATACGTCTTCCCCGGCGGCTGCCTGCCGTCGATGAGTGCGATGCTGGAATCGACCGCTCGCGTGACCGACCTGCGATTCGTTCACGCCGAAGACTTCGGCACGCATTACGCCCAAACGCTGCGCGAGTGGCGACAGCGATTTCACGCGAAACTGAACGAGGTTCGCGAGCTGGGCTATCCCAACCGCTTCATCCGCCTGTGGGACTATTATCTGAGCTACTGCGAGGCGGCGTTCGACGAGCATTACACCGGCGTCGTGCAAATCCAATTCGACAAACCGCTCTGCCAACGTGACACGATCGTGATCGGCAAGCGTGCGGCGGAGTGGAGGTTGGCATGAGTCTGTTGTCTTTGAGTCTGGATGCCGTCGAACGCGGATTGATCCCGGATGTGCTGACGCGCGCAGCGATTCGGCGACTGTGTGAGCAGCGTCTGCGCGACTGCGATCGCGGCAATGACGTCGCGAATTCGCGCGCACTCGAAGGGTTCGTTGAGTCGATGCGTTCCGGGCCGATTGCGCCGGTTCCTGAAAAAGCCAACGAGCAACATTACGAATTGCCACCGGCGTTTTTCGCCGCAGTCCTTGGACCGCACTGCAAATACAGCTCGTGCTTTTGGCCGAAGGCCGAGACTTCGTTGGCGGAAGCCGAAGCGGCGTCGCTCGAAATCACTTGCGAACGAGCGGACCTTGCCGATGGCCAAGACGTTCTGGAACTCGGCTGCGGTTGGGGATCGCTGTCGCTGTGGATGGCCGAGCGGTTTCACAACAGCCGGATCACGGCTGTCTCAAATTCGGCTCCGCAACGACGGTTCATCGAAACGGAAGC
>QWQF01000157.1 GCA_003669125.1 Planctomycetota bacterium
GAGAACCAGAGGCTACCTGTTTCGCCTCTTTACCCTGATTTCACTTTTGAAAAATCACCGCCCCTCAGTGGTCGGCCATCAGCCCATGATTGGCTCGTTGGTTCACAGAGATGGGAGATGACTGGTCATACAAAATTGATGGGGATCGTGAATGTCACCCCCGACAGTTTTTCGGACGGTGGCCAGTTTGACTCGGTGTCGGCCGCCGTCGAACACGCGCTGAGATTAGTCGAGGAAGGTGCCGACATTCTCGACATCGGCGGCGAGTCGACTCGCCCAGGTGCGGCACCGGTCTCCTTGGACGAAGAGTTGCGCCGAGTCGTCCCGGTCGTGCGTGAATTGGCTCGACAAACACAAACTCCAATCAGCATCGATACGTCGAAGGCCGAGGTCGCTCGACAGTGCTTGGAAGCCGGCGCTGCGATCGTCAATGACATCTCTGGGCTGACCTTCGACGCGGACATGCCTCACGTCTGCCGCGAGTCCTCGTGCGGCGTGATCGTGATGCACATTCAGGGCACGCCGCAAACGATGCAGGCTGATCCGCATTACGACGACGTCGTCGCCGAAGTTTGCCGACACTTCTCACGTCGTCTGGAAGATCTCGAAGCCGCCGGCATCGCCCGCGAGCGAATCGTCCTCGATCCGGGAATCGGCTTCGGTAAGACCGCTGAGCACAACTTGGAATTGCTGTCGCACATTGCCGACCTTCATGCACTCGGTCGGCCGGTACTCATCGGCCACTCGCGAAAGCGATTCTTAAAAAAGGTGCTCGGCCGCGAAGTCGAGGAACGCAACGCCGGAACGCTCGGTGTCAGCATCGCCCTCGCCGCTCAAGGGACGGACATCCTGCGCATCCACGACGTGCGAGCCACTCGTGACGCCCTGCTGGCTTGGCAAACCGTGCTGAACAATCGCCGGTGAGTTTTTGAGACCCGCGTTCTGAGAGATTCCCTCTTCACAGCTTCGCGAACCACTCACGCTTTGCGAATCTTCTCGCGCCCAGACTGCACATTTTTCGTCGCATTGCGAGTGTCGAGCACCATCTTCGCGTGCTGGACGATGAAGTTGGGGTCGTAGGCAGAATGGTCAGTCGCAATCAGCACGCAATCTTGAGCGGCGAGGTATTCCGGCGTCAGCGGCGAGCTGTCCATGTCGGGGACGTCGTGATGCCGCATCTTTGGGAGCGACGGGACGTGCGGGTCGTTGTAGGTCACGACCGCTCCACGAGCGAGCAGCATTTCCATCAACACGAATGACGGGCTTTCACGCGGGTCATCGACATCTTTCTTGTAGGCCATGCCCAGCAGTGCAATCTTGCTGCCGCGCAGCGCCTTGCCTTGATCGTTCAAAAAGCCCATCAGCCGATTGATGACGTAGTCGGGCATGTGCGTGTTGATCTCGCCGGCGAGTTCGATGAATCGCGTGGTCATGCCGTACTTGCGAGCCAGCCACGTCAAATAAAACGGATCGATCGGGATGCAATGTCCGCCAAGACCCGGGCCCGGATAGAACGCTTGAAAGCCGAATGGCTTGGTCTTCGCCGCGTCGATGACTTCCCAGACGTCGATCCCCATCTTGTCGAAGAGAACTTTGAGTTCATTGACCAGCGCGATGTTCACGCAGCGATAGGTGTTCTCCAAAATCTTGCAGGCCTCGGCAACCTCAGCGCTGCTGACCGGGATGACCTTCACGATCGCGTGGCTGTAAAGTTGCTCGGCCAGTTTGCCGCTGATCGGATCGAGGCCGCCGACGACTTTCGGAATGCGCTGAGCCTGGAAATCCGGATTGCCTGGGTCTTCGCGTTCGGGGCTGAAGGCCAGGAAGAAATCGCTGCCGGACTTCAAACCGGTCTTGCTGAGAATTGGCAGCACGACATCGCGTGTCGTGGTCGGGTACGTCGTGCTTTCGAGCACCACTAGTTGTCCCGGTCGCAGCGTGGCACGAATGGCTTCGGTCGTCCCTTCGATGTAGGCCATATCGGGATCGCGGCTCTCGTTGAGCGGCGTCGGGACGCAGATCAGGATGCAGTCGGCTTCCTTGAGCCGGCTCATGTCGGAGGTCGGCTCGAACTGCTTCAAGGTCAGCCAGTTCGCGATCATCTCAGACGGGATGTGCTTGATGTAGCTCTGGCCTTTCACGAGTGCATCGACCTTGCGCTGGTCGATGTCAAAGCCCATCGTCTTGAAGCCAGCCTTGATGAAGGCGTTGAGCAACGGCAGGCCCACGTACCCCAAGCCGATCACGCCGACGACCGCTTTCTTGTCGCGGATCTTTTGTTCGAGAGCCTCGCGCATGAGTCACCATCCAACTGGTCAAGAAGTGAGAATCCATTCGGCGCCTGCCAAGCGCGGCGGAATGTAGCAGTCGAAAAAATCAGCCGCAATCACGGTTTCATGGCGGCATTGAGCGTCAATTGACAACAACTTCGGGGAATCGCCGAACCCCAACGACTTCCGGTTTGTCGCGGTCTCACGACGCACTGGTCGAATGCGACGTCGTCGGGGTGAATTCGCTCGGGAGCAGATTATTGACGGTGACAGCACCCGGCTTCGATCGGCCTGATTGCCACACCCACCACAAGCTCAACGACGCAATCACACTGCAAATGACCAATGTCAACCAAGAGTAGTGCAGGCCATTCTCGTCGATCGTCGCAAACCAGTGCCAGAACGACTGCCGAAACTTCTCAGTATGGTCGTTGGCGAGATGAGCACTCACCCGCTCGCGAATCACTCCCAACGAGTTAAAGATGAAGTGAAAGACGATCCCCGGCAACAGACTGTTGCTCCGCACGGCAATCAATCCCAACACGACTCCCAGCAGTGTCGCGTAGAACACTTGCTGAGGAATCATGTGCATCACTCCAAACGTCAGAGCGGACAGCCCGATCGCCACGCCGCTGCGACCGTTGCGGCTGAAACCCGTCAGGACGAAGCCGCGAAACGCCAACTCTTCGCAAATCGCGGGCGCGGCCGCCAGCGCGATCAAGATCAGCGTCAGCGGCTGCTCGTCGTCTCCCATCGCCCCCATCAATCGAGCAAATCCCGGAGGCAGCTTTGGGAAAAACCAACCCAGCGAACTCATCAGCTCGACAACGAGCGGATGCAATGCAAAGGGCAACACCGAAGCCACTGCGACGAATTTCCAATTTGGCAACCACAGTCGCAACGATTGACGCACGCTCGTCGTCAGTAACAAGGTCATGAATAACGCCGGGCAGGCAATGATCGTGAGTTGCTGAATCAACATCAGCTTCATCATCTGCAAGCCCACCTCGCCGGGTGCCGCTGACATCAGTAACTGCTGGAGCGGACCCATCGAGGCAAACTGCGCCAGCATGACGATCACGAAGCAGAATCCCGCCTCGGTAAAGTTCGGCGTCGGCTCTTTTTCGCGGAGCAGGTGCTTCAACCACAACGCGACCTCGAAGCGTTCGCCGTCGCGGAACAGAACGCCCTCGCTGGAAAACTGCTCGATCGCCCACCACAACGCGAGCATGCTGTAGCCGATACTGGTCACGAGCACTGGAATGACAAAGATCAGCGCTCCGGTATTGCCGGGATTCAGCAGCAGAGCTTTCAGCAGCAGGGCGATGTTGACGACCGGCATCACGCTGTAAAACCACGACGCTTGATGGACCGGATAAATCTCGATGCCCGGCGACATGCAAAAAACGGTCATCCCAATCGAGACCATCAGCAGCGGCGTCAGATAATACTGCCCCTCTTTCGAACTGCGGGCGAAGGTCGCCAGCGCCAGACACAACGCGCTGAACAAGGCGGACAGCGGCACGAGCAGAATCAACATCCAAGCCAGTGCCGGCGCGCTTGGCAGGGTGATCGCCCCACCTTGCGCGAAAACTCCTTTGCCCGCACTGCTCGCAACCGACACCATGTACTTGCCGGTTCCGCCGATGCTCAACAGGTTCAGCAGCGCAGAGCTCATGCTGAAGCACATCACGGTGAGGAATTTACCGAGAACGATTTCCGTCCGCGTGGCCGGACAGATCAGCAGGGTCTCCATCGTGCCGCGCTCTTTTTCGCCCGCCGCGACGTCGACCGCCGGATAAAACGCTCCCATCACCGCCATGATGACCAATAACGCGGGAAACATTTTCGACCAGATACTCGCCGAGATTTGCGATTCGGCCGCCAGATCCCGCGAAACGGATCCGACCGGCTTCGGCAGTTCTTTCGGGAGTCCCAAATCAGCGAGTCGCTGCCGCAGAATCTCGTCTTCCCAAGCATCGAGCACGTCGCGCACACGGTTGTAGGCCACGACCGATTTGTCGTCCGCTCGGTTCTTGACGATGGTCGGCCGAGGATACGAGAGGTTCGTGATGTCCTCCGTCTGCCGCTTGGCGATCATGCGGTTGACCCGTTCGATGTTCTCCCGCAGTCCATCCGGGATGACGATCAACACTTGAATTTGGCTAGCGGCAAACAGCTCGATCAACTCGCGGTCGAGGGCCGCTTGCCGGGCTTTCAGGTCCGCGATTCGCTGCGACACCGCGATCAACGATTCGTCGGCTGGACCTTGCGAAGGATCACGCTGCTGGGACTCCGCCTGTTCCAACTCGATATCGAACGCCGTGTGCTCGTCGATGAGCTTTCGCAGCGCTTGAGCTTGAGCGATGAGTTTGAGATTCAGCGGCGCATCCAACCCGCCGCCGCCCAACTCGACCGCCGTGTCGGTGACGACCTTCAGCTTGTTGGCATCGTCGGGATGAGTGAACCAGCTCGAGACGAATCGGTTGCCTTCCAGCAATTGCGGCGGCGGCAGATGTTTTTCACCCAGCACCACGACCGTGCGTGGCTGCTCGGTGAAGTTCATCGACATCTGTAAGGTGCCCAGACCCATCGCCGGGTACAGCAGCAACGGCAACACCGCGATCATGAACAGCGTTCGGCGATCCCGAAGCTGATCTCGCACTTCGCGCAGAAAGATGAGGCGGATGTTTTTCCAGTGCATGGCGGGGAACTCTCAAACCTCAAAGACACTGACTAGTTCTTCGCCGTTCCGATTTCGGGTTTCGGGCTTCCGGATTCTTTGGCGTCGTATCGCTCGATCAAGTCAAAAAACAACTCTTCGGTGTCGGGCTGCTGGTGCTGTTCTTGAAGCTCCGGCAGCGTACCGATCGCCAGGATCGCCCCCTTGTGGATGATCGCAATGCGATCGCAAAGCTTCTCGACCTCGCGCATGATGTGCGTCGAGAAGATGATGCACTTTCCCTGATCCTTCAGAGATTGCACCGTCGCCAACACTTTGCGGGCAACAAGGACATCGAGCCCACTCGTCGGTTCGTCAAAAATAATGACCGGCGGATCGTGAACGATGGCCCGCGCGATCGAGACCTTCTGCTTCATGCCCGTGGACATCTTCGCTCCCAGCGTGTCGCGGAAGTCGTTCATCTGAAGCGTCTCGAACAGCCGTTCCAGACGCAGCTTCAACAGTTCCTCCGACAGACCGTACAACCGACCGTAGTACTCGACCATCTCGAAAGCGGTCATGCGGTCGTAGATGCCGGTGTTGCTGGACATGAAGCCGATCCGCTGCCGAACCTCGGCCGGATGCGTAACCACATCGAATCCAGAGACCGTCGCAGTGCCGCTAGAAGGACGCAGCACGGTGCTGAGAATCCGCAGGCAAGTCGTCTTGCCCGCTCCATTGGGGCCGAGCAACCCAAAAATCTCACCGGGCTGCACCTCAAAACTCACATGATCCAACGCCGCGACCCAGCCGCGACGCAGATCATCGAATCCCTTGGTGAGCTGTTGGACGGAAATCATGTTTCGTAGTCCCACCTTGAGGCGGAATCGGTGTCGGTCAATCACCAGATCTTACCGCTTTCAGGCGGGACTACGAAGTTAGCACGTCACTGAACCGACAGACTGAGCGGTCATTGGCAGCTTGACGGAAAATCACAGGCTCAGCATCGGCAACGGCACGCGGCCTGATTCATTCGAAACCTCGGCTTGATTGGCGTCGTCGATGTATTCGTAAAAGACGTTCCGCTGACGCGGGATGAAGCCAACTTCTCGGATGCAGCGTTTGATGGTCTCCAAACTCAGGTGGTAGACGGTCCCGGCTGACGCGACGACGTTCTCCTCAATCATCAGGCTCCCCATGTCGTTGGCTCCGAACAGCAACGCCATCTGCCCAACCTTCTCTCCCTGTGTCACCCAACTCGATTGGATGTTCCGCACGTTGTCGAGGTACAGCCGAGCCACCGCCTGTGTCTTGAGGTACTCAAACGCCCCGGCTGGTTGGATGTGAGCCATGTCGGTGTTCTCTGGCTGAAACGTCCAGCAAATGAAGGCCGAGACTCCGCCGGTCTCGTCCTGCAATTGGCGGATGCGATCGAGATGCTCGATCCGCTCAGCCAGCGTTTCGACGTGCCCGAACATCATTGTCGCCGACGACCGGCCTCCGAGTTCATGCCACTGCCGACAGACGTCGATCCAATCGTCGCTGAGCACTTTGCCGCGAGTGATTTCCTTCCGCACTCGATCCACCAAAATCTCGCCGCCGCCGCCAGGCAGACTGCCGAGGCCGGCGTCCTTCAGCCGTTGCAACACCGTCTTGATCGGCAGCTTTTCCAACTTTGCGAGCGCGTAAATTTCCGGCGGAGAGAAAGCGTGCAGATTGACCTGCGGAAAGCGTTCCTTCAGCGATCGCAGCAAGTCCTCGTACCACTCGATGCGGAGTTCCGGGTTCATCCCGCCCTGCATCAAAATTTGATCGCCGCCCAGCGCAACCGTCTCGGCAATCTTCTGGAAAATCTCTTCCTTCGGCAGCACATATCCTTCGGGACTTTTCGGTCGGCGGAAGAACGCGCAGAAGTCACAGACTGCCGAGCAGACGTTCGTGTAATTCACGTTGCGGTCGATGTTGAACGTCCGAAACGGCTCCGGATGCAACCGCATCGTGATCGCATTCGCCGCGATGCCCAGCGAAGTCAGGTCTGCCGATTCGAGCAACCGCAAAGCGTCTTCGTTCGACAACCGTTCGCCGGCGACCGCTCGTTCCAAGATCGGGCGAGTCGCCAAGTTCCCGAACGGCGAACGTCCCCCGAACTGCTCGTTCAATTGTTCGACAATCCCACGATCGACGGACAATCGCGGTCGTTCAATTCCAGCGAACGAATGCGTCCCGCAGCGACGCTCAGCGGGCAGACAAGCAGTGACGGAAGACAAGATCAATCCCTTCGGGAGCGAGTCCCAATTTGACAGCCAGTTCTTGAAACAGCCGCAACCCCGCGCGTTCGGCCGAACCGAGCGTGAAGTGCAAGTTGTGGGCGAGGTAGTCGTGAGCCAATTCCGACGTGATGCCCAGCTTCGGAGCCTCGCGCCGCGCGATGTCGGCCATTCGGTCAACTCCGCGATCTCGCGACAGGCACAACGCCTCCTCGACGTCTCCCAATTCGCAGTCACGTCTTGCCACCCACATCGCAAAGACAAACGGCAAGCCCGTCCACTCCGTCCACTCCTCGCCAAGATCCCAGGTCGCGACGAAGCGCTCGCAAGGCGGCTTCATGGCTCGGTCCCCGATCAGCAGCACGGCGTCTGCGGAAGTGTCTGCGGTCGCGAATCCCAGCGGCAACAACTCGGTCGTTGGCCGCACGCCGAAACGCTCGGCCAACAAGATGCGAACCAACGTCGCGCTCGTCCGCGAACCTTCGTCGAGTGCCAACGTCCGAATCTGCGCAACGGGAACACGGCTGAATAATTTCACGCTCAGGACCGGCCCGCGAGTCGCCACACAGGCGTCCGAGACGATCTCGTAATCGGCATCGCGCAAGACCTCGACCGACGGAATCAACGCGACATCGAGTTCACCCGCCGACAAATCGTCCGCCAATCGACTGGGGACATCGAGAATCAACTCGGCGTCGCGAGCCAATTCCGCGAGATCTTCAATGAGCGGCTTGGAATTCAAATAGCTGACCGCGCCGATGCGAAGTCGTCGCTCGCGGGCCGCAAAATCGGGAAAGGTGTCGTGCATCATGGAATCAGTCCGTTGCGGCAAAAGTTATCGGACACAGGCTGCCGCCGCCAACCAATCAACCGGTCGGCTCAGTCACGATTAACCAGAGCCGATGATTTTTCCGCACGAAAAAAGCCCGGCTTCTGCGAGAAGCCGAGCTTTGATGATTTGTGAAATTGACGAAACTCGATCAGCAATCGTCGATTCCCAGGCGATACCGCATTTCTCCGAACAGGCGTGAGAACTCATCGCTGGACGAGTGGACGTGCTCGGCTTCGGTGATGAATTTCAATTCGTCGTCCCGTTCCAAACCGTGCTGTTCCAGCACCGACTCGAACTCGCTCAAGTCGTGACCATAAATGATCAGCAGCTTGTGTTCGTCGAATTGGACCTCGACGGGAATACGCGAATTCAGCACGGCGATGCCGGTGCAACCGTCGTTGAGCAGCATTTCCTCGAAGTCGTACAACGTGCTCTTGAGGATCGGCAGATCAATGTGTTCGCGGTACAGGTCTTCGTGGCGACCGTTGTGTTTTTCGTGGCTGGTTTCCAGCACCACATCGACTTCGCTGCCGATGGGATCGAGCAAGTCGAGGAACAGATCGAACACATCTTCACGCGACGCGGACGCCATCAGCACGGGAATGGCCACTCCCGTACGTTCGTCGATGTATTTGTCGTGACGGAAGCCGGCTCGCGGAATGACTTGCAGATCGAACGACGGTCGCACAGCTTCTGTCAGCGCGAAGCCGTCATACGCCGCAACCTTTAAGTGCTTTTCGAGCTGGTCTTCCGAGACGTTCTCGAAGCTGCTGTGGCCTCGATTAGTTTGGCCGTCTCGAAAGGTGTTCTTGATGAATTTTTTGAGGAAGCCCATTCGTATTTTCCCATGGGGTCGGCAGACGTGTTTGGCGAGACAACCAACTCTAGCACGAGTTCCGAGTGGCACTCCGAGGGCTTGAGTCAAACTCTTCGAAATCACCCACACGCGCACGAACAACCGGGGCAACGGGGGTTTGGCGAAACCTTGTCAGGAAGCGAAAAGGTCCGACAAACGGAAACTTTCCGAGTTCTGCCACCCGCACCGCCCCCGCAGAATTGGCACGCCCGTCACGACTGAAAGTCGCTCATGCCGAAATCCGTCCAAGCACAACGGACATCCGCAAGTGATTGAAGTTCAGACGTGCCGTCACCGTGGCACATTCGACTCGCACGCGTCATCTCGTTCAGGATTCAGCGCGATGATTTTGTGATGTGACTCAACGCGGCCAGTCCGAAAAGCGACGGTTCGCCAACTCTTTTGATTCGGAAGAATCCTCAACTCAACGATTGTGTTCGAATGGCGAACAAGTTGAAAAACTCAACTGCGGATTTCGGCACTCTGGAAAACTCCGAGCGCAACTGCCGATGCCGTCGTCACCTGAAGACGGCCTCTTGTGAGCGGAATCCGCTTCGGTAAAATCTCCGCTCGTGTAGCCGAATCGGACGCGAGGCGTCCGAACGGGGGAACCAACGAGCCGATTAGCGGCTCACGGGGCGTAGGTCGTTCAACGCGAAATCATCCGAAATCGCTGAGAAAACCGGGGTACTTTCAAGCCCTAGCCCGACAGCTAACCTCGTAGGCGGGTCGAGACATGTGCTCTCGGCCCCATTTGAAAGGGCACTCGCGTCACCATTTCTCTGGACGTTGAGCTAGCCCGATTGGGTTTTGAGGCGCTCCGCTGGAGAGTTCTGAGAATCGCCCGGTCACAACCGGGACGCGTCTGGCTTCGCTGTTCCCAACGGGACAGGGGTTCCGCTGCGAACCAAGGCGGGGACAAGTTGCGACACTCTCAATGAATCTCCGTGCGTGCGCCGCACGGCCAGCGCGCATAGCTGGGTAGTGTGGGCGAGCTGGCGCGATCGCTATTGGTTTGATATCTCTCTCCTGGAATTCGTCTGCGTGAGTTTGCTGGTCGTGTGACTGCGGACTGGAGCGCAGGAAACCAGACC
>QWQF01000107.1 GCA_003669125.1 Planctomycetota bacterium
AAAATCAAGTTGAGTGAGTTCCATCACGGCACTATCTGAAATTCGGGGAGCAGGATGATCGTCCACAGCCAATCGGCAACGCCCTCTTTCGTCGGCGAGTTGCCGAGCAATTCTGCCGCGAGGTCGCGTTCGCGGGAAGTGGGTTCTCGGCCGAGAGACGCGAGAAAGATGGACGAAATGAGGCGACTCGGATTGGAAGACGCTTCGCGCAGCCAGTGATCGGCTCCGCGCTGGAGTTGCTCGTCGAGAGCGGAGCCGTTGGTCAATTCCAAGACTTCGAGCATCGTCGCGAGCGACTCGCGGCGCGAGACGACTTGTTCGCGATGCGGGCGGCCGAGGGCGGATTGCAGTTGGTCTTGCGGAAGCAGCGAGGCTCGCAGGCGGACGTCTTGCAGCGCGGCCAGCGTGGCTGAAGTCATCAACGACGTGTTCGCGGCCACGACGTCGGCGATGTTCCACGGAGCCAGCTTCGCATCGCCGAGGACCACCGCCGGTTTCCAACCGGATTCGTCAAACGCCGTCTTCTCCCAGCCTTTGGATTCCGTCTCGGACGCGAGCCACGAGTCGTCGGTGGTCAGAGTCCACTTCAGGTGCATTCGAGCATCGAAGGCAAACAACTCGGCGATGAAGCCGGCGGAGTTGGGGCCGTTGCCTTTGTTGGCGACCCGCGCGGCGAGCACGTTGTCGCCGATTCGCAGCGGGCCACCGACCAGCGTTTGTGTCGGCTGTTGCCAGTTGTTGGCGTCCGCGACCTTTTGGCCGTTGATGTAGAATTCGCACTCGTTGTCGGCGGCGACGGTCAGAAAGACGAATGGCATGTCGCGTTCGAGTTTCAGCGTCTTGCGGAAGTAGACGACTTGATTGGCTGGAGCTTGCTGCGCATCGGCGTTCGACCACAACCATTTGGCGTTCGCAAACAACGTCGCCCGAATGCCTACGTCCGGGTGTTCGGACGTAGGCGTCCGAACTACAGAAAGCGTTCGCGCGATCGCGCCGAGTTGTCCCGCCTGTCCTCGTCCGTCGATTCGCAGAAGCGGCAGCGAGACTGGCCGCCAAGTGTTGGTCAGCGACGTCACCGCATCGACGAATTGCTCAGCCGAGAGGCGTTTGACGAGTGGGCCGCGAAACTCGAATGGCTCATCGGACGGCGCATCGTCATCGAGTCCGACGGCAGGAACTTGATATGCCTGCGAGGTCGCGATCAGCCGCAACGTGTGTTGCATGTCGTGGCCGTGCTCGACGAAATCGCTCGCCAGCCAATCGAACAAGTCGCGATGCCACGGTTCGGCATCGAGGTTGTCGAGGGGTTCGATCAAGCCGCGGCCCATCAGCTTCGCCCACAGGCGATTGACGATCACGCGAGCGAATCGGCCGTTCTCCGGCTTGGTCAGCAGCGCGGCGAGTTGTTTTTGACGTTCAGGCCGAGTCGCCGCTTCGATCTGACCGAGTTCCGGATACAGAAAACCGACCGTCGCCGGCTTGCCGGTCGGCTTGTCGCAGCGATGCAGTTCCAGCGGCGAATCAGCGAAGACTGACGCCAGCGCGTACGCATCGGTCAGTTTCCAGTCGTTCACGAAGCTGTCGTGACAGCTCGCGCATTTCAGGTTCGTGCCGAGGAAGACTTGACTGATCGACTGCGCCGCTTGGATTTCTCGCCGCTGACTTTCGTTGACGGTACCGCGCCACTTGATGCCGAACGTGAAACCCTCCGCGCCCGGAGCGGCCTCGATGAGCTCTCGCACAAATTGGTCGTAGGGCTTGTTGGTCAGCAGCGACTCGTACAGCCAGCCGGTGATCTGTCGCCGTCCACCGTCGATGAAGCCGGTCCCTTGGTAGGCGTTCCGCAGCAGATCATTCCAGAAAGCCAGCCAGTGATCGGCGTAGTTGCGACGGTCGCTGAGCAAACGGTCGATCAACTTGTCTCGCTTGTTCGGCGCGGTGTCGTTGACGAACTCGTCGAGATCGGTGGGAGTCGGCAGCAGGCCGATAAGGTCGAGGAATGCTCGGCGAGCAAAGTTACGGTCGGTGACGCGGTGAGAGCCGACGGCTGAGGGGCGAGGACCGGCCGAAAGGAATCGATCAATCGGATTCCCTTCGCCGACGGGAACCACAGGGCGGCGTGGAGCAAGTGGTGCTCGCGTAAAGGTCTTGCCAAACGCAAAACCGTCTTCCCACGGCAGGCCGGCGTCGATCCAACGTCGGAGCGTCTCGACTTGTGGCTTCGTGAGAGCCTCGCCTTCCGGGGGCATCCGCTCGGCAGCATCGGTCGCCGTGATGCGTGTGATCAACGGGCTGTCACTGCTCTTGCCCGCGAGGACGACTCGGCCGCTCTCGCCGCCGGTGAGCAGCGATTGCCGCGAATTGATCGACAGGCCTCCTTTGCGTTGCGTCCCCGAATGACACTTCGCGCAACGCTTGCTGAGGATCGGCTGCACGTCGTGAGCAAAGTCGATGTCAGCCGCAGGGCTGATCGAAACTTCAATCAGTGATGCCACGCAACAGGCGGCAAGAAACAGGTGTCGCATCAAAAGCTCTTTCGAAATCGAATTCAGGAGGAGTGACGATGATATCGCAATCCTCCGAAAACTGGCCGGCCGAAAGCCGAGTGCCGACCGCCGTTGTCTCACTTTTCCGAATGGAAAACGGGATAACGGCCATCCCGCCGTAGCGGGTCGGCTCACGGCGATCGGCCGGAGACGCCTACACTCTGCGAATGCTTGAGACTCTGCCGATTGACGAGGTCTTGCCGCAAGTGATTGCTGCGTTGCGCGAGTATTCCTCGATCGTGCTGCGAGCGCCAACGGGGGCCGGCAAGACGACTCGCGTGCCGCCGGCGCTGCTCGATGCTCTCGTAAGTCAGCCTTCCCAGGCTGACCTACGGCGTGTGATCGTGCTCGAACCTCGACGAGTCGCCGCGAGGGCCGCCGCTCGGCGCATGGCGTTTGAACGAGGCGGACAGCTCGGCGACGAAGTCGGCTATCAAGTGCGATTTGATCGGAAGTGGTGTGAGCGGACGCGCATCCTGGTCGTGACCGAAGGGACGCTCGTGCGGATGCTGCAGGACGATCCGTTTCTGGATTCGGTCGCGGTGGTGGTCTTCGATGAATTTCACGAGCGGAGCCTCGACACCGATCTGTCTCTGGGCATGGTCCGCCGAGTTCAGCAGACAGTGCGGCCCGATCTCAAAGTGGTCGTGATGTCGGCGACGCTCGGCGTCGAAGCGGTGTCGGAGTTTTTGGGAAACGCTCCGATCGTCTCCAGCGAAGGTCGGTTGTTCCCGGTCGAAATCTCGTACGAACCACGCGGGGAAAGCGTGCCTTGGGGAGTCGCAGTTGCTCGCGCGGTGGAGCGACTGTTGTGCGTGACGGGCGACATCCTCGTCTTTCTGCCTGGACAGCGTGAGATTCGTGAGGTGGCTCGTGAGTTGGAACCGCTCGCGCGCGAGCACGACTTGTTGGTGATGCCGCTGTACGGCGAGTTGCCACCGGCCCAACAAGATGCCGCGTTGCAGCGGCAAGCGAAACGCAAGATTGTGCTCGCCACGAACGTCGCGGAGACGTCAGTGACCGTCGATGGGGTCACGGCGGTCATCGACACGGGACTCAGCCGGCAATTGCGGTTTGATCCGAACGTGGGATTGGATCGGCTCGAATTGTTGCCGATCTCGCGTGCGAGCGCTGAGCAACGCGCCGGTCGAGCAGGACGGCAGCAGCCAGGGCAGTGCATCCGCCTGTGGAGCGAGGCCTCGCATCGAGCGCGACCAGACCAAACAACTCCAGAAATTCAGCGTGTCGATCTGGCGGGGACGGTGTTGCAACTGAAAGCGTGGGGCGAAAGCGACGTGCTCACGTTTCCGTGGTTCGAGCCTCCGCGAACCGAGTCGATTGCGCACGCGGAATCGGTGCTGCAACGGCTCGGTGCAATCGACTTGAAAGGCAACGTGACCGAGCTGGGGGCGATACTCGCGAAGCTGCCGGTGCATCCGCGTTTGGGACGGTTGCTGATCGAGGGAGTTCGGCTCGGTCAACCGGAACGAGCAGCACTGGCGGCGGCGTTGTTGTCGGAACGCGATCCGTTTGAATTTCAGTCGGGTCGCCCGCACAACGGCGGAGCGGCGAGTCAGTCGGATGTGCTCGACCGAGTGGAAGCGTTGGAAGAATTTGAGCGAACCGGCCGCGAGGCCACGACGCATGGTCGGCTCAATCGCGGAGCGGCGCAGTTTGTCGTGCAGACAAAAGAGCAGTTGCTGCGATTCGTTCGCGCAGCCGCTGGCGAACCGGGCGGCGTCAGCCCCCGGACGAGGTCTGTCGGCGACGCGATTTTGTCGGGGGGCTTGCGCCGCCCGGCTCGCCAAATCCCAAACGACGACGCATTGCTCCGCGCAATCCTCGCCGCGTTCCCCGATCGATTGGCGAAGCGGCGCGAAGCGAACAGTCCGCGCGCCGTGATGGTCGGCGGTCGCGGGGTGAAGCTGGCACCCGGCAGCCGAGTCCAGCAGGCCGAGTTGTTCTTGTGCCTGGATGTCGAAGGGAGCGGCAGCGAAGCCCTCGTGCGAGTCGCCTCGGCCATCGAACGAAGT
Source organism: Planctomycetota bacterium (assembly GCA_003669125.1). Classification (GTDB taxonomy): domain Bacteria; phylum Planctomycetota; class Planctomycetia; order Planctomycetales; family Planctomycetaceae; genus SXKJ01. The sequence continues at coordinate 4,580 of QWQF01000107.1, forward strand.
TGGCTGCCGGACGAGATGCTGACCATCGGCACCGAAGTCTTCTTCGATGAACCGAGCGGCCGAGTGCAAGCTCGGCGTCAAGTCTGTTGGGACGATTTGATTCTCGAAGAGTCCCCTGCCCCGCTGCCTGATGACGACTCTGTTTCGCGAATGCTCGCCGAGGCCGCGACGACGCATTGGGACGACGTGAAACCAAAAGACGATTCGCCTGCCGCACAATTTCTCGCGCGTGTTCGCTGCCTGCGCGAATGGTTGCCGGAATTGAATCTCACCGCCTTCGACGACGCGCAGTTGCAATCGCTGTTACCGAGCCTGTGTCTCGGACGCCGGTCACTCGTCGATCTGCGAAACGCTCCGTGGGTCGAGACGATTCAAGCCACGTTGACCCCCACACAATGCCAGGCGGTCGAACGAGAAGTTCCGACGCACTTGACCGTCCCTAGCGGCAGTCGCATCACGCTGGAGTACGAACCCGGTCGGCCTCCGATCTTGGCTGTCCGCATCCAAGAAATCTTTGGCCTGCGCGAGACCCCGCGAGTCGCTCGTGGCCGAGTCCCCGTGCTGTTGCATCTGCTGGCTCCCAACTACCGCCCGCAGCAAGTCACCGACGACCTGCCGAGCTTCTGGGCCAACGCCTACCCGATCATCCGTGGCGAACTCCGCCGCCGCTACCCGCGCCATCCGTGGCCCGACGATCCGCTGACGGCAACGGCGGTGAAGAAGTAATCGAGCCACTCTGTGACTCGATTACTTCTTCACCGAGTGACCGGTCTACTTCGCGCTGCATCCGCCGCCGCTGCAGCCGCACGAGGCGACGGGGGCGGCGACTTCCAAAACCGAGTTGAAGATCACGTTGAACTCGCGGCCTTGGCTGAGTTCCGAGGCGAGCACTCCCAAGTCGTCCGTCGGTGTGCCGAGGAAATACAGCACCAGCGTCTTGCCGTGGAACAGCAACTCGCCATCGACGACATCGACCGCAATGCCGCGCTCGGCGATGCGACGTGAGCACTCCGCCAGCAGTTCTTGGACAACGGATTGCAGCCGAGCATCGCGCTGGCGACGAACGTGCTCGAAGGATTCCATCGACGTCAGTTTCCGCAGTAACTCGCCGGTCGGCTTGATGACTTTGCCCACATCATTCCGCGGCGGATCGGTCGTCAGCGACGAGAGCACTTCGCCCACTTCAATTCCGCGCGGAGTTTCAATCAGCACTCGCTCGCCGTGACGGCATTCGAGCGGCTCGTTCGAGCGGTATCGAAAGTAACCGGTCCAGGTCATCGCTCCGTAGCGAACCAGGCAGCGTGAGGCTTCTCGCCAATCCACCGCTTCGTCGACTGCGTTCGCCGGTGTCCCAGAGTCTGCGGCGACTTCGTGTTGGTGGATGATCTCTGGTTCGCTCGACAGCGTGATCCACAACTCGCCGTCGCGAACTTCGAGCATGTGCGTGCCGACTTTGAAGCCGGGCCGGCCGATCGCTTCGCCGGTGCGCAGATCGAACTGCCAATGATGCCAACCGCAGGTGACGACCGATTCGCCGCACTTTCCGGCCGCCAGTGAGGCTCCGCTGTGCGGGCAATGGTTGTCGATCGCGAACCAGTTTTGCTCGCGGCGGAATACGCTGATCTCGCGGCCTTCAACGAAAAAAACCTGCGACGTGCCGACTCGGATGTCGTCCGCAGGTCCCAGCGAAAGTTGTTCGGCGTTCGCGGTCAGCATGTCTCTCGTACTCCTCGTAAATCGCCAGTGTGGCCAGCAAGCGCGGCACACGCAACGCCCCTGACTTGTTCGGCGAACCAGTCTCGCATCGCTGGCGGTTCCGTCCGCTCATGGTCGTCAGCTTTGGAGCGACCTGCTGGGCACGATAACATCCCGCAACTTCGATCCGCGCGCTCAAGGAACCATCAGCGTGAACCGCCTGCTCGCCTGTCTGTCTGCGATTGCTCTGACCGTGTTGCTCTTGAGTCCGCTGGCTGCTCAAGATCCGTTCGCCGCTGGTGTGCGGCCGACTGATCCGCTGTCGCCAGCCGATGAACAGAAGGCGTTGCAGGTGCCGGATGGATTCGAGCTGCAGTTCGTCGCCGCTGAGCCGGACATCTTCAAGCCGATGAACATGGCCTTCGATGAACGGGGCCGGATGTGGATCACCGACTCGCTGGAGTACCCGTGGGCCGCGCCGCTCGATAAGCCGGGGCGCGACTCTGTCAAAATCCTGCACGACACCGATGGCGACGGCAAAGCCGATGTCATCAAGACCTTCGCCAATGGGCTCAACATTCCAATCGGCATCTATCCGTATCCCAGCCGCAAGGACGAAGCGACCGGCAAGACGATTCAAGGAGCGATTGTCTGGAGCATCCCATTCATCTGGGACTTGCGTGACACCGACGGCGACGACGTCTGCGACGAGCGGATCAAGCTGTACGGCCCGTTCGGCTACGAGCGGGACACGCACGGCATGTGCAACGCGTTTCGGCGCGGCTTCGACGGTTGGATCTATTCTTGCCACGGTTTCAACAACATCAGCAAGGTCGCCGGCAAGGACGGTCACGTCGTCGAGATGTCGTCGGGCAACACGTTCCGCTTCCGCATGGACGGCAGCCGCATCGAGCATTTTACGCATGGGCAGGTCAACCCGTTCGGGATGTGCTTCGATCCGCTGTTCAACATCTTCACCGCCGACTGCCACACGAAGCCGATCACGCAGTTGCTGCGCGGAGGCTACTACCAGAGCTTCGGCAAACCTCACGACGGCCTGGGCTACGTCCCCGAAATCATGAGCCACACGCACGGCACGACCGCCAACTGCGGCATCGTGGCGTACTACGGCGGCCACTTCCCGAAGGAATGGGAAGGAATGTTCTTCACCGGCAACGTGATGACCAGCCGAGTCAACGTCGATGCTCCGGAGTATCACGGCTCGACGATCCTGGCGAAGGAGCGGAATGACTTCGTGATCTCGAAAGACCCGTGGTTCCGCCCGGTCGATCTGCAATGCGGTCCCGACGGAGCGCTCTACATCGCCGACTTCTACAACAAAATCATCGGCCACTACGAAGTCGACATCAGACACCCCGGCCGCGACCGCCACCGTGGCCGCATCTGGAAAGTGATTCACAAAGCCACGCCGCCGTTCAAGATGCCGGACTTGCGAACCGCCAAGAAGGCCGAGTTGATCGACCTGCTGGGCCACGCGAATTTCAAAGTTCGGTCGTTGGCATTTGAGCGACTCAGTAACTTAACAACGAAAAAACACATCGATCCGAGCGGAACGCCGTCATTTGCCGTCGATGAAGAATTGGTCGCGATGTTTCGAAACGTCCTGGCAAGCTCCAAGAACCCGCTCGCTCGAAGCTTGGCGTATGCGCTGCTCGACCAATCAACTGAGTGCGACGAGAACGACGTGGTCGCGGCAGCGAAGGATTCCGCTCCCGAAGTCCGGGCGATGGTGATGAAGCTCAACGCCGAGTTGATCGACAACATGGACGATCCACTTGACGCCGCGATTCGCGATCGACTGAACGACGACAACCCGTTTGTGCGACGAGCCGCTGCCGATGCTCTCGGCAAAGCGTCTTCCCCGATCAATCTGGCCGCGTTGCTGACGGCCAACGAAAACATCCCGGCGGATGACAGCCATCTTCGCCAAGTCATCCGCATGGCGGTGCGAGATTGCTTGGCGGCCCCCGGTCAGTTCGAGGCTCAGGGCATGTCACCGCTCGACGAAGGTCTTTCGAGGCAATTGACCGACTTTGCTCTCGCGATCAAAACCGCCGAGGCCGCGAGCTTCGTGATTCAGCATCTTCAAAAATACGACGAGCCGGCGGAGAAACTGTTGCCGATGGTCCAGCACGCAGCTCGCTACGCAGATACCAACGTCGCGAGCCAGTTCGTTGGAATCGTGCGGAGGCGGTTCGCCGACGACGTTCAACAACAACTCGCACTACTCTCAACTCTGCGGATCGCGTTGCAGCAGCGAGGCGAATCTCCCAATGCGTCGCTTCGCGACTGGGCGACGGACGTGAGCCGACAATTGCTGGACTCGTCGCGTGGCGCGAGCTTGTCGTGGGCGAACGAGGTCGTGCCGGGGAAGCCGAAGTCCGATGATCCGTGGGTGCTGCGGGCGCGGGTTTCGCAAGATGGCGACAAGGGATCGCTGTTCCTCGACAGCTTGGTGAAGGGGGAGCAACTGACCGGGCTGTCTCGCAGCGAGCCGTTTGAGTTGCCGGCGAAACTGTCGTTCTGGTGCGCGGGACACAACGGAATGCCCGGTGCTCCGTTCAACCCGAAGAACTACATTCGCCTGCGAGAGGCCTCGACGCACGCGCTGCTGCGTGAGGCGCTGCCGCCGCGCAACGACACGGCTCAGCGGATCGAATGGAGCTTGGCGGAGTTCGCTGGCAAGCGTGGCTACGTCGAACTGATCGATGCCGATGAGGCCAGCGGTTATGCGTGGCTCGCGGTTGGACGTTTTTCAGTGGAGGCATTGAATCCTAGCCGAGGTGTTGACCACCAAATTTCGGCGGCGAATTTGGTGGCAGATTTCAAAATCTCCGATTTGAAATCTCAGCTTTCAGATCGACTGACCTCGCGTGACATCGACTCGCGAGTCAAAGAAGCGTTCGCGCGCGCCGTACTCGCGCTGCAACCAGATTCGATTCTGTCGGCGCTCGCGCCGTTGATCGCGGAGGTGTCGTTGCAGGAAGCGTTGCGAGACCGAATCGCGGCGACAGTCGTCGATCGGAGGTTGGGCACTCTGGCCCGACCGGACTTGGAACCGGCATCGAATGCCAAACCGACTGAAGGGACGGGCAAGAGTGCCCATCCTCCGTTGCTGATCGCCGTCGTGGGAGCAATTCCCGAACGGCTGCAACTTCGGTTGGCCGAATCGCTCGCATCGGATGCCACGGGCGCCGAAGCGTTGCTGCAGCTAGCCAAGGACGGGCATGTCTCGCCGAGATTGTTGACTCGGCCGACGGTCAAGCAGCGGCTGGATACGCTGAAATCGGAAGCCTTTTCGAAGCAGATCACCGAACTCACAGCGCAACTGCCAGATGATGACGTCGTGCTGCAAAAGCTGATCGAGCAGCGGCGCGGCGTGTTCCTCGCGGCGCAATCGGACGCCGATGTTGCGAAGCGACCGTCGTTGGAAGCGGGAGCGGCGCTGTTCACAAAGCACTGTGCCGCTTGTCACCAAGTCGCCGGAAAGGGGACCGTCCTCGGCCCACAATTGGATGGCATCGGGCAGCGCGGGTTGGAGCGTGTGCTGGAGGATGTGCTCGACCCGAATCGGAATGTCGATGTGAACTTCCGCACGACGACTGTCATCACGAAGGACGGCAAAATCTTCTCCGGCC
>QWQF01000171.1 GCA_003669125.1 Planctomycetota bacterium
ACCATCCGCGATGCCGGAGTGTTGCGAGGGTTCACGCGCGACGCGGCGCTCGATCTGCTGGCATTGGGGCTTGATCCCGCGAAGGCCACGCTGTTTCGACAGTCGGATGTCCCGGAAGTGACCGAGTTAATGTGGCTGCTGACCACGCTCACGCCGATGAGCCTGCTCGAAAAGTGTCATGCCTACAAGGATAAACTCGCAAAAGGACTGCCGGCTGATGCGGGCTTGTTTTCCTACCCGGTGCTGATGGCCGCCGACATTCTGTTGTACGACAGCGACCTCGTGCCGGTCGGCGTCGATCAGGTGCAGCACATCGAGGTGACTCGTGACATTGCCGTGAAGTTCAATCTGACGTTTCAACGCGACGTCTTCGTGCTGCCGGAAGCTCGCGTGATGACTGAGACAGCCAAGGTCGTCGGCACCGATGGCGAGAAGATGTCCAAGAGCTACGGCAACACGATCGAATTGTTTGAGGACGCCAAGAAACTCCGCAAGAAGATCATGTCGATCAAGACTGACTCGACGCCGGTCGAGGCCCCGAAGAATCCGGATGCCTGCCCGGTCTTCACGCTTTACAAGTTGTTCGCTTCGGAGACGCAGCAGTCGTCGTTGGCGGAACGATACCGTGCCGGCGGCATGGGCTACGGCGAGGCCAAGCAAGCTCTGTTCGAAGCGGCCGACGCCTTCATCGGCCCCGCTCGCGAACGGCGGGAGAAGCTGGCCGCGGATGCCAGCTACGTCGAAGACGTCCTGCATGCAGGTGCTCAGCGAGCACGCCTCAAAGGACAAGTGGTCTTAAATCGTGCTCGTGAAGCCTGCGGGTTGAACAAGCGCGGCGATTGAATCACGGGCCGTCAGGATCACTGACTTCGCGAATCATTTGCGCGAGTCGCATTTCCAACGCGATTATCTGCTGCCACGACGCTCCATCGACGAGTCTCTGTCCCGAACCGTCATTCACGGAACGCTCGCGACCGTTCTGCAGGAAGATGACGATCTGTTGGTGAACGAAGGCGATCAAGTCGGCGAGTTGCACTCGCTGAGCCAATCGAAACGTGTCGGGAATCGGGGGCGCGGCAGCGGCGAGCTCCTGGCCGGCCGAGTCCAGCATGTCGCTCCAGTCCGAAGGGTGAGCAGAATGGGGATCAACCGTTCGATTGGTCTCGATGAAGTCGCCGTCCTCGCCAGGACTTGAGCCGTCGATGACGTCCTTCAGCCTCTTAAGCGGCACCGAATCGGACGCGCGATAGCGCTGACCGATCTCCTTGGGATCGCCGAAAACCAGCAAACAGCGGCCGATCGCCACAAGGTCCCCAACCTGCAAGACTCGCATCGTTGTGGGGACGCCGTTGACTCGTGTCCCATTGGTACTTTCCAAGTCCGTCAGGATCACCTGGCCGGCGTCCTCTTGAATCTTCAGATGGAAACGGCTGACCCGCTCGTCGTTGAGCTGCACACCGTTGTCCTCTTCGCGGCCGATGGTGAAGGGCGTTTCTAGTTCCGCGAACACACGGCCCCGTTCCATGCCTTCGAGGATTTGAAAAGTCACCCCTGCCATGACACGCCTTCCTCAACCCTGCCTGCCCGGCCAATGTCGGATTTTCCAGAAATCCTTCTATCGGGCTGAACTGACGAACGTCAACCGGGCAAGCCGGTGGTCAGGCGGCATTCGGCCTGACCCCATGAAACGGCGAGTTCTGATACGTGGCAACCATCGCGGAGTCCACTGCCTGCAGCAGATCCGCCTTGCGAACCGGTTTCTTCAGGACGGAGTAGGCTTCGGCGTCGGTTGCCTCGCGGACCAGTTCGTCGGTCGCGTCGGCGGTGATCAGGATGCAGGGTGTGACCGGCATGATGATCTTCACCATCTGAATGGTCTGGATGCCGGTCAGCCGGTCCATGTGCATGTCGAGCAGCAACAGATCGATCCGCTCGCCCTCGACGATCTCGAGGGCCTCTTCACCGGATGAGGCTTCCAGCAGCGTGAAGAACGGCTCCAACAGGGCGCGCAACACCTCGCGGAACTGAGCATCGTCATCCGCGATCAGCAGCTGAAACGGTTGTTGATGAACGGCCACCAAAGGAAACCTCAACGACATCCAAGTCACAAGCACGCCGAATTCACCGCCTCCGATAGCAGAGTGCGGAGGTGCCTGTCAATACGTCCTACGTTCCGAGCAACTTCGCCCGCAACGACTCCAGAAGTCTTACCGCTTGTCCGATGTCCGCCTTCTGACGTTCTCGATCGTGAGCGATTTCGCGTTCGATCGTCAGCGGCCCGGAATAACCAACGGACTGCAACGTCCGCAGATACGCTTCCATGCCGACATCGCCGTCGCCGAGCGCGACTTCGGTTCCCCAACCTTTGCCTCGCTGATCGGGAGCAGCCCACTTGGCGTCCTTGCAATGAATGCTGCGGACCAGATGGCCGACCTTCTTCAACGCCTCGATCGGATCGCCGGTGCCGTACAGAATCATGTTGGCCGGGTCGAAGTTGATGAAGAGGTTGTCGCGACCGACGTCGTGCATGAATTCGAGCAGGTGGTCGGCGGTCTCTTGGCCGGTTTCCAGGTGCATGTTCTGGCCGTTGCGTTTGACGTGATCGAGGAGATCGCGCGTGATCTCGATCAGCGACGTGTAGCTAGCGCTGCCTTTCTCTGGCACAAAGCCAATGTGCATGCCCAGCGTGTTGCAGCCAAGCAGCTTGGCGAAATTCGAAATCTCTTTCATCTCTGCCGCACGAACCGCTCGCGTCGCTTCTGGAACGAGGCCGACCGTGCGAGCAGTCGTGGCGATGTCCGCGTAACTCTCTCCCTCGAAGCCGCCGAACAAGCAGGTGATCGTGATGTCGGCCTCTTTGCAGCGTTGCAAGAAGGCTTTCGCAGCGTCCTCGTTGCGAGACTCCTTGTGTGGTGTGTGAACCTGCACGGTGTGTATGCCCAGCTCTTTCGCGACATCCAGATGCACTCCCAATCCCGCATCCACCGACGCGAACACGCCAATCGCCCACTTCTGCATGATGAGTCTCCGTGCGTTGCCAATCGTAAGAGGGTCTGCCCGCGACCAAGTCGAGCCGGACGGGGCAGAATGGTATCGCCGCTGGCTGATCGTCTCCATCAATCGGGCGGGAGTCACCAAATTGACAATCTTCCGGAAAAGGTGACGCTCCACTCGGTCACGGCCAATGGCTGGCGGAACTATCACAACCCGCGCGGTGATTGGGTCAAACAACGCTGTTTGAGTTTGTGGCTCAGAGAGAAGTGTTTAGAGTTCTGACTCGTCAGATAACAACACCTCGCCGGCCTTGGTTTCACACATCCATGCCGAATCAATCTCAACCCCTTCTGCCGAAACGTTCGCGAGCTACGGAACCGAAGGAGCGCTGTCAGTAAATCGGGGGCGGTAGAGTGCGATAGAATCGACTCACCCGCCCCCGACTCGTTTGAAGTAACTCATTATCACTCAGGCTTCATTGATCGAGTGGACCTTTCTTCGATAGACAGATCACCGAACTACGGAACCGAAGGACGAACCGCACTTACCAACTGACGACGAACGGGTTCGAGAACTTGGACGTGTTGCCGTTGGCATCCGTCAACGTGGCCACGAGAAGTTCGCCGTTCGGAACGAGTCCGCTGAGGGCGATCGTGCCGGCGATCCCCGTCGTCGTTCTGTCCGTGACGAAGACCGCTCCCTCGCCGCTTCCGAGGCTATCGGCCACGAAGAACTCCAACCGCCCCGCAATGCCGGCTGTCGTGTAGGCAACGATCATTCCCGGACTCGACGTGGTGATGACGGGCGCGGCCAGTAACGTGTTGCCGCCATTGGAGTGGTTGATTCCCAAACCGACGTTCTCGAAGATCGAGTTGCGACGGATGGCGTTGCGAGTGCCCGTGTCGATGCTGACGCCATTGCCTCCGTTGAATGCGATGACGTTCGCCGCGTTGTCGGGTGAGTTCGGCGAAGTGAAGATTCCCACAACGGTCACCAAGCCGCCGATGCGGTTGTTCGAGCCTTCCACCGACACGCCGTTGCCACTATTCCCTAGCGAGCCACCGTTCATGTCCACGCCGATCGAGTTCCCTTCGATCGTGTTCAACGACGAGGTTCCGCGTAGGAATACTCCTTCATTCAAGTTGCCGGAGATGAGATTGCCATCGTTGACGCCCACTCCGCCGACGCGGTTATTGTTGGCGTTGAAGATGTAGACACCACGGAGGTTCGGCAGTGACCACATTCCCGTAACATCGGTGCCGATTTGGTTTCCGAGTACGCGATTGTTGGTCGTGCCGCTGTTGAAGATCTCCACGCCATTGCCGTCATTGCCGGAGATCAGATTGCCCTCACCGGCGACGCTTCCGCCGATCGTGTTGTTGGATGCCACAGCAATTGCGACCCCATCAATCAGATTGCCCATGTCCACAGGGCCTGTGACGTCGGTTCCGATGTAGTTGCCTTGCACAACATTATTAATGGCAGCCGTACCGGTGATCCGTACGCCATGCAGGCCGTTGCCGGAAATGACGTTCTTTGCGCCCAGACCAGGCCCGCCAATTCGGTTGGCGGGCGAACCATTGATCTCCACGCCGTAGAAGCCGTTACCGTTGATTCCGAAGTTGGGAGAGGCGGCAATCGCTGTGCCTGAGGCGTTCGTGCCAATGAAGTTGCCACGCACGATGTTGCCCGGCGTCAGGCTCGTCGCCTCGATCTCCACGCCATTGGCACCGTTGCCGGAGATCACGTTGTTCAAAACCGACAAGCCCTGGATGGCTGCGGCCGGATGCCTCAAGGACATGCTGGACCAAAACGTCTATCAGTACGCCATCCACCAATATCGCCGCCGAGTTGACGCGGACTCGAATCGATGAGCGAACTCACCCAACCCCCCGCCGCCAACCACCCCACCATCGTCGAAAACAAGTTCGAGTCGATCATGCAGTTGTTGAACCGGGTCAGGTGTTGATTTCCGCTCGCTGATCCCCCTCATTCTAGGTTTGGCTCACCGGACTGAACTAGGCGCGACAACACGAAAGCCAAGGCTGTCGCTCCGATCGCCGGGCGAGAGTCCGAGGCGAAACGCGGCTCGCGCAGCGTGCGCGGGGCTATCGCAGCCGCCGCCACGGATAACCCGGTACGAGCCTGCTGATGGCCCAGTCGGATCTCGATCAACGCGGAGAGTGTAGTATTTTTCGTCGTACCAGTCCTGACACCACTCCCACACGTTGCCATGCATGTCGTACAAGCCGAAAGCATTCGCTGGGTACGAACCAACCGTTGTCGTGCGCCTCAAACACGGGCCTTCGGTCGCAGTGCCGAAGGGATAGTCGCCATCAATGTTTGCAGTGTCGCCATTCAGCCGCGCACCGAAATGGAACGCCGTAGTCGAACCGGCTCGGCAAGCGTATTCCCATTCTGCTTCGGTCGGCAGACGATAGCCGTCTCCTGTCAGTAGTGTTACGTCAGCCGACTCGATGGAATGATCCTCGTCTCGCTCAATGTTCGTCAGCCGATAACAGGACGATCGGTTTTCCTTGTCGCTCAGCTTCACGCAGAACTCCACAGCGTCGAACCACGAGACGCACTCGACAGGAAACTGGCTGGTGTCCATCCCCGATACTACTTGCTCGTATTTACCGGTTTTCGAGTACCGACTTGGATTCCAACCGAGCACCTGTTCGTATTGCATTTGCGTGACTTCGCGGGTCGCCAAGTAAATCGGATTGTTGATCTTCACCCGATGCTGTGGCTGCTCACGCTTGGCGTAATCCGCTGCGCTGAATTGTGGGTTGGATTTAAGGTAACCCTGCACGTCAGCGTCGCTGCTGCCCATCATGAACTCGCCTGCCGAAATCAGGTTGAACGTCATACCGATGGTGTTGAGGAACTTGTCATTGGTTGGGCCTGCTACGGGCAAGCCCGCAGCATTGAGCAACAGTTTCATATCTTCCCAGCAGTCCGCTTTCTTCGATGGATTGCGAAGTAAGTATGACGGGTGATAAGTACACAGTACTTTCGTGAGACCGAACTGAAAGATACGGCCTCGCAGCAATTCGATGTTTGAGTCGGTTCCTGTCAGAATCTTTGCGGCGTTCTCGCCCAAACAGACAATGAATTCCGGCTCAATGATTGTTCCATGACCGTCGAAGTAATCGCGGTAATTCGGTGCTTCGTCGGGCTGCGTCTTGCGGCTTCCGGAAGGAGGGCACGCCAAGACGTTGCAAATGTAGATGTCCTCGGGCTTCAGTCGGCAGGCGGACAAAATGTTATTGAGCAGCTCTCCGGACGAGCCAGCGAACGGTTCACCTTGAGCATCTTCAACCGAACCGGCAACATCTCCGACAAATACAATTCGCGCCTGTAGATTGCCGACTCCCAAGACGGTGTGATTGCGTGTGCTCGTCATTTCCCCGCAGTGCAAGCGGACGTCGATTCGAGGATTGAGTTGGCCCAATGGCATCACTTCATTGTCGCTCAATCCAATCTCAATCCCTACGCGAACGGGGGCGGCCAAAGTGCCCACAACGCCAGTCGCCTCTCGCCTCTGATTCTGGGGCGTGTGCTCCTCAAATAACCCATCGGGAATCGCATTCAGGAAGTAGGGCGTGGGCTCCTTTTCGGGATTCGTCTCCTTCGCCCATAACACATACCCTTGCCGTGTGACAATCAGCTCGTTCTTTGCGCGAGTGAGCGCCACATACAACACTCGCCGTTCTTCTTCGACTTCCTCTTCATTCCCAATATTACGCGTTGATGGATACGCACCGGGCGACACGTTGACGACATAACAAACGTCACACTCAGTACCCTTCGCAGAGTGGACTGTGATAAGCGTGACGACATCTTCTAGTTCCAATCGCTCTGGATCGTTATGGTAAACTGGCTCTAAGACGTACTCTTCTATGAATTCCAAAATGGAGTTGTGTTTCGCTGCAAGAACCTCCACGAGTCTAAAATCTTTCCGTCGCTTGTCCCATTCTTGGTTTTTGTACTTCTCTGCCAACACTGTCTCCATAGCACTGGCTGCGTTTGCAAACGCCTTGGCAACTTGTCCCTGAAGATCCCGAACAATCTGAATGACCCTCGTTGCTGGTTCCGGAATTCGTGCGTCTCTTTGCAGTTGACTGATGCAGTTCTCAAGCGAATCTTTATTCAGAAGTTCTTGAGTGACGCGGCTTGCTGTTACTTCGCCAACTCCATCCCAAAGGGTCAGAAAGCGCATCCACCCAATCTCATCTTGGAAATTTGCTATGATCCGTAACACAGAAAGAACGTCACGGACATGAGCCGACTCCATGAGCTTCCTGCCCCCGATGAACTTGTAGGGAATGTCTTTTGCCAGGAGCGCCGTTTCAATCTTCCTGGCCGCAAACGCGGAGCGAACCAGCACCATGTGCTGCGCCCACTTTGCGCCGGCATCTCTTCGTGAAGCCAAGTCTTCTGCAATCCAACGTGCCTCTTCCCATTCGTTTGCGAACGTAAGCAATTGTGGTTTGCGGCCATTGCCTCGTGATGCCGTCAATACTTTTCCGTAGTCCAAGGGGCTTTGAGACAGAAGCCAGTTCGAGACATCCAGAATTTCTTGAATCGAGCGATAATTGCGTTCAAGCTTCAATGTGACCGAGTTCTCGACGCGGTCTTGAAAACTGTGGACATTACGAAAATCGGCGCCTCGGAAACCGTAGATTGATTGGGCATCGTCGCCAACGCAAAATAACGTAACATGATTTATCAATGGAGACATCAGTTTCCATTGAAGTGGATTTGTGTCTTGCATCTCATCTACGAGAAGACACTCATATTGTCGAGCAACCCATGCAAGGGCATCGTTTGAAGTGGCCAGCGTCTGGGCGACGACATCAAGAATGTCATCGTAGTCCAGATAACGTCGATCTCTCTTTCGGGATTCGTAGGCCAGCATTGTTTGGGCGATGAGGTCTTTTTGCAGATATGACTCCGGAATGTTCTTTTTGAGAGTCGCGTCGAGCGTCTGAAGTGTATTTCTCGTAAATGAATACAAATCACAAATCGCAGCCGCCGCCGGAAGTCGTGAGAGTGGCTTCTTGCCTCTCATTATCTTGAACAATTGTAGCTGGTCGTCTCGGTCAATCACCGACCAGCCTTTGCAACCAAAAAGTGCGGGAGCTTTTCTCATCAAGGAAGAGCACCAAGCGTGAAAGGTAGATGCTTTCAAGCCCACTGCCGCGTCGCCAAGGTGCATCCGAACTCGTTCCACGATCTCTGCAGCAGAACGTCTGGTAAAGGTAAGAATCTGAATCCTGTCAGACGGAGTTCCTGACGAAATCAGAAACGCGGCTCGCGCAACGATCGTCTTGGTCTTGCCGCAACCCGCTCCAGCAAGCACAAGCGCATGCTGGTTTTGCATGGTCGCCGCAATACGCTGGTGCTCATTCAGTTCGGAGAGCAATGACGAAATTGTCATAAACTGTTGTTCTTTCGCATGTACAACCCGGCACGCACCTACTGGTTTGACTTTGCCGGATCAGAGTCAATTGCCTCCGCTCAATCAACATCAGTTTCTCAATACACCTCAGTTGCACTGCTCGGCATTCCGGAGCCAGTTCGGGCCTCGATGTCACCACATTGAGACTCCAGAGTGCGGCGATCACATCCGGAATCGCGGTGTCGATCGCGCGGACTTTGCTCGCGACGACGAAGACCGGCACGAATGGTGTCGGCACTTCAACCGCGTCGCAATTCAAGTCGTCGCGGCGTCCTTCGGCACGCGATATCGAAATCCGGCTTGAACCGCTCGGCCATTTTGCACGATTCTCCCGGCGTGCAGGCCAGTTGTGGCCATCTCAAATCTCAAATTTGAAATCCGAAATCGCTCACCATGCCCATTCGCGTTTACAGCACACTGACTCGTCAGAAGGAAGAGTTTCAAACGGTCGAGCCGGGGAAGGTCTCGATGTATCTGTGCGGGCCGACGGTTTACAAGCCGGCTCACATCGGGCACATGGTCGGGCCGGTGATCTTCGACACGATCAAGCGGTATCTGGCGTACTCCGGGTATCAGGTGACGTGGGTCGTCAACATCACCGATGTGGATGATAAGCTCATCGTGAAGGCCAACGAGCTGGGGACGACCGTCGAGGCGTTGGCTCGGAAGATGACCGAGGATTATCTCGACAACCTGCGGACGCTCGGCGTGGATGGCATCGACCACATGCCCTACGCGACGCAGTACATCCAGGAGATGCAGGAGATCATCGCCGGGCTGATCGAGAAGGGTTACGCGTACCCGCTCAACGGCGACGTCTATTTTGAATGCACGAAGGACGCCGACTACGGCAAGCTCAGCGGTCGCAATCTGACCGAGATGCTGGCCGGCACGCGCGCGGAGACTCGCGACGGCAAGCACAACCCGGCCGACTTCGCGTTGTGGAAAGGCTCGAAGCCGGGCGAGCCGGCGTGGGACAGCCCGTGGGGACCGGGCCGGCCTGGCTGGCACATCGAGTGTTCGGCGATGGCTCGCAAGCTGCTCGGCGACACGATCGACATTCACGGCGGCGGACTCGACTTGATGTTCCCGCATCACGAGAACGAACTCGCTCAGTCCGAGTCCTGCACCGGCAAGCCGTTCGCTCGGTACTGGCTGCACAACGGCCTGCTGCGCAAAAGCAGTGGCGGCAAGATCGGCGGCGATCACAGCCGACACGGCGATTCGGCCGACATGATGGCCGAGAAGCATGCTCAAGAAGAACAGAAGCTCGCCGGCTCGAAGGGAGCTGAATCGGTCAAGACGGCGGTCTTCACGAAGTTCGATCCCGAAATCGTCCGCTTCTTCCTGATGGCAACGCACTATCGCAGCCCGGTCGATTTCGGCGACGACCGCCTGGCCGAAACCGAAAAGAGCATCGACGGCTTTTATCGGCTGATCGAATCGTTCGGCCGCGCGACCGGG
>QWQF01000295.1 GCA_003669125.1 Planctomycetota bacterium
ACTTTTTGCAGCGTGTTCCGAGCCATGTGCGGGCAGCGGTTGCAGGCACAGGTCTCGCCGCTGGATTCCATCAGACCGGGGATCGGGACGTAGCTGTGCTGCGGAGCGATCTTTTGCAGCGGGTGAATCATGTTCGCTTCGGTCGCGACGAGGAACGTCTGCGGCTCGACGAACGACGCGACGTGTTTGCGCATCGCCTCGGTGCCGCCGATGAAGTCCGCATGTTCGAGAATGTTCACAGGACATTCCGGGTGAGCGATGATGCGACTGCCGGGATTGTTCCGTTTGGCTCGCAGCATGTCGGTGATGCTGAAGACCTCGTGAACCATGCACGAACCGGGCCACAGAATCATCTGGCGGCCGGAGACCTCCGACAGATACCGGCCGAGATGTTGATCGGGCACAAACAGAATTTCCTTGTCGGCCGGAACGCGGTCGATGATCTCGCGAGCGTTTCCACTGGTGACGATCCAATCGACGAGGCTCTTCACCCCCGCCGACGTATTGATGTACGCCACCGTCTCGAAGTCCCGCCCTTCGGCCCGCAGCTTTTGTTGGAACTTCGCCAATTCCTCCGGCTGACAGCTATCGGCCAGCGAGCACCCCGCCTGCATGTCCGGCAGCAACACGCGCTTCGTTGGGCTGAGCATCTTGGCGGTCTCGGCCATGAAGTGGACGCCGCTGAAGACGATCGTCGAGGTCGTCACCTTTGTGGCGTCGCGTGCCAGCTTCAGGCTGTCGCCGGTGAAATCGGCGACGTCCTGAATATCCCCATCCACGTAAAAGTGAGCGAGGATCGTCGCGTCCTTTTCCTTCTTCAGCCGTTCGATCTCGTCCATCAAATCGAGCGGATCTTCCTCGACGGCGGGAGCTTGTCCCAAAATCGGCAATGTGGCAGGCATGATGAGTTCCTCGTAGCGCACGCGGCTCGCGTGCGAGTTCTTGGCGCATTATAGAATCGAAGCCAGCAACGGCTATCGCACCAGCCAAAGTCCCTTTCGGCAGACGCGAGCTTGCCGCCCTCCCCCGCTATACTCCGCGCGATCCGTGAGACCCCCATTTTTGAGAGGACGATTCGCCGATGCCCGCCTCTGTTGCCGACTTACTCGATTCCGCCGACTCCAAACTTTTTGACATCGTCACGCACGGGCATGGCCCCGTCGGACGATTGCCGATCACCGAAAGCATGTTGCTCGATGAGCCCAGCGGCATCATGTTCGGACTGACGCAAGCCGCCGGCATGGGTTGGGATCCGGCGCAGCTTGGTCGGCCACAGTATTTGATCCTGAGTACGCAGGGCGGAGTGCGCGGCGAGGACGGCAAGCCGATCGCGTTGGGCTATCACACCGGGCATTGGGAGGTCGGGTTGCTCGTGAAGGCGGCGGCCGAGGAATTGAATCGGCTGGAAAAACTGCCGTTCGCGGCGTTCGTCAGCGATCCGTGCGACGGGCGATCGCAAGGGACGACCGGCATGATGGACAGCCTGCCGTATCGCAACGATGCGGCCGTGGTGTTGCGGCGGTTGATTCGGTCGATGCCGACTCGTAAAGGAGTCATCGGCGTCGCGACCTGCGACAAGGGTCTGCCTGCGATGATGCTGGCTCTCGCGTCGATGCACAATCTGCCCGGAGTGATTGTGCCCGGCGGAGTCACTCTGCCAGCCGAAGACGCCGAGGACGCCGCCAAAGTTCAAACGCTGGGCGTGCGGTACGCTCACGGAATGGTGTCTCTGGACTACGCCGCCGAAATGGGTTGCAAGTCCTGCGGCAGTTCGGGAGGCGGCTGCCAATTCATGGGGACGGCCGGGACGTCGCAGGTCGTCGCCGAAGGGTTTGGACTCGCGTTGCCGCACACGGCGTTGATGCCGTCGGGACAACCGATCTGGCTGGACGGCGCGAAGCGAGCGGCTCGCGCGGTGATCGCTCAGGAGGCAGCCGGCATCACGATGAAGGATATTCTGACCGAGGACTCGCTGCACAACGCGATGGTCGTCCATGCGGCGTGCGGTGGCTCGACGAATCTCGTGCTGCACATTCCGGCGATCGCGTTCGCGGCCGGGCTGAAGCGGCCGACGGTCGCCGACTGGAACCGCATCAATCGGCAAGTGCCGCGTCTGGTCGATGTGCTGCCCAACGGCCCGGTCGGACACTGGACCATTTGGATGTATCTGGCCGGCGGTGTCCCCGAAATGATGCTGCACCTGCGAGACATGGGCCTGCTCAAGCTCAACGCGATCACCGCGACCGGGCGACCGCTGAGCGAAGTGCTCGATTGGTGGGAACACTCGGAACGCCGAGCCGTGTTGCGAAAGCTGCTGCAAGACAAGGATGGCATCAATCCCGACGACGTGATCATGTCCGCCGATCGTGCTCGGTCGAAGGGGCTGACCAGCACCGTCTGCTTTCCGGTCGGCAACATCGCGCCGGAAGGAAGCGTCATCAAGGCAACCGCGATTGATCCGACGGTCGTCGATGGGGACGGTGTCTATCGAAAGCTCGGCCCCGCGAAAGTCTTCACGTCCGAGCGTTCTGCCGTGGCGGCGGTGAAAGGTCGCGGTGACAAGACGATCGAAGCGGGGGACGTCATCGTCGTGATGTGCCGCGGGCCGCTCGGCAGCGGGATGGAGGAGACGTATCAGCTCACGTCGGCTCTGAAATATGTGTCGTGGGGCAAAACGGTCGCGCTGATCACCGATGCTCGGTTCTCTGGCGTTTCGACCGGAGCCTGCATCGGTCACGTCGGTCCCGAAGCGTTGGCCAACGGTCCGATCGGCAAACTGCGGGACGGCGACATGATCGAAATCATCATCGATCGCAACACGCTCGAAGGCAGTTTGAATCTCGTCGGCGAAGCGGACCGCCGGTTCTCGTGGGAAGAGGGTGCGAAAATCCTGGCCGATCGCGAACCAGCGCAGCCACTGCTCCCCGATCCGCAACTCCCCGACGACACGAAGATCTGGGCGATGCTGCAACAGCTCAGCGGCGGCACCTGGGGCGGATGCGTGTACGACGCCGATGCATTGGCGAAGGTGATTGCGGCAGCGAAGTAAGCTGACCGACGAAAGGCACTCATGTCCGATTTGTTGCAAACGCCTCTGCACGACTGGCACGCGTCCCACGGCGGCCGGATGGTCGAATTCGGCGGTTGGCACATGCCGGTGCAGTACCGGTCGATCACCGAAGAACATCACGCCGTGCGTCGTGCAGCGGGACTGTTCGACATCGCCCACATGGGCCGGTTGCGATTCACTGGGCCGGACTCGGTGAAGTTTTTGAACCATCTGTTGACGAACGATGTCGCATCGCTGAAGCCGGGACAGGTGCGGTATTCGCTGATCTGCAACGAAGCGGGCGGAGTGCTCGACGACGTGCTCGTCACGCGATTTGACGGCTGGCATCTGCTCGTTGTGAATGCCTCGAACCGGCTGAAGATCGTCGATTGGGTCGAGCGACATCGCGCCGGCTTCGATGTGCAGGTCGAAGACATGTCGGCCGAGTGGTCGATGCTCGCGATGCAAGGGCCGAGGTCGGTCGAACTGCTCGCGCCGCTGGTTGGTGCGGACATCGCCGGATTGAAGTACTACTTCGGTTGCGAGGCGAACGTACTTGGTCAGCGCGGGATCATCAGCCGCACCGGCTACACGGGCGAAGACGGCTTCGAGGTCATTCTGCCGAACGACCACGCGAACAAGTTGTGGGTGATGTTGATCGACCGTGGAGCGCTGCCGTGTGGACTCGGCTGCCGCGACACGCTGCGACTCGAAGCGGCGATGCCTCTGTACGGTCACGAGTTGTCCGAGTCGATCGATCCGATCTCGGCGGGGCTATCGTTTGCGGTGAAGCTGGACGCGAAAGACTTCATCGGCAAGGCGGCGTTGCTGGCGAAGCCTCAACCGCCGGTGAAACAGCGAGTCGGCCTCGTGCTGGCGGGGCGCAGGATCGCCCGTGAGGGGGCGCAGGTGCTCGCGGGACAAGTCGGTATCGGCGAAGTCACGTCGGGGACGTTTTCACCAACGCTCGAAAAACCGATCGCGATGGCCTACCTCGAACGAGCGGCGGCGATCTTCGACGCCAACGTCGACGTCGACATCCGCGGCCAAAGCGAGCGGGCCACGATCATCAAGCTGCCGTTCTATCGGCGAAAGTAACCCGAAGCGTCAGCGAGGGCGAACGCTTCACTCGGCGAACTCATCGCTGTTCGGAACGCTCGCCCTCGCTGACGATTCGGGTGAGTTATCGACCGCCGCTCGGCACAACGCGGATGTTCTTGTCCTCGACGCCGTCGAGCAAAATGTTGGCGAGGACTGGCTCAGAATCTTTCATCGTGACCCAGCAGAAGTGATCGAACTTGCCGTCCTTCAGGCCGGTCAGCGTCGAAGCTCCGCCGGTGGTCGCGAGGATGTAGTAATCCATGCCGTTGCGAACGCTCTTGGCGTAGACGTGATTGTGGCCGGAGAAGACCGTGTGCTTGCGGCCTTGCAGTGAGGCTTCGATTTCGTCCCAGCCCAGAGTCGTCGAATTGTCGGCCGGATCTTTGTGCTTGGTGATCGACCAGACCGGCTTGTGCAGGAACACGAACGTCCAACGCACGTCTTTGTTGTTCTCAAGCACTTGCTTCAGCCACGCTCGTTGTTCGGGTTTGAAAAAGTATTCGCGATCCTTCTTCGGCTCATCCTCGGTGTTGAGCACCACGAACAGGCAGTCCTGGTAGCGGAAGTCGTAATAGCTGCGGCCGAACTTGCGGTACCACTCTTTGCTCATCGGCAGGTTGGCGATGTCGTGATTGCCGGGGCAGAAAAAGAACGGCATCTGGAATCGAGTCAGCTTGGATTCAAACTCGCTCCATTCGAGTGCCCACGCACCCGGATCTTCGGAGTAGCCCTCGATCAAGTCGCCAACGGAGATGACGAACTCGGGCTGCAAGAGGTTGATCTTCTCGACCGCTTTCGAGAACACGCCCGGTCGACGTCCGCCCGTGCGATCCGAGACGATCGCGAACTGAAAACTGTTCGGCCGGCGATTGATCTCCAGATGCGTGAACGGGTTCTTGGCCTCGACGCGAATCGACAATCCGTCTTTGGTCGCCGTCGCCGGAGCGCCCGCTGTCGGAGCTCCCGTGACCTTCCACGTCGCCGCCGCCCCGAGCAATCCGATCACCGCCACCAAGATCGCCAACTGTCGCATGTCGTTCTCCGAGCCAAAGAGGGTGCGCAATGAAGCCCTGAATCGCGAAGCAAGTTATCGGGGTCGCGGGAGGCTCGCAACTTGGGCGAAGCTTTCGGAAACTGTTTTTAGCACGGACGAGGTTGACGCATTCATCCGCCGGAACGCGCTGACGTCCGGTTCGAACCGGGGCTATCGCCCTTCGGCGAATCTGATTCACCGGGCTGTGCCGAGGAGACATCGACGATGCGGGGACTTCGAGAACTACTGGCTGTCGGTTTGTGTTGCTTGACCGCGCTGACGTTTGCCGCCGAGCAACGTCCGCCAAATGTCATCTTCATTCTGGCGGACGATCTCGGTGTGAATGATCTGAGTTGCTACGGCCGGAAGGATCAAGCGACGCCGCGACTGGATCGGCTGGCAGCGGCAGGGATGCGGTTCACGTCGGCGTATTGTGCTCAGCCGATTTGCTCGCCGTCGCGAGCGGCGATCATGAGCGGGCTGGCTCCGGCACGATTGCACCTGACGACATTCTTGCCGGGGCGCGGCGATGCTCCGTCGCAGAAGCTGCTGCATCCAAAAAACCACATGCAGCTCGCCCTGGAACACACGACGCTGGCCGAGCATCTCAAATCCGCCGGCTACGCGACCGCATGCATCGGCAAGTGGCATCTCGGCGGAGTGGGTTTCGGGCCGAAGGAACAAGGCTTCGACGTCGTTCACGCCGGCAAGCCAAACACTTCGCCGAACGCCGACGAAGGGGGCAAGGGCGAATACGATCTGACCGCTCGCGCGATCGACTTCGTCCGAGCGAACAAGGACAAGCCGTTCTTCCTCTACCTGCCGCACAACAATCCGCACATCCCGCTGGCCGCGAAGCCGGAGCTGATTGAGAAATTCAAGGACAGCTTCAACCCGACCTATGCGGCTGTCGTGAACACGCTCGATGACTGCGTCGGCCGATTGTTGGACGTGTTGGATGAACTCAAGCTGCATGACAACACACTGGTCGTCTTCACGTCGGACAACGGCGGAGTCCACCTCCCCGAATTGAAGGAAGATGCGCCGACGCACAACACGCCGTTCCGCGCCGGCAAGGGCTACCTCTACGAAGGGGGGCTGCGCATCCCGCTGATCGTGCGACTGCCGAAGGTGGTACCGGCAGACAAAGTCAGCGACACGCCGGTCATCAACACCGACTGGCTGCCGACAATCCTGGACCTGTGCGGTGTCCCATTCGAGGCGAACAAGTCCGACGGCGTTAGCCTCGTGCCGCTGCTGAAAGGGGGATCGCTGGCGGTTCGCCCGCTGCGGTGGCACTTCCCGCACTACAACAATCAAGGAGGCCGCCCGGCCGGTGCGATTCGGATCGGCGACTGGAAGTTGATCGAGCACTACGAGGATCACCGCCTGGAGATGTTCAACCTCGCGATCGATCGGGCAGAGGAGCATGACCTCGCGGCGAAGGAACCGAAGCGAGTCGCGGCCATGCAGGCCGAACTCGCGGCCTGGAGAATATCGATCGGAGCACAAGGCAACGAGCCGAATTCAAACTTCGATCCCGCGTGGTACAAACGGCTGTACCAGGACTTTGATTCCTCGAAACTCAAGCCCGACGCGACCGCCGCTGCGATGCGAAACAAGCTGGCCGCGTGGCGGGCGGGAATGGATGCTGTCGTCGCCAAATCCAAGAAGTAGGGCGAGCGTTCGTGAAGATTGGGATTTGCGAGATCTGTGAAGCGTTCGCCCTCGCTGACGCTTCGGGTTAATGTGCAAGACATCTACAATCCACCGCCGTTTCGTCTCTTCACCAGAAAGGCCGTGTCATGTCACAGCTCTCACGTCGCGAGTTCACACGCTCCACGCTCGGTTCGCTGTTGGGATATTCGCTGCTGGAAACGATCTTCCGCGCGGATGCGTTCGCCGATGAAGTGAAGCCGGCGGCGATTGAGTGGCTCAAGCAAGTCAACTCGCTGGCGGCCGATGTGCAGGGGCAGAAGCTCAAGCAAGTCGATTGGCAGAAGCAGATCGAGGCGCTCTTTCAGAAGATCGACCCGGCCGACGTGATGCGGCTGATCGACTTCGACGCGATTACCAAAGACCTGAAGTTCACCGACAACGGAGCCAACAGCCTGCGGCCGAAGTTCCCAAAGGTCGAGGGACTGCCGACCGAGTACGTTTTCGGACGACAAGTCTTTGCTCTGAAGAAGGGACGCTCGGTCGTGCCCCACGGACACAACAACATGGCGACATCGTTCCTGATTCTCAAAGGAGATTTCCAAGGCCGGCTGTACGACCGCGTCAAAGACGAGGAATCGCACATCCTCATTAAGCCGACGGTCGATCGCGCATTTCACACCGGCGAGGCCTCCTCGATTTCGGACCACAAGGACAACGTCCACTGGTTTCAGGCCACGTCCGAGACCGCGTTCATCTTCAACATTCATGTGCTCAACGTCAGCCCCGGCAAAGGGGAATCGACCGGCCGCGTGTATCTCGACCCGAAAGGCGAGAAGTTGGCCAACGGCCTGATTCGTGCGAAGCGGCTGGAACACAAGCAAGCTCACGAGATTTACGGGTAACCGCGAGGGCGACTCCTTCCGATGTCCGAGTTTGAACTCCTCGCCGAAGGCCCGGAACCACGGCAGCGTTTAAAGCACGCACTGACCCGCGGTCAGAGCTATGTTTTGGGCCGCGGCATTGAGGCGGACTTGATCGTGCCGTGGGACTCGGCAATATCGCGCCGGCATGTGACTCTGACATCGTTCAACGGAAGCGTGCGAATCGAACGGTTCGCGGAGGCGAGCAACTCGTTGTGTTTTGCGGGAGAGGTCGTCGATCGCTGCGATCTTCGCAGCGGTGATCAGTTCGTCTTGGGCGGCACGGTCTTTCATTTGACTCGCCCTGGTTCCGAACCGTCCGCGGCGGCAGAGTTGCCGTTACAGGAAGTGGCCTTCGATGCACAAACCATTCGGCAAATCCGCTTTCGCGATGCCGATCGGCAAATGGAAGTGTTGATGCAGTTGCCGGAGGTCATCAGCGGCGCGCGAACCGATGAAGATCTGTTTTTTCGATTGACCAATCTGCTGTTGGCGGGAGTGTCACACGCGGACGCGGTCGCGATCGTGCGGCTGGGGGCTGGCGACAAAGTCGAGTTGGCTCACTGGACGCGCCGCCGCGAAACGGCTGGAGAATTTCGTCCGAGTTCGCGGTTGGTCGCGGAGTCCCTCAAACGCCGATACAGCGTGCTGCATCTCTGGCCGACGGCCACGCAGACCAACCCGGAATACACCGCCGCCGCCGAACTCGATTGGGCGTATTGCACGCCGGTCCCCGACGGGCCGCAGGCGACATGGGGCTTGTACGTTGCCGGCAAACAAGGACGGACACTCACGAACGGCAGCACGCCAGAATTGGAGACCGCTCATCTGCAGGCGGACGTGAAATTCACAGAACTCGTTGCCGAGATCATCAGTTCGGTGCGGCGACTCAATTGGCTCGAACGCCAGCAAGCCGGACTGCGGCAGTTCTTCGCGCCGACGATCCTGTCCGCGCTGGGGAACGAGTTGAACACCGAGACGCTCGCGCCGCGCGAGTGCGACGTCAGCGTGATGTTTTGCGATCTGCGCGGTTTCAGTCATCACGCCGAGGAATCGGCCGGCGATTTGATCGGCCTGTTGAACCGCGTCAGTCAGGCGTTGGGGGTGATGACGTCACACATCTTGCAGCACCGGGGCGTGACGGGCGATTTTCAAGGAGACGCGGCGCTCGGCTTTTGGGGTTGGCCGTTTTCGTCCGACGAATCCACTCTGCAAGCGTGCCGAGCCGCGCTCGGCATTCGCAAAGTTTTCGCCGAGACTTTTCAGCAGGCTGGACATCCGCTGGCCAACTTTCAAATGGGCATCGGTCTGGCACACGGCCGAGCCGTCGCCGGAAAGATTGGCACGGCCGAACAAGTGAAGGTGACGGTCTTCGGCCCGGTCGTGAATCTCGCGAGTCGTCTGGAAACGATGACTAGCCAATTGCGTGTGCCAATCTTGCTCGACGAAACGCTCGCTGCGTTGGTTCGCAAGCGACTCGATCCGTCCGAGGGACGCATTCGCCGTCTGGCCAAGGTGCTGCCTGTCGGACTGGAAACACCGCTGATCGTTTCAGAACTGGTTCCCTCCGCCGCGGACCTTCCCGAACTAACCGACGCACATCTCGCTCGCTACGAACAAGGTGTCGATGACTTCATCGCCGGACATTGGGAAACGGCCTATCGCTGCCTGCACGACATGCCCGCGACCGATCGCGCGCAGGACTTCCTGCTGGCTCTGATCGCCCAGCACAACCGCAAAGCTCCCGCGGACTGGGATGGCGTCGTCCGGTTGCAAAGCAAGTAGCTCAGCCCTTCCAGCCTGACTCGAACGGCGATGCGAATGAGTCGAACGACTTGTCACTTGCTGGCTCAAGTGATGTCTGACCGCCCGACCGAATCCCGGTCGGACTTTTTATTTTACGCCACGTAGCCAAACGTGTGCTGAGCCGATTCCAACAACAAGCACGACCCGCCCCGTCCGAGCAGCTTCGCGGCTTCTGCCGACGCGAGCGGTGTCATGCACAAGCTCTCAACCAGGTCGGAATTCAATCCGCTCACCAAATACACCGTCGCCCAATCGGCGGCTGAGGCGAGTCGACTCGCCGGGATCA
>QWQF01000004.1 GCA_003669125.1 Planctomycetota bacterium
GCGAAGGGATTGTCGAGGAGCTGCGGGGGATTGATCTGGGGGACAAGCGTTTGAATCGGCGAAGCCAGCAGGTCATGGAAGCGCTGGCGGCCAACCCGGAGGCCAGTGTCAACGCGGCTTGCGACGGGTGGAGCGACACGCTCGCGGCGCGAGCGATTCGCGCATCGCTGCGGAGCGTGAGCCCGTGATAGCCCGAATAACAATCCGCCAGCAGCGTGCCGGTGAACTGGCTGTCGATCAGGAATTGATCCGGGCCATCGCGATGCCGGCTGACGGTGAAGTCGAACACGTTCAGCAGCACCGCCACGCTGCGGTAGACCCACATTCGAGCCGTGACGCTGGGCTTCTTCTCGGCCCGGGCGGCGGCGAAGACTTCCGCGATGCGTTTCGACTTCGGATCGCCGTCGCGGACCGCGGGAACGATTCCGCCCGCCGGCAGCAGCAGCGTCACGCGCGTGTCGTCGGTCCCCACGACCGCGCTGGCCAGGACCGCGTCACGCAGATGGTCGATGAACGGCGGCAACAGATCGCCGGCGGACTCGGCGATGTTCAGCAGCGTGCTGCGACTGGGTGCCCAGCCGCTGCCGGCGAACAGGTCTTGCTGACGATAGATCGGCAAGTGGTAGCTGAACTTGTTCGCAATGATCTCCGCCGCGACGCTCGTGTCATAGCGGTTCCCTTCGACCAGCCCTTCCGGCCGAACCGCTTCCGTCACGCCGCATTCCGGAGACTTCACGCAGGCGAACTTCGGGATCAGCGTCACCCGAACTTTGAGCTTCGGCCGCTCGAACTCCAACGTCTCCTGGCGGTCGTGGCCGATCAGCGTCTTCTCGCCGTGAGTTGCGCAGGTCTTCGTCTCGTCAGACACCGTGGCAGGGACTTCATAACGCGGCAAGTGTGCGGGAAGCTGTTCGTTGCGAGTCTTCCGCGGCGCGTGCGGACGACGTGTGTGTTCGGGAACGATGATCTCGGCCGCCGCACTCGCCGCTTGTGCGAGGGCCTCTGCCAAACCTTCCGCCGCACTCGCCGCTTCCGGCGTGTCGCCGAAGTCCAACCGCAGTTGATCCGGATTCTCCAGATAACGCTCGCTGCGTTTCTCAAACGCCCGACGCAACAGTTCGTCGATCGTCAGCTTCTGCTCGGCAATCGCTTGCTGCTGCTCTTCGCAGCTTCTGACGCTGCTCTTCCAGCCGGTCGCTCAACGAGGCGATCGTCAACTCGAACGTCGTGATCGTGAGTTCGTGCTTCTTGACCGTCAGTTGCTCCGCCGCAATCGTCAGTTTGTCGCCCGCGATCGCCCGCGATCGCCCGCGCTTGCTCGACCAGTAATCTCTGGCAAGCGGCCAAGTCGTGCAAAATGATGAGCGAATCAAGCATGTCGCGAACAATAGGCCGCGTGCGCAAAAGCGCCAGTCCAACGCCGAAAGATTCTCGAAAATAGAACCAACTTTCTGCCGACAGCCACCGATGACCAATGACCGATCGTCTCATCCCGCCCGAGCAAAGCGTTTCCGCCGCTGAGCCGAATCGAGCGTCGCGCCGCTGAGCAACAACGTCAGTTGCGTGACATCAATCTCCCGCGTCACCGCGTCACCGCGTCACCGACCGCTCGCAGCGACTCGAACGTGCCCGCTTCGAGCCGCTTGTACCACAACGCCAACCCATCCCGATCCCAATACAAAACCTTCACCCGATCACGACGACGATTGAAAAACAAAAACCAACTGCCATCCAGCGGATCCTTCCCAAACGCCGATCGCACGAGACCACCCAATCCATCAAAACTCTTACGCAAATCGGTCGCCGGCAGATGCAAAAAGATCCGCGTGTTGTGCGCGAGACTCAGCATGGGACACCTCCCGCCCGCTCGGAGTCCGCCCGCGCCAGCGTCTCAATCGCGAGCTGCAACCCCCGAGCATCGCTCAGCGGAATCTCCAACCGCGTCCCGCTCGGCAACCACGCCGCGACGCTCGCCCCTCCGATCAATCGCACGTGAGCGAACAAAGCCGGATCAACGCTGGCCTGCGGCTGCCGTGCGGCGAACTTCTTCCGCCACTGATAAAACGACGGTACCGAAACTTGCTCAGCCGCACAAAACCGAACCACCGACAGCCCGGCCCGCTGAAACCGCTCGAACCGCACACGCCACTCCGAAACCTTCCGCCCATCCGCTCGACGCGACATGACGCCTCCAAGTTGAAAAGGTTGTGAATCAACAACCCCGCCAACTTACTCGACGCGTCAAGATTGGTGCTGATGAGCGCTCACACGTGTTCCTGACCGAAGACGGGCATGCTCAGGAACGATCGCTGCTGGTTGAGGTGCTGGCGACCGTCAAAAAAGATGAGCTGTGGATCGCGGATCGCAACTTCTGCACGCTGGGTTTCCTGTTCGGCTTGTGGGCGAAGAAGGCTCGGTTTGTGATTCGCCAACACGGCTCGCTGCCCGGCGAACTGCTGGGAAAACGGCGTCTGATCGGCCACACCGAACGGGGCGAAAAGGTCTACGAACAAACGCTGCGTCTGACGTACCAGGGCCGTGAGCGAACCGTGCGGCGTGTGACGGTGCTGCTCCAGAAGCCGACGCGCGACGGGTCCACGGAATTGCACATCGTCACCAATCTGACCAAGAGCGAAGCCGATGCGGTCAAGGTGGCGGAACTGTACCAAGGGCGTTGGACGATCGAAGTGGTCTTCCTGCAACTCAAGACGGCGTTGCAGTGCGAGATCAACACGCTGGGATATCCCAAGGCGGCGCTGTTCACGTTCTGCGTGGCGTTGCTGTTGGAGAATACGCTGTCGATGCTGATGGGCTCGCTGCGTGCGGCTCACGGTGACGAGGCGGTGGAAGAACTTTCCGGCGACTCGCTGGCCTACGAACTGCGGAACACCTACGAAGGCATGATGGTGGCGATCGAACCCGAACATTGGACGGTCTTCTCCGAGATGTCGTTGACGGAGTTCGCCAGGACGCTGCTCAAGTTGGCCAAGACTCTGGACCTGACTCGCTACCGCAAACGCCGCCGTGGCCCGAAAAAGCCCGCCACACCTCGCACCCAATACCACAACGGCGGTCACGCCTCGACGGCCAAAATCCTCGCACTCAGAAAGTCCAAATAACACACCTTGGAAGCCCTGGCTGCTAGGGGCAAGCCGCGAGGAGCGTTTCGAGACGTGTGAAGAACACCGCATCGTTGAACACGCCGTTCTCGTTCATTTCGCCGACAGCGGGTTTGGTGAATGAGTCCAACTCCGACCCGCCGAACAACGCATCGGTTCCGGCATCGCCAGAGAGTGTGTCGAGGCCGTCCTCTCCCGACAGAGTGTCATTGCCCTTGCCACCGAAAAGTTTGTCATTCCCGGTTCCGCCGAGGATCGCGTCGTTGCCGTCCTGGCCGCTGAGCGAGTCGTTACCGGCACCGCCACTAATGATGTCGTCGCCGCGCGAGCCGAGCGAATCCGTGACGAGATCGCCGGTGCCTCCCAGGATCGTGTCGTTGCCGTCTTCGCCCAGCAGCACGTCGTCGTCCGCTCCGCCGTCGATCGAGTCATTGTCCGCACCACCTCGGATCGTGTCGTTGCCGGCTGAGCCGAGGAGCTTGTCGTTGCCTCCGTCGCCGTGCAGGCAGTCGTGGCCCGCGCCGCCGTCGATGGTGTCGAGTCCGGCTCCGCCATGCAGGTCATCGTTTCCGCCGCCACCGAGGATCGAATCGTTGCCGCGGCCACCTTTCAACGTGTCAGCACCGTTGCTGCCGATCAAAGTCACGTTGCCGGAGAAGTCGCTGGCGTCGATGCTGGAAGTCAAGGCGCTGACGTTGACGGTCAGCTTGACGAGTTCAATGAGTGACAAGGCATCCTGGCCCGCGCCGGTCAGGGACGTATTCGTGAGCACAACATTCAAGACTTCAGTCACGATGAGCAGATCCGTCCCGGTTCCGCCGTCAAGCGAGTCATCGCCGACGCCACCGGTGAGCACGTCATCTCCCGCGTCACCCACCAACGTGACCGAGCCTTGGAAACCGTTGACGGTGAGTTTGTTGTTACCCGCGCCACCCGTGAGCGACGCCGCTTCGAGGCTGTTGAGCATGAACGAATCCGTGCCCAGCCCGGTCAGTCCGGAAGCCGTGATCGTCAGATTGACGTTGCCAACCTCGACGATTCGATCCGTGTCCGCCCCGCCATCAAACGCGTCGTTGCCGGTATCGCCTGTGAGCAAGTCGTTGCCGGCACCACCCAAGAGAATATCGTTGCCGGCCTGACCATTGAGCACGTCGTTTCCGTGGCCCGCATCGAGACGATCGTCGCCGGCTCCACCCAGCAAATTGTCTGCCCCGTCGTTGCCTGTCAGCACGTCATTTCCCGCGCCGCCATCCAGTGAGTCGTTGCCGCTGCCGCCGGACGCATTGTCGTTGCCATTACCTCCCAGGAAGACATCGTCGCCGCTGCCACCCAGCAGAGCGTCATTCCCCGCTCCGCCGTCGAACGACACTGCGAAATTCACCAAGCTCGCGTCCAGCCGATCCGCGGCGTTGCCACCTTCGAACTGGAAGATCTCCGAGAAGCCATTGAGCGAAGAGTCCAGAACGACGACGTCAGCAGCATTGCTGCCGACGATCCGCACGCTCGAAATGCCACTCCACGGCCGCGCGGCAATCAGGTCGTCGCCGTTGGCTTTGCGGACATGCAAATCGTCACCCATGCGCAGCACCGTGAAGGGGCCTCCGAGGCTGGGCAGCGTGATCTCCAGAGGAGTCGGGAGCGGTGTCGAATTGGTGGTCAGACTCGCTGGCGGGTCGAAGTTGCCGACCAGCGGAACCGACACGTTTGTTCCGAACTGGGCGTAGAGATCAACTCCCAACGGCTTCGGCGAGAACTGGTGATTCAGCGCTGCGGCTGTGCCAGGGACGGCCGCGGCTGCGATCGACTGGAAGATGAAGTACTCGGCCGTGGTCGTGCTGGGAGAAGCTCCATTGCGATTCGGAACCATCAGGCCGATGTCGGTGATGCCGTCGAGATTGAAGTCGCCCGCGAACGGTCGCTCCAAGACGCCGGGGAACAAATTCGTCTGAGACAACGGCACGGCAGGATTGTTGAAGGAGATCGTGTAGTCCGAGTTGCCATCCAAAACTCCTGGTGAGCCGTCGGCCGCCGAGGAAAGATCGAACGAGAACAGGTTCAACTGCGCGTTGTGGACCGCGAGATCGACATTGCCGTCGCCGTCGAAGTCGCCGGTGATCGGCACGCCTGTCAGGTTGCCGGTGAACGACAAGTCGCCCGCGTCGATGTTGTTGTTGTTGTTCGTATCGAAGTACCACTTTCTGCCATCGAACAACCCAATCTCGTCACCGACGTGAGCCGGATTGAAGTTGCCGGAGATGGGCGTGGCGTTGATTTGCAGTCCGCTGACCACCGAGTAATCGGGGCGTCCGTCATTGTTGAAGTCGAGCAACCAGCGGTATTGGCGATTCAGCAGGCCGTAGCCGCCAATGCGATCGAAGCCGTCTTGAATGACCGCTGCCGCCGGATTGAACTTACCGGCAACGTAGCGGTCAGTGTTGAGTCCGAATTCAAACGCGAGATCGCGATTGACGGCATCCACGTTGGTCGGATCGAAGTGGAAGTTGCCATTGATATCGACCGTGATGCCGCCTTGACCAACGGCACCAATTTCCGACCGGCTGTCGATGGTAAATCGGGCCACAAAATCTCCGCCTGGCTGGCCGTCGCCGCTGCGGAACGTGGGTGTTTCCAGGGGTTGGATCGCATTGCTGTCGCCGTCCAACTTGTTGCCCACGTCATCCACGACATCGTCGTTGATCGTCAGCGTGTAGCGGTCATCCAGCAGCGGTACGGGGAAGGTCAACACCACTCGGCCCGTGGCGGCCAAACCGGGGATCGACGGATCACCAATAAACGTGATGCTCGAAATCGCCACGACTCCGTTCGCGTCGCCGCGCAACACATAGTGGCCAGGGTTCACACCGACGATCGGATTGATGGCCGGGTTCGGGAAGGCCGCCGTGCGAGCCGGGAAGTCATGGAACGAAATCGTGAGCGCGTCCGTGCGTGGCGTCGGACCTAAACTCGGTTTCGGATCAAACAGGTCATAGGTCAGTGCCGACGTGATTTGCACGTTCGTCACTTGCGGACCTTGGGTGTCGAGGAAGATGTCCAGAGCCTGCGCGACTCCCGATCCGGGATTCAAGTTCCCGGCGACGTCTTCCGCCGTGACCAGCAGTCGACGCAGACCATCGACTGGGAAAAACATGGGATTGTTCAGATCGACGGTGCTGGTGACTCGCCACTGTCCGGTGGAGAATTGGTTCGTGCCGTCGACCGGTAGTGCGACGGTCACCCCTAACTGCACGTCGAAGTTGTCGACGTTGTTCGTGGGCGTCAGGTCGGCAAATACACGAATCACCGTGTTGGCTTCCGCCGTCCCCCAGAACCCGGGAGTCTGGTTGTTTGTCTTGTTATCGACGAACAACGCCGGTTGCGGGATCACGCCTTCTTCGGGGATCAAACCGTCGTTGTCGATGGACGCCACGCCGAAGAACACCGGCGGCACCACCGTATCGACGACGATCTCGAACGATTGACTTCGCGGCCCAAAGCCGGTGGCGCGAGTGACCGTCCCTGCCACAAGGTCGTTGTCGGCTGGGTCGATCAGTTGCAGTCGGGATGAGATGAAGTGACTGCCCTCGGACAAGGCGGTCGGGAACGTGAATGAGTACACGCCGCGCAAGTTGGCCACCGGTTGTGCGAAGCCCAGCAGCACCGGAGCGTGGCTATCGGTTTCGTCATAGACCGCCACGCGATATCCCGGAGCCAAGCCCACCGGACTGGAACCGGTGGTCGTGTTGTGCGGGATCGCAATCACTTCGTCCACCGGCGGAGCACCGACGACGCCAGCGTCGTTGCCCGAAACGTCATTCAGCAGCACCGCGTCATCCACTCGCAAGAAGATCGTCGGCGTGTTGTCTCGGGTCTTGTTATCGATTTGCGAGCGACCCGTGTCGGACACTCCCAGAACACTCGGGATTCCAATTTGACCACGAATCTCACCACCGGCGACCGCCGTTGTGTGGATGTCGAAGTAGGTGTTGCCCGCCAACAGCGCGGTCACGTCGGCGGCCACGCCGGAGAACGCGACTCCGGTCAATCGCAGACGAATCCCAGAGGTCTCGACCGTCCAACTGGGGTCACTCGCAAGCGGCAGCGTCAGGATGATCGCACCCACGGCACCCACCGCGCCGGTGTGAATGTGAGCGTCGGTGAGTTGCGGCAAGGGAGTCACGTCGGTCAGTTCGACACCGCTCACGAACAGATCCAGATCAAACGTGTTCGCGAGGGCGTTGTACTGGAAGTTCGCCGTCCCGCCGGCGGTGGTGACGACGGGTGCCGGAGCCACTTGCTCGCCCGTGAGGAACACCAGATTGTCGGCCAGTTCCAGATCAAACGGAGTCGGCGGCGCTTCGTTGATCAGCGTCAGGTTGTAGTTGTTGACGGCGGTGACAGTCGCGCCGAACACACGCAGGTAATAGACCTGTCCTTGCACGGTCGGGATGCGAATGCGTTCGTTCTCGGCGAACGTGTCACCATCGTTGTCGGTCTCCCCGGCACCGTTGTTGGTGCCGAAGTTCGGACCATTGCCCGCGATCGGTGCCGACACGCCGGCCACGAAACCATCGGCGTCGTAGACCTCGATTTGCAGATCGCCATTGCTGGGCAAGCCGGGACGACCGCTGCTGACGATCGCGCCGATCTCTTCAAAGAACGCCTGGATGTCGAGAGTGCCGGTGACGGTGGCCACCACGCGATACCAGTCGAAGTCGGTGGGGGCCGCGAATCCGTCACCGAACGGATCGTCGAGGAAGCTGGGGTCGATCGTGGGATCGACATTCACCACCGAGTTGGCCCCAATGTGCGTGGCCACGAAGCGGTCGTCGTTGTACTCAAACGGATCGTGTTTGAAGACGACCAAACGGCTGGTCGAACCCGGCTCGGCACTGACCGCCGCGCCGCTGCCATCGACGAACTGAATCCGCTCGATGCCATCGAACACATTCTCGAACGCTTCCGGATTACCTGGGCCGACCGTCACTCGGCCGGAGGAGTCGTCCTGGTCCTTGCGATAAATCGTCAGATCGTCGCGCGTGTGATCGGCCGGGCCGTCATCCACGACGATCAGCCGATCGCCGGCACCGGTCGCGTCACCGCCGTGAACGGTCATTTGCAGACTGTTCAAAATCGCGTCGATCAGATTCGTGGCGGCCGAATCGGTCACGCGAATGCGAATCGTGTCCGCTCCGTTGCCAGCATCCACGCGGGCCTCTTCCACCGTGCGGACACCGTCGTTCAACACCAGCGTGTCGGTTTCCGTGATGGCGTTCACGCGCTGGACCAGCGTGGTGGCGGACGCCTGGTTGACGTCGATCACGTCCGCGCCCGAAGTACCGTTGATCAGGATCGCGTCCCAATCCGCGCCGCCGTCGATCGTGTCGTTGCCGAGACCGCCGATGAACGAGTCTTCGCCGGCATTGCCGTTGAGCACATCGTTACCGCCGCCACCCTGGATGCTGTCGCTCCCGTCGCCGCCGCTGAGCGACTGCGCGAAATTGCCGCCGAACAGCGAGTCATCCCCGGCGTCGCCATTCAATTGGCCGAAGCCCGTCAGGGAGTCGTCCCCTTCGCCGCCGTTGATCGTCAGGTGGTTCACGTTGACCAGCGTCGTGCCGAAGATCGCGTTCAAGCCATTCGAGGCCACAACCGTGTCATCCCCTTCGTTGGCGTTGAACGTGAGCGTGTCGAGATCAGTCGTCGAGTTCAAACGGCTGACATTCACGTCGTACTTCAGACCGGCGATGTTGACCACGCCTCCCGCCAATGCCGTCAGCGTGACGGTGTCGGAAACCGTGCGGCCATCCACCGTCACCGTGTCGAGGTCCGCCGTCGCGCCCACGTCCACATTCACTTGCCGAATCTCAGTCGTGTCGAGGTCGCGCACCGCGATTTGGTCCGCGCCGGCCAAGCCGTTGATATCGACTTGCTCGATCTGCCCCATGTCGATCGTGAACGGCACAAGGTTCGTCCGTTCGAAGAAGGATCGAGCCTGATTGTTGGTCGCTGTCCGCAGGTTAAAGATGTCGCCCGCAGCCGCACCGTTGACGATCTGCACATCCACGCCGTCGTCACCTTCGACGGTGTCCGAGTTGTCGCCGTTGTTCCAGACGAAGCGGTCGGAGCCATCGCCGCCGAACAGGAAGTCGTCACCGACACCGCCGGTGATCGAGTCATTGCCGATGCCCGCGTAGACGAGGTCGTTGCCTGCCAAGGCCAGAATCGTGTCGTTCCCGGCGTCGCCGTAAATCGTGTCCACGGCATTCGAGGCCGTGATGAAGTCGTCGCCGTCTCGCCCGAAGATCGTCATCGAGCCGGTCACTGTGGCCGACCCACTGATCGTGTCGTTGCCCGAACCGCCGTCGGCGATCACGGCCACGGTCAGACCGGTGAGCGTGCCGATCGTGTCGTCCCCGCCTTGGGCCAAGAGATCAATGCGTTCCACGTCCGCCGATGTCACGTCAATCGTGCCGGTATTCAGACCGCTGACGGTGATCACCGTCCCCACCTGATCCAAATCGAGTGTCTGGGCAGCATCGGTCCCCTGGTACAGCACGACGTCGAAGTCCGCACCACCGGACATTGTGTCGGTGCCATTCGAGACCACCAGCAGGTCATCGCCCGCACCGCCCAGATAGGAATCGTTGCCAGCTCCGCCCACCAGCGTGTCGTTCCCCGCGTCGCCGGACAGCGTCGCATCGGCCGACAA
>QWQF01000320.1 GCA_003669125.1 Planctomycetota bacterium
TGACGGTTCAATGACGGACGGTTCGCCACCGCTTCAGGCGGCTCAGTTCCAACAGGATCAGCGGCACAAGCCAGCTTGCCCAGGACGCGAGCGGATCGAACCACGGAGAGCGGACCTCCAGTACGGTCCCCAATCCGCCGAACATCCTGAGCACCACGGCTGAGCAGAGCAGCAGAAAGCTGCGTGTCATCCAGCAGCGGTGAATTGCAAATTGCCGCCTCACGGCCGCTCGCCAACCGAGAGCCGAGCACGTTGCCGTAGCGACCGCCAAGATTGCAAAACTGATCGCCGCAATCGTTCCAGTCGAGGTGTCGTAGGCCATCCACAGGCCGCTCGGTGACACGACAAACAGCACGTTCAAGACATGAACCCGACCCAGGCGTCGATGCCACATCGGATATCGAATTCGAAATCGCTCGCTGATCAGCAGCATCCCCAAGAACAGCGCCGCAGGACCGAACGCGATGTGCGGATAGAACGCCCACTGGTACGCGCCGAAGAAATAGCCGTCACGCCCCTGCAAGAAGTCGGACTGAAAGTTCGGCGGGAAGTAATTCGAGTACCCCAGCATCACCGCGACGGTGATCTTTACGATCAGCAAGCCGGCCAAAACCACCAACGCTCGCAGCAATGTCGTTGACGGTCTGTTTGGCATGACCACTCGCTCGCGCATCGTGCTGGTGTTTCGTCACATCACGCCTGCGATCGGTTCACCCGCGTGGCCGAACAGAATGGGGCGATTGGTGGAGGTGTAAAGCGGTTGATCGCGATCGATGCCGAGCTTTTCGTAAATGGTCGAAGCGTAATCTTCCGGCGTGTGCGGCAAGTCGAGGACATAGCCGCCATCGGCGTCGGTCTTGCCGATGATGCGACCGCCGGACGTGCCCGCTCCGGCGAAGGCGATCGAGTACGCGTGCTCCCAATGATCGCGGCCGGCAAAAGCGTTGAGTCGTGGCGTGCGGCCAAATTCGGTGATGAAACAGACAAGCGTTTCAGCGAGCAGGCCGCGCTGATCCATGTCTTGAATCAGAGCGGCGAACGCTCGGTCGGTGCTCCCCATCATCACCCAGTGGCCGATGCCGTAGCGTCCCTCGCCGCCAGCCTTGTTGCGGATCGTGCCGCAGGAACCGGACGTGTAGATCAAGTCGTGATGGTCCCAGTTCAGATTGAATCCGCCGGGAATTTCTTCCGAGAACGGCCAACGGACATCGACGGTGACGAATCGGACATTGGCCTCGATCAGTTTGCGACCGACCAGATAGCAGGCTCCGCGATGGCCTTTGCCGTACCGCTCACGCGTGGCGGGAGATTCGGATTTGAGATCGAAGGCGGCCTCGACGCGTGGACTGGTCAGCGTGTCGAATGCCTGCGAGTAAAATCGATCCATGCCATCGACATTGCGTGCCGTTGCGAATCGCGAATCGATGGTCGTCAGCATCTCTCGGCGACCGGTCAATCGCGGCGCGGCATTCTCACCGCGAGGCAACAGGTCGGCGACCTTCCAATTCGGTGACGAGACATCGCCGCCGCCGGTCTTGAAGACGCGAGACGACGCCGGCAAGAAGCCGGTTCGAGCGGACGCGTTCTGCTCGTCGTTGCCGGGAACCATGATGTACGGCGGCAGGTCGCGGCATTCGCTGCCGAGAATCTTCGTGGCGATGCAGCCGATGTCCGGCATCTCCATCGGACTGCTGGGGTGCGAGCCAGAGAGCATGTACTGCGTCCCGTCCGGATGTCCGTTGGCTCCCGCCTTCGGATGTCGCATCGACCGAACCACTGCCAGCTTGTCGGCAACTCGCGCCGTGTTGGAGAGCAACTCCGTGAATTGAATGCCGGGGACGTTGGTCGAGATCGGCTTGAACGGACTGCGATGCTCGGCAACCGCTTCGGGCTTTGGATCCCACGTATCGATGTGCGATAAGCCACCCTGCTCCAGAATGACCAGCACGTTTTTCGCAGCCGGCTTCGCGGAGTTCGCCGCCGCCTGAGCCTGCACCGCCAGCCACTGTGGCAAAGAGAGACCGAGCACTCCCGCCGAGCCAACTTGCAATGCGCGACGGCGAGACAACGAACCAGCCAGAGGAGAAAGTCTGCCCATCACGAGACACAACCTTTTCGGCAGGAACCACAAATCGGCGAGTGAGTCAGGTGGGACAAATCTGGTTGCTGCGGCCAACCAGGATAATCGTGACGTCTCTCCAAGAAAAGTTGGAAACTTCACCGCGGACGACGTGGCGCGGAAGATCCGGTCTGAGTTGCGTCAGTAATCCGCCACCGATCCGTCGGGCAGCGTCACTCGGGGAAACTTCCATTTGTAGTTCGGATCGGCCGCGAGTTTTTGAAGTTTGGCGATGTCAATCTGCACGCCGAGACCTGGGCCTTCGGGCAGAGTCGCGTAGCCGGTCTTGTCGTCCACGGTCCATGGCCGATTCATGAATTGCTCACCCCACTGCAACGCGCCGGGAGCAGTCTCGTGGATCAGCAGGAACGGGATCGACGCTCCGACACTGAGGCTGGCGGTCGCGCCCAGCGGCGAGGTCGTGCAATGCGGGGCGAGCGGAACGTGATACGCCTCGGCGAGAGTCGCGATCTTGCGCATCTGCGTGATGCCGCCGCAGTGCGCGACGTCGGGTTGCAGGATGTCGATGCACCGCTCGTGCAGGTACGGGATGAATTCCCAGATCGTGTGATCGCGCTCGCCGGTCGCCATCGGGATCGCGATTTGTTCCTTCAGCCGCTTGAAGACTTCGATGTTGCCGGGGACGGCGACCTCCTCAAAGAACAGCACGTCGTACGGTTTGACTGCCGCCGCGAGTTGAATCAGCGTGGCCGGCGGCACGGCGCAGTGAGCGTCGAACATCACGGTGCCGTCGGGACCGACTCGTTCGCGCGTCTGCTTGATCGCGTTGACCATCCGTTCGATTTCGTTGGGATTGCCCGAATGGTCGTAGATGCCGTGCGGTGGAACCTTGTGTGCCTTCGCGGTCGGATAGACGCGAATCTTGTCTCGGCACGGCCCGCCGAGCAGCCGATAGACCGGCACGCCCCACAACTTGCCCGTGATGTCCCACAGCGCCATGTCGATCCCGGCGAGCGTGTGAGACATGAACGGCCCGCCGCGAATGTCTCGATGAGCACGAAACAGCTTCTGCCACAGGTGCTCGATGCGGGTCGGGTTCTCGCCATCGAGCAACTCGAACAGCGACTTGCAGAGTTCTTCGGCCGCCGTCGGCACGAGCGCGCTGACCTCTCCCCAGCCGGTGATCTTCTCGCTGGTCGAAAGCTCGACGTAGACCTTGCTCTGCACTCGATGCGTTTTCATCGCAGTGATGCGGATGCTCGATGCCGAATCGGCCACTTGCGACGCGGGATTGTTTTCCTGCGCGACGGCGTGATTCAGCAGTGCGAGACCTCCGAACGCTCCGAGCAGATGACGACGAGAAACTAGATCGTGAGTCATAGAACCTCCCAAGGATTTGTCGCTTGGCCGCCCTCGTCCGATCGCTCGGACGGCGGCGGCCAAGCTACTTTCTGAATTGCCACTGCTCGTCAAAGTAGCCAGCTCGGATCACGTTCTCCGTCAATGGCTCGTCCGATTTCTGATCCGAAGGAATTTGCAGTACCGCCCAGTCACCCCAGCGCGGGAACAAGAGATAGTTGACCTTCGCCAACTCCGCCCCGCGAAACGTGTGGCCGCTGTTGAGCACGACGTAAGTCTCGGCCGCGCCCGACAGTGGATTGGGAGCGATCAACGCCGGGACATGATCGGCTGCGGAATACGATTGACCGCCGAGTTGGATGGACTCTTTCGTCCAATTCAAGGGCAAGTGTGGCAGTGCCTGCGCAATCCATTTGTTACTGCCGGGATCGCCGAACAGAATCAGGTGACGAGTCTGAATGTCGATCAGCGTCACCTTGTCGTCGTCCTTGATCGGCAACTCACCACGAAAATAGTGGTGCCATTCGCTCTGGAAACGAACGAGGCTCGCCTCGGCATATTTCTGAGCGGCGGCGTTCCAAGGCTGGCCCGTGCTACGGACGCACAGAAACGGTCGGGTGAAAGCGTCGTCAATCGGGCCTTGCAAGCTGGAACGCTTGCCCGTTCGCAATGCGTGAGTGTGCTCGTCCTCGACTCGCCAAGTACCATCGATGCGTGCGAAGACGACACGTCTGTCTGGCAACAGAAACTCGCTTGTCGATGCTCCGATCCGCAAAGATCGTGGGACTTCGGGAAGCCCTGCGCCGTTGATGGCAAAGCGTGTGATGTTGCGC
This sequence comes from Planctomycetota bacterium, assembly GCA_003669125.1. GTDB lineage: Bacteria > Planctomycetota > Planctomycetia > Planctomycetales > Planctomycetaceae > SXKJ01. The sequence continues at coordinate 4,273 of QWQF01000320.1, forward strand.
GGTTCATCGAGATTGACGACACCATCGACCAACTTGGCCGACAACTCCGCGCGGGCGTAATGCCGATCCAAGCCGAGCACCTCCAGCCAATGACAGCGGTTGTACTTGAGCGTCCAAGTGACGAATCGCAGTTCGCGCGGACGGCGTGGGGTGGCAACAACGTGCTCGGCGATGCGTCGCATCTGCTCGGCGTGCGTCACCGGGTCGATAACGTGTCCCGTGCCGGGCGAGATGAGGTTCGTCATCGTCAGCCCTTCGCGCTGCATCGCCTCACCCATGATGACGTGTGCTTGAAAGAAGATGTCCTTCTCGCCCATGCACGCGATGGCCGGAACGACTCCCGCGTTGGCCGCGTAGTCCACCGAATCGAGCATGTGCAGGCCGAGTTCTTGATGCTCCGGCAACGCGCCGACCTTCACGAAGTTCGGCAGCGGCGTCTCCGAAAACTTGTGCGTGTCGACATAACCGCAGTACGGACCGAGCGCGGCGAAGCGGTCGGGATGCTTCAGTCCGAGATGCCATGTCCCCGAAGCTCCCATCGACATGCCGCGCAGCACGATTCGACTTCGGTCGATGTTGTACCGCTGGCAAACATCCTCGATCGCCTCGAAGACATCGGTCTCCCCCGCCCAGCGGTAACAGTTCTCGACTCGACCCAGCGGATGCAGTTCGATGAAGGGCTGGTCCGGCGGCGACGGATTCTGGCCGTCCCCTTCGTCGAATCGAGCGATGAATTTCAACTCGCTCAATCCGACCGGCCGAGTGCTGCCGTGCAAGACGACATCCAGACGGCTCGGCATTTTGGGATCGAAGCTCTTTGGCACGATCAGGCCATACGGCTGCACCGAGTTATCGATCTCCGAGCGATACCCCAACGCGATCTTGCCTCGGCGATTGTGCCAAGGGGGCACAGCGAGAGGCTTGAGGCCCTGACGCTCGCGGGCGCGTCGGATGGCTTTCTCCAACAGAACGGCATCTGCCGGAGCGAATTCGCGGTCGTACTTCAACGCCCAAGTCAGCCCCTTCACGAAGATCGCTTGGTCGGGCGCGAGATGATTTCGATCGACCTCCGCTTGCAGTTCGGATGCGGCGGTCTCGAAGGATTTTCGCTGAGCCTCCGACAGCGGCTGAGGCGATTGTCCCCAACCGGTCGTCTGCGTGACTCCAAGCATGACGATCACGACCACACAATCACGGATGGCTCGTCGCATCGCAGTCTCCAAATCGCCGATGGTCAGTCTCCAGACGGGACGAATCCTAGGAGTCGATCTCGTGAGCTGCCACCAACACCACCTGCCACCAAAAGTTGCGGCTCGTTGAGACCTGACGGCGCTGATACGATCATGCCGGCTGGTTTTAGACTCAGAGACTTTGTTGGTGGGCGAAGCATGTTCTCGATCCATTCTTCTGCCGGGCGCTTGTGTGACACTCCTTCGCGGCGCGAGTTGCTGACGGTCGGCGGACTGTCGCTGCTCGGTTTGAGTCTGCCGACATTTCTACGGCAGCAAGCGTTGCAAGCCGCTCCGAATGCAAACGTCTCGGCACGAGTCATCAGCCGGCCGGCAACCGCTGACGCAATCATCCTCGTCTATTTGCAAGGATCGCCGAGCCATATCGACCTGTGGGATCCAAAGCCCGCTGCGCCGGCGGAGATTCGAGGCGAGTTCCGTCCCATCGCGACCCGTGCTCCGGGGATGATGCTGGGCGAGGTGTTGCCGATGCTGGCGGACCAAGCTCAGCACTTCACGCTGATCCGATCGATGGGAGTCAATCCGAAGGGACTGCGGAATCATGGCTCGGCGATTTACATGCTGATGACCGGAACCGACCCGGGGAATTTTTCGGTGACGGGATTGGCCGTGCCGCCGTCGCGCGACGATCTGCCATCGGTCGGTTCGATCGTGGCTCGGCAACGCGCTTCGATGTCCGGCGGACTGAGTTATGTCGCCGTCTGCGGGCCGGTCAAGGAGGGGAAGGAAGTCGGCGTCGGACAGTCGGCGGGGATTCTCGGCGCGGGCTTCGACCCGTTCATGATGTATGACGATCCGACTCAACCGCTGAAGCTCGACGCCTTCGCGCTCCCCGGCGACGTGACGTTGGATCGCCTGCAATCGCGAGTCGATCTGCGAGCGAGCATCGACGCGCAACGGGACTCGGTCAGGACCACGGCAACCTTCGACACCTACTACGAGCGAGCGCTCGGCCTCGTGCAATCGCATCGAGCGGTGCAAGCGTTCCGGCTCGATGCGGAGCCGGAAGCGACTCGCGAACGGTACGGCAAGACGCGGTTCGGCCAGAGCTGTTTGCTGGCTCGACGGCTCGTCGAAGCGGGGACGCGCTTCGTGCAAGTGACGTGGCCCGCTCGATCCGACGACGAACCGGTCCCCGGTCCGGACGGTTCCTGGGACACGCATCGCAATAATTTTCCGACGCTGCGCGAGCACCGCTGTCCGTTCTTCGACCGCACCATGTCCGCGCTGATCGCCGACCTCGCACAGCGCGGCATGTTGGAGAAAACCTTGGTCGTCGCGATCGGTGAGTTCGGTCGCTCACCGAAAATCGGCGCGGCAACCACCGACAACGTCGGACCCGGTGGACGAGATCATTGGCCCGAATGCTATTCGTGTCTGATCGCTGGCGGCGGCGTCCGACCGGGTCAGGTCTACGGCGAATCCGATCGCTTCGCCGCTTGGCCGAAGAGCAATCCGGTACATCCCTACGACCTCATCACCACGATCTATCACGCTCTGGGGATCGACCCCGCGACCGAGTATCACGACTCGCTGAATCGTCCGCGCCGCCTCGTCGAGCATGGCCAGCCGGTCTTGGGATTGTTCTGAGAAGCGTGGCGGATGCGTCTCGCATCCGCCGACGTCGAGATCCCCGGCCTTCAGCCAATCATCCACCGAGGTGTCTCGCGATTCGGCTCGCGGTGATCGAGTCCGCCTCTTAAAGCATTCATTTCGAATCTTGCGGTGCCGGCCGCGCGGGCAAAACGACGGCCATCAACACCATCGCCACCAACAGGATTCCCATGGCGGTGTGAAAGCTGGCGATGCGTCCCCAGCGATCGGAGATCAGGCCGAAGATCACCGAGGCGAATCCGACCAGCGAGCCGAGCAAGCTCAAGTAGGCCATGTTCGCTCGCACTTGCGACTTGCTGGAGGATGTCGCGATGTAGTTCGGAAAGTAGACCCCAAACAGCTCGCCCGCACCGAGCAACCCGAACGACATCAAATACCACGAACCAGTCACGTTGAGCACCCAGCACATGCCGAGCACCAGAATCATTGTCGTCGTCAGCAGCATCGTCTTCGGATTGGTTTTGGTCAGCAGCCAACCGAGAAACACACCCGCGAACGCCTTGAATCCGAAACGCAGGAATTGTTGCGTCCCCATCGAACTGGCAGACGTTTCACCCAGCACGTCTTTGGCGTGCAGCGAAACGTTGTCGAAGATCGCGTTCCCGCCGGAGTAAACCAGGAAATAGCCGACCGCTCCAATGATCAACGGACGGTAGGTGAAGAAGTCTCGCAGTCCGCCGAGAATTTCCGTGAGTCGCGATTGGCCGGTCGGCTCATCGATCGGCAACGGCACGACGAACGAGGCCGCGATGACCGTCAACAACAACATCAGCGGAGCCGCCGCCGCGAACAGCACCAGATAGTTCTGCGGAAACGCCAGTCCCAGCGACATCCCGGCGATCGGGTTCTTGGCGAACAGCGCTTGTTGAGCCAACGATCCGACGCACGCGAACAGCGGGCCAACTCCAAACGTCACGCCCAGCGCATGACCGCGCCGCGACGTCGAGACACCTCGGCGCAGGACTTCCCAGAGCGTCGTCAACAGCACACCGTTACTCATGCCGAGCACCGCGCCGTGCGTGATGACCATCGTCGTCACGACACTCGCCGACAGTTTCAGCCAGATCGCCAGCGCTACCGCTCCCGTGACAGCCGCCATCAAGATCAACGGATACACCAGCAGCGGCTTGAGCATCTTGGGCTGCGGCAAGAACCAGGCGACGACGATCGGCAACGCCGTCAGCCACTGATAGACCGCATGCGGCAGATTAGCGATCGTGTCGCTGTTGCCCAAATCCTTCAACAAGTTGGCGTGCGTCAGACCGACGTACGACACCGGAGCCACCAAGTAGAACAAGCACCAAAAGCCCGCGAAACAAAAAATGTTGCGAGCCTGCTGAGCCGCCAGCAGCGGACAATCGTCTTCAGCCTGCGGATTAGATTCGGACATGCGGCACCCCTCCGACTGGTCGAACAGCAGCGGCTCACGATAAAAACTCGCAGCCATTCCGGCTATCGAGAGGCTGCTATGAGTCACCCAACATACCGCGCGGGAATCATCGGTCTCGGATTCATCGGCGGCGGCGATCAAGTCTCTGGCGACCGCCTCGGGCAGCGCGTGCAGGATCTCGACGGCAACCACCGTGAGGCATTCTCGAATCATCCGCGAGTGCAATTGGTCGCCGGCAGCAGCCGTGATGCCGGACGTCGAGAACGATTCGCTCAACGAACCAACGCGCGGACCCATACCGATTGGCGAGCGATGCTCGCCCACGAAAAGCTCGACATCGTCAGCGTCGCCTCGTTTGCGTCGAGCCATGCAGATTTGGTGGTCGCCTGTGCCGAGAGCGGTGTCCGCGCGATCTTCTGCGAGAAGCCGATCGCCACACGCTTGGCCGATGCCGAGCGGATGCTCGCCGCGTGTCGGCAGTCCGGCGCCCTGCTGGCCGTCAACCACAACCGACGTTTTCATCCGCATTTTCGCGAGATGCAGCGTCGCATCGCCGCCGGTGAATTGGGCGAACTCACTGGCGTCTGGCTGCAATGGGGCACCGGCCGACTCTGCAACGTCGGCACGCATTTCATCGACGCCGCGATGATGCTGACCGGTCGAGTCCTCCGCGCGGTTTCCGCAACGCTCGATCTGACCGGACGACCCGATTGCCGAGGCTCCGAATTCCGCGATCCCGGCGGCTGGGCGATGCTGCGATTTGACGGCGGACTGATCGGACACGTCCATGCTCCCGACAGTCCGTCCGGGCCCGCCGAGGTCGTCGTGCAAGGCACACTCGGCCGCGCCTGCATCGGCGGCGGAATTGCGGAGATCGAAACGTGGGCCAGTGGCCGCAACGTCTTGGCGACACCTTCGGCCGAGGCGGGCAGTTCGATGGATCAAGCGGTGCGTGAAATTGTCGCTTGGCTGGACAACGCAACGCCGGTCTGTTGCTCGGCCGAAGAATCCCTGCGAACTTTGGAAGTCATCGTCGCCTGCCACGCCTCGCACGCTCGGCAAGCAATGTGGGTCGAACTGCCGCTGATCGGCGTCGATCGCGACTGCGAGGTGCGCAGCGGCTAGCTTTGGACTGCAACGGCTGGAAGTCGGTGACTACGTGGCCGCTCAGCGATTGCAGACGGAAGCCAAATGGCCGTGGAGCGATTTTCGTTCGAAGATGTGGGACCGCACGGCCGCCGAAAGTCCGGTGATCAAAGCCGCTCTCGAACTTTGCGGCCGACCGGGAGGACCGAA
>QWQF01000253.1 GCA_003669125.1 Planctomycetota bacterium
CGACGAGGGATTGAAGATTGAACAAGAAGTCGCACTGGAAGTGACCGGCACGCGGATCTCGTCGAACTTGATCTCGGTCTTTTTCATGAACAACGCGCTCGGCCGCGATCCGGGATTCCTGCCGGCGACCGCGAACGCGCGCGACGTGAAAAGCGTCGGAGTGCTCGGCAGCGGATTGATGGGAGCCGGCATCGCGACCGCTCACGCGCGGCGCGGAGTGCCTTCCGTGATGGTCGATGTCGGGCAAGACCGGCTGGCCGACGGCCTGAAGCGCGCCTGCCAAGTCATCGAAGGCCGAATCAAGATTGGTCGTGCGACTCCGCAAGACATGCAGGAGATGCTCACGCGGTTGAGCACGTCAACCTCACGGGCAGTGTTCTCGGACGCCGACGTGGTCGTCGAGGCGATCACCGAAAACGAGACTCTCAAAAAGCTGGCGTACGGCGAGCTGAAGTCGCTGCTCCGCGACGATGCGATCCTGTGCAGCAACACCTCGACGATCTCGATCACGCGCATGGCCGAGGCCGCGCCGCATCCCGAACGGTTTGTGGGGATGCACTTCTTTTATCCGGTCGATCGCATGGAACTGGTCGAAGTCATTCGTGGAGCGAAGACCGACGACGACACGGTCGCGACGATCGTGGCTCTCGCGAAGCGGATCGGCAAGACGCCGATCGTGATGCAGGACTGCCCCGGCTTCCTCGTCAATCGCGTGCTGCTGCCGTACATGAACGAGGCAGTGCTGCTGCTGCAAGAAGGTGCGTCGATGGACGACATCGACAAAGCCGCGACCAAGTTCGGAATGCCGATGGGACCGATCACGCTCAGCGATCTCGTGGGCTTGGACACCGCGTACTACGCTGGCCAAGTCGTTTCGACGGCCTACGCCGATCGCGCGAAGCCGACGCCGATCCTCGGTGACCTGGTGAAAGCCGGTCGTCTCGGAAACAAGAGTGGCTCCGGCTTTCGCAAGCTCAACAAGAAGGGCAAGCCGGAGGCCGATCCGGACTTCGCGCCGTTCCTCGAAAAGCATCGCACGGACAATCGTCAATTCTCGCTCGACGAACTGACCGATCGCTTGTTCCTGCCGATGCTGCTCGAAGCGACTCGCGTCCTCGAAGAAGGGATCGTCGCCGAGTCGCATCACGTCGACATGGGCCTGATTCTGGGGATCGGCTTCCCGCCGTTCCGCGGCGGCATCTTGCACTGGTGCGACACGGAAGGTGCATCCGCGATCGCCGATCGGCTGGGCAAGTACGCGAGCCTCGGCAAACGGTTCGAGCCGACGGAATCGATCACGTCGAAGCGCGTGTTCTTCCCGCGAGCGAAGACCGTCGGTTGATCGGCGAACTTCACCGAGCAACTTGTCGTACCTTTGCCGCCCGGTAAACTGCGCCGTGTTCCCGAACGGTGTTCTCGCGAAGGGTGCGGTCGGTCATGGACAGTTACGCGACGATGGCGGTGCTGACGTTGGCCTTGGGGCTGGCGCTGCTGGTGGCCGAGGTCTTCATTCCCTCCGGCGGAGTCATCATGGCCGCAGCCGGAATCGTGTTCGTGATCTCCGTGTGGTGCGCGTGGCAAGCTTGGGGCAAGACCAGCGAGCTGACGCTGTTTCTGATTTACATCGCGGCGCTGGTCGTGTTGTTTCCGTCGGTGCTGGGGGGAGCGTTTTACATGTTCCCGCGCACCGAATACGGCCGACGGCTGATGAATCCTCCCAGCCTGGACGAGATGCAACCGTTCGTCGCCGAGACCGAGCGGCTCACGCAGTTGATCGGCAAAACCGGGACGACGCTGACTCGACTGGGTCCTGGCGGTCTGGTGCTGGTGGAAGGCGAACGGATGCACGCCGAGAGCGAAGGGATGCTCATCCTGACCGACACGCCGGTGCGAGTGCTGTCGCTCAAAGGGAATCGACTGCTGGTCCGGCAGGTGCGAGAAAGTTCGGTGCCCGATCCGCTGCCGAAGGGCGAGTCACTCGTCGAGCACGAACGCACGCCGCTTGACGATGATTTCGGACAGAGCTAAACCAGTTTTGATTTTTGATTTTGATTGGGAATGCGGGCTGTGGTTCAATCGAAAATCCTCAGTCAGCCTGGAAAAGGTTGACGTACTTTGAAAGCCATCATGTTGAATCACCTGTCTCTGCTGGCTGCCGACAATTCCAACGCGCTGTGGCTCGGCGTGTTTGTGCTGGTCGCGTTTTTCGCGTTGATCTTCATGCTGGTTTTCTTCCGGTATTTCGGCTTGTGGATTCAGTGCGTGACGACGCGAGCCAACATCTCGCTGCCGAGCCTGCTGATGATGTCGCTGCGAAAGGTCAGCCCGACGATCATCGTTCGCAGCAAGATCATGGCGGTGCAAGCCGGGCTGACGCGGTCGTACCCGATCAGCACGAAAGCTCTGGAGGCTCACTACCTCGCGGGCGGCAACGTGCCGAACGTGATTCGAGCATTGGTCGCCGCGCATCGCGCCGGTTTGACGGATCTCGATTGGCAAACGGCGGCGGCGATTGATCTGGCCGGCCGCGATCTGCTCGACGCGATCCGCACCAGCGTTTATCCGAAGGTGATCGACTGCCCGGACCCGAAGCGCGGGAGCAGCACACTGAGCGCCGTGGCCAAGGACGGCGTTGAATTGAAAGTGCGAGCCAGAGTCACCGTGCGGACCAACATCAAGCAGTTGGTCGGCGGTGCGACCGAAGAGACGGTGATCGCTCGCGTCGGGCAGGGCATTGTGCAGGCGATTGGCTCGACCGCGTCGTACAAGCTGGTCCTGGCGAATCCTGATTCGATCTCGCGGACAGTGCTCAGCGAAGGACTCGAAGCGCAGACCGCGTTCGAGATTGTCTCCATCGACATCGCGGACGTGGACGTGGGCGAAAACATTGGTGCTCGCTTGCAGGCCGATCAGGCGGAAGCTCAGGTCCGAGTCGCTCAGGCCAAGGCCGAAGAGCAGCGCGCCGCCTACACGGCCGCCGAACAGGAAATGATTGCTCTGATCCAAGAGAACCGTGCGAAGGTCGTCATGGCCGAGGCGGCGATCCCAATGGCGATCTCGCAAGCTTTAGCAAACGGCAAGATCACCTTGATGGATTACTACGAACTCCGAAACATCCAAGCCGATACCAAAATGCGCGACTCCATCGCCGGCGGAGAGCCGACAACGAAATAACGCGGGGAAAGGCAGATCGTCATGTTCAATTCCATTTCCATCCTGGCGGCGGGAGAAACGGCGATCTCCGTGTTGTTTCTGGTGATCGCGTTCATCAGTTGGCTGTGGAACGTGTTCAATGGCAACCAAATCGCCCCCGGAGCCGGCCAGCGACCACAACCTCAGCCGGGCGGCAGAAAGGTCGAGCCGGATCTGCAAGCCGAGATCAATCGTTTCCTCAAAAACGTGATGGGCCAGAAGCAAGGCCAAGAGGACGAACTGGAAGTGCTCGTCGTCGAGGACGAAGACGAGTCGCCTCGCCACCGCCAAAAGTCACGATCGAAAGCGGAAGCTGCCAAGCGCAAGAGCGCGGCGGCTCAGGCCAAGCCCCAAGGATCGGAAGGCCCTGGCGAAGCTCGTCCCGGCGGCCGCATCAGTCAGCGGAAGGGGCCGGGTTCGACGACGCTCGGTTCCGGCGTGCGGCAGCACGTCGCCGAGCACATGCAGGAGGGCCGCGTCCTGCAACAGACTCAGAGTCATCTGGCTCACGGAGTGGCCGAAAAGGTTCAGCAAGATCTCGGAATCTTCACAGGTCTCACGCCGGTCGGCGCGGCGGCCACGGTGACCTCCTCTCGCCAGACCGCGACCGCGTTGGGTGTCGCGAAATTGATGCGCGATCCGGCGAGCCTCAAAGAGGCCTTCGTCCTGAACCTAATCCTGGATCGTCCGAACTTCGGCAGGAAGTAGCTCGCCGCTCGCCTCGCGCAGATTCCGCCGCCGAGTTTCCGTGCGGATGTTGGGAAGAGCTTGCCGATCAAGAGGAGTGTATCGCTTGTCGGCGGAGTGACTCCCGCTGGCGACGCGCGCCGAGGAAATCCAGGCAAGCTAGCGAAGGAAGGTTCGAGCACATGCCGCGACGAAATTGGGTCGGAGGGATCGTCGCGCTGGCAGCGTTGTGGTTGCTCGGCGCGAAACCTTGCGCCGCCGAAGACGCGAAGCCCGTGATCGACGTCGAGGTTATTTCGCCCGGCAGTTCTGTGGCGGCGGTTCGCAAGAAGGCGCTGGCCGATTTGCCGTTCGACAAAGTCACGGCCGAATTCCGCCCGAAAGTGGACGAGATCACCAAGAGCATCAGCCTGTTCCGGCACATGCCAACTTTGAAGTTCGTCTCGGAGCGCGAAGTCTACAACTTCTTTCTCGCGCATCCGGATGTGGCCGTCAGTTTGTGGCGAGTCATGGACATCTCGACGTTTGAGATGTGGCAGACCGGCCCGACTAATTACGAAGCCGACTCGCACGATGGTTCGAGCGGCACGATCGAAGTGCTGTATTCGTCCGCCGAGCGACAGCTTGTGTTGTGCGAAGGCTCGTTCAAGAGTCCGCTGCTGCTCAAGCCGATCAAAGCGAGAACGCTGCTGCACCTGCAACCGACGTTTCAGAAAAACGACGATGGCCAAACGACGGTGACGCATTCGCTGGACATGTTCGTCTCGTTTCCGTCGCAACCGGTGGACATCACGGCAAAGCTGATCTCGCCCGTCAGCCACGCGATGGCCGACCGCAACTTCCGCGAGGTCAGCCTGTGGGTGGCGATGATGAACGTCGGCATGGTTCAGCAACCCGACTGGATTGAACAACTCGCCGGCAAGATGGACGGCGTCCTGGAAGTCCGCCGCGACCAACTGCTGAAGCTGGCGTTGCAGACGAACATCGCCGCTCGCAAACGGGAACTGCAACGCCAAGCCGGCAACCGCGAAGTCTCACTCGACGAAGTGATGCCCGTGTTCCGCAAAGCCGCTCAAGACGGAACGGCTGCGAAAGCTCCGCCGAAAGAGGGAGCCGTTCCCGCCCGCGCCGAGCAGATCAAAGGCGAATCGCGCGTCGAACCCGCATCCGGCCAACGGACGCCGTGAGCCGACGACGGCGAATCAGCTCTGGCTTTTCGGTGATTCAGCCGGTGCGGAATTGGATGTCGGAGCCGCAGGCTTCATTTTGGGGCCGACGTGGGGTGTGAAGACCGCGACGACCACAATGCTCGCGGCCACTCCGATCATGCCGACCCACAGCCAGGGGCTGGTCTCGTGCGAGCTGCCTTGCTTCCAGCCCAGGACGAGATTCGTGAACGCGTTTACGGTCACGGCTCCGCCGAAGACGATGGGCATGACCAACTCTGGCTTCGGCTTTCCCTCGAAGCTGAACATGGCCAGCGTCAGAGTCAGTGCGCCGAAGGCTCCCAAGCTGCCGCCGATGAATCCCCAAGTAACTCCGGCACCGCTGAAGGTGAACGGGGCTTTGGTGTAAATCATTCCGCCCACTCCGACGAGGCTCGCCCAAATCAAGTACGCGACGCCGATCATCACATACGGCTTGAAGGGATTGTTCCCTTCGGCGGTGCGAGCGAATCCGATCGCCGGTCCATACATCCCCCAAAACAACGCGGTGAGCGCCGCAAAAATCACAGGCAGCAGAGGCAGTTTCATGGTGTCCTCGGAGTTCGTAGTTCCGCCATCAGGCGGCACAGATTTAAGGGCCGAGATCGTAGCGGGTGAGCAGTGAGTGCGAAGGGTCGCGATCAGAAAAACGCGTCCCATGCCACGACCAGCACCATCACGACGCCGACGCTCATCTTGCCGAGCACTCCCAGCGTGCGACCAATCGCCACCGCGCGGCCCACGGCCATCGCCTGTTCGTCGCTGCGACCTTTCCAAGTTTCGCCGAGGTACGCGCCAAGGAATGCTCCGCCGGCACCACCCGACAAAATGCCGATCAACGTGCCGAGCACCGGCACGATTGAACCGCCACCGGCTCCGAAGAGCGCGCCGGCGATTCCTCCCACCAGCGAGAGACCAACGGCTCGACGACTGGCTCCCTGCTTTTTCGCGGCGACGGCTCCGGTGGCCAGTTCCAACACTTCCCCGATGACCGCCAAGCCGAACACAATGCCGACCGTCAGCCAGCCGACGGCGAAGCGTGTTTCCTCCGGCATCAGCCACGCGGCCAAAGCGGTCAGCAACACCATCAACCAGTTGCCGGGCAATTGCAGCACGGTCAGACACCAAGCCAGCAAACTGCCCAGCACCAACAAGACGGCTCCGACGAACGGAAAGATTTGAGGATTCATGGCGGTGATCTCGATCAACTGGAAGCCGAGTTCGCGCGAGCTGCGCTGGTTCTTCGGCATGTTGATCGTGTTCTTCGCGGTTGTCGCCGGAATCTGGAAGTTCAAATCCGGACAAATGTCGGGACCGGCGATTTTGGTCGGCGTGACTTCGACCATCGGGTTGCTGGGGCTCGCGGTTCCGCAGGCGATTCGGTGGGTCTACGTCGGTTGGATGGTCGCCGTCTGGCCGATTGGCTGGGTTGTTTCGCACCTCCTCTTGGCGGCGATCTTCTTCGGGGTCATCATGCCCATCGGTTTAATCCTGCGAGTGCTCGGCCGAGACCCGATGTGGAAGTCGTTCGATCGTTCGGCGTCGACGTACTGGATTGCTCGGCCGACGGAGCCGACCGATTCGCAGCGCTACTTCCGACAGTTTTGAGGCAGCACATGGCCGACAAATCTCAGCCTCCGACCAACACTCCGCCGAGCGACTTCGAGCGCCAAGCCGAAGAAGCCACGCCGGGACTGGTCGCCGAGTTCATCGACTTCCTGAAGCACAGCAAGAAGTGGTGGCTGACACCGATCATCGTCGTGTTGTTGTTGATCGGCGCGCTGATCATCCTGAGCGGCACCGCGGCAGCCCCGTTCATCTACACGCTGTTTTGAGTGGCCTACCTTTCCGGCGGCTTGGCACCCTTTTCCAAGTGTTCGGGGATGCCGAGAAGTTTCGGGTCGGTGGTGTTGTCGCGGGTGATCTCCGGGATGGGATTGGTGTCGAGCCATTCGGACAATGTGATCCGGCCTTCGGCGGGATATTGGAAATTGGCGGGAACGAGAATCGGGCCGAGCCATAATTCCGAGTTCTCTTGCAAGATCCGATCGCGAATTCGCAGCCCGTAGACGATGCCGTATTGCAGCGAACCTTGAACCGTCTCCGCCGACCGTGTCGCTCTGCTGTAGACAAAAACGGTGCCGTTGAGAGCGATGTCCGGCTGACCGGTGAAATCTCCCAGCCGATATTTCGCCCCCCATCGTTCGCCGGATTCCAGCACCCCCATCGTGACCGGTTCGTCGGTCGCGAGCGGCTCTTTGCGGTCCCCCGCGCGCCGCGTGAGCAACACATCTCGCATCATTTGATCGCTGAACAACGAAGGTGCCGCTCGCAACGCGCGTTCGATTTCCAGACGCACGAAGAGCTGCGAACCGGTGACGTGCTGCCCGATCGTCAACGCCTGATCGTTTTCGTCAATCAACGCGAGCCGCATCGTCGCGGTGCGGTAGAAGCCGCCATTGAAGAGCTTGTCGCTGCGCTCGTCGTTGCCCCGAAAGTACGTTCCTCCGAGTCCCGTCGCACCGCGCGGACGCAAAGGGCTGGGCTGCGCAGCATTCAACGTGGCAGAGTGCATTTCTCCAGACGATCCGGCTTCGACCAGTTTCTGGTTTGTGATCGCCAATTCGGCCGACAGTCGCATTGAGAACCCGACGAGGTCCCACAGGCTCGTGCTGAGCATGACCGCAGAAAAACCAGCCGCCGAAACGCGCGGGCAACAAGAGCGTACTCGATGCAGCACACCCTTCGACCAGCGAGAAGAGTCTGCCGGAACGCGCCGAAGGCGCTCCGACACTCCGACAAACACTGCGAAGGCGAGCAACACCCAAACCTTCGGCTCGCCTCCAAAAACGCTGAGCCGCTTCCACAAGTCGTCGCCATAGCGAGACAGAAATTCGTCTCGCCCCGACGGCGGAGTGATCTCAGGCCAAGGTGCTCGCGCCTTGACCCAGCGCTGGAGCACATCCACTTCTTGTGCCGTGAGCCGTCCCCCTTCTTTGGGCATGACGAGCGTCGGATCGTCACTGGTCACGCGCCGTAGCAGTTCGCATTCGTCGGTTCGCGGTTCGACCAATTTCTTGCCAGACAAGCCGCCCTGGAGCGCGAACACTTTGTCATCCAGCCGCAATCCGCCTTGCTGTTGTTGCGGGCCGTGACAGTGCCAGCAGCGAGCTTTGAAGATCGGCGCGACGTCCCTGTGGAAGTCGATCGTTGCGGTCGCAGGCGGATCGTTCGCGCATCCGGCGAGCAACAGCGACACTGCGGTCAGCGAAGGCCCAATGAATCTCGTCGCGTGCGACACAAAGCCCCTCCGTCGTCGCGATCTTCTGCGGCTCAGCCGATGGAACCTCAGTGACCTGCGGCGAGCGACCTAACCAGCGGAGAGAGGGGGATTCGAACCCCCGGTACCCTTACGGGCACGCCGGTTTTCAAGACCGGTGCATTCAACCGCTCTGCCATCTCTCCGAGCGGGCGGGAGTCTAGTTTGGTTGACGAAGGCCAACAATCAATGCTTCGGAGGTTCTGCAAATCGGGGTTTCGGCCGAGTCCGATTTTTGTCAACATCCGCTCGGCGACGCTCGAAGGCGGCGCGTGTGTTTGGGCGAATGAGAGACCACATGGCACAACGACTGAGTCTGGCGTTGCTGGAAGTGCATAATCTCGCGCCGGCGTTGATGGTGGCGGATGCCTGCGTCAAAACGGCGGGAGTGCGGATCGTCGGCATCGAAAGCACCGATGGTCCGCAGCAGTGTCTCAAGCTGGTTGGCGAGACCGGGGCCATCATGGCCGCCGCCGAGCGTGGGGCCGAAGTCGCCAAACGCATGGGCAGCATTTGCACGGTCTCGATCTTGCCGGCTCCGTTGGACGAGACGCTGAGTCTGGTCAATTTGCCGCCGGTGTTTAGTCCGTTGTTGGGGTTGTACGATTCCCGCGTTCCAAAAGAGGGTGTGATGAATACCGAAGCTGTCGGATTGTTGGAGACACAAGGTTTGGTGGCCGCGTTGCACGCGACGGACGACATGCTGAAGTCGTCGAACGTGACGCTGGCCGGCCGGGAAAAAATCGGAGCCGCCTACATCACCATCATGGTGCGCGGCGACGTGGCCGCCGTCCAAACGGCGATCGAGACCGGCAAAGCGACGGTCGAACGCCTGGGCGGAAAGCTGATCATGGCAGACGTGATCGCTCGGCCGCACCCCGATTTGGCGTCACTCTTGCCGAAGTAACTGGCTTGGCGTGTGTCGCGTGGTAGAGTCTGGCGTTGGACAATGGCGTTCGGGATCGCCGTCGGTATCGGCCGAGGTTCCCCAATCGTCATCACCGGTCTTCAAAAGCGTGGGGTTTGTCAGTCACAGTTCTCGCTGACCGTCCCTAGCTCTTTGCGAATCGGCCTTCTGGGGAGCCAAAAGGCCGGGACACTCGATCCTGCCGCACGGAGTGGACTGGATCCGGAAATCGAGTGCGAGAGGGCGACTTTGCGGGGAGCAGATCGGTGCTGGCCAGTGATTGGCCAGGACTCCCCGGTTGTTTGCCACCGAAAGTTTCCCTAGCATTTTGCCACCCATCTGTCGGCCACCATCGTTCCAGGAGTTCCTGTCATGAAACTGACCCGCAAGCTCGCCCAGACGCCCCGCCGCAAGGGGTTCACGCTCATCGAACTCCTGGTGGTGATCTCGATCATTGCCACGCTGGTGGCCTTGGTCGCTCCCGCCGTGCAGAGTGCTCGCAACGCCGC
>QWQF01000252.1 GCA_003669125.1 Planctomycetota bacterium
CACGTTCGGCCGTATCACGCCGCCGTGCCGACGTTCGGCGAGTGGGGTTTTGTTTTGGCCTCCGCCGCTCCGCTGCCAGAAAATTTGAGCTTGGCGTCCGATCTCATCGGGCCGTCGCGGTTCTTGACCGACAAGGTCTTGAACAGCATGTTCGATCTGCCGCCCGATCTGGCTCGCGTCGAGGCGGAAGTGAATCAACTCAACAACCAAGTGCTGGTGCATTACTACGACCACGAGTGGGGAGCGATGAAGTGACGCTCACTCGCCGCGAACTGATCCTGACGCTGCTGGGTGCTCCGGCGTTGCTGACGGCGGGATGTTCGACAGCGCCGCGATTGCCGCCCGCGGGAGAGTTGCTCGGCCAGTCGCTGGAAATCGGGCATCGCCTGCGAGACGGTTTTCGCTGGCCGCCGCCAAATGCGGATCAGTGGCAGGACGTCGGCGTGGTCATCGTTGGCGGCGGAGTCGCCGGTTTGTCGGCCGCGTGGCGATTGAAACAAAACGGCTGCGAAGACTTTGTGGTCCTGGAATTGGAATCGCAGCCGGGAGGGACATCACGCTCGGGACGCTGCGACCTGACTGCATTTCCGTGGGGTGCTCACTACCTGCCGGTGCCGCTGCCGCACAACCGCGATCTGATTCGTTTGCTCGACGAAATGGGGGTCGTCGAATCGTTGGCCGAGGACGGATCACCGATCATCGCCGAACAGTTCTTGTGTCGCGATCCGGACGAGCGCGTGTTCGTGGACGGCGAATGGATCGAGGGCTTGTATCCCGCGACGGGAGCGACGGACGATGACATCGCACAACTCGCCGCGTTTCGGAAAGAAATCGACCGCTGGTCCGCGTGGTGCGACGCGGCCGGTCGCCGAGCGTTCTCGATCCCGATTCGTCAAGCATCGGACGACGCGGAAGTTTTGGAACTCGACAAGCTGTCGATGGCCGAGTGGCTGCGACAACACGGTTGGACGTCGCCGCGATTGCATTGGCTGGTCGATTACAGTTGCCGCGACGACTACGGCCTGACCGTCGAGCAAACGAGCGCGTGGGCCGGCGTGCTGTACTTTGCCGCTCGGTTGAAAGAGTCGGGTTCCGACCATCAGCCGCTGATGACTTGGCCCGAAGGCAACGGCCGGATCGTCGAACACCTGGCGTCAAACGCGGGATCACGGTTGAGGGCCGGCTTCGCAGTGACACGAATTTCTGGCTCAACGGCAGCTGGCAATGTCTCGAATCAGCCGCAGGGCGCTAGCCCTCGGTTACGCGACATTCAACCGGGGGCTAGCGCCCCGCGGCTGATGGACAACGATCGGCTGGAAGTCCTCGCCTTCGACACGGTGTCGGAACAGCCCATCGGTTTTCGCGCGAAGTCCGTCATCTTCGCCGCTCCGCAGTTTCTCGCGCCGCGCTTGATCGAAGGATTTGCGGAACGAACCAGTCGCAGTGCCGAACTTTTTGAATACGGCTCATGGCTGGTGGCCAACGTGCATCTCAGCCGCCGCCCACGCGAGTCGGGCTTTCCGCTGAGTTGGGACAACGTGATTCATGACAGTCGCTCGCTGGGCTACGTCGTCGCGACGCATCAATCGGGGAACGATCACGGGCCGACGGTGCTGACGTGGTATCACCCGCTCTGCGACGACAACGTCAAAGCCGCGCGAACGAAATTGCTCAACGCGAAGTGGGCAGACTTGGCCGAAGTCGTGCTCACGGATCTCGAACGCCCACACCCGGAGATTCGTTCGCTGGTCACGCGACTGGATGTCTTCCGCTGGGGACACGCGATGATTCGTCCACGCCCCGGATTCATCACCAGCCGCCAGCGCCGCGAAGCCGCTCAGCCGGACGGTCGCATTCACTTTGCGAACACAGATCTCAGCGGCATCGCGCTGTTTGAGGAAGCCTTCGACCACGGCCTGCGTGCGGCCGACGAGGTGCTGGCTTCCCGATCCCCCAACGTCTAACTCCCAGCCCCTACCGTGTCCTACCCCTGGCTGTTTTCCGCGAAGACCGATCTGCTGACGTTTGGCGGCAGCGCGGTCGTGGCGTTGCTGCTGGTGGCGGTCGGGTGGCCATTGGGTTGGCTCGAAAGCGACACGCCCGATTGGCTGTGGATCGCCTCGGTGCTGTTGATTGATGTGGCTCACGTCTACGCAACGGGGTTTCGCGTGTACTTCGATCGCGCGGAGTTGCGTCGGCGAGCGTGGCTGTATTGGCTGGTGCCGCTGCTGGCGTTTGGAATCGGAACCGCGTTGTATTCGGAAGGCTCGCGTCTGTTCTGGCGGACGCTGGCTTACGTCGCCGTCTTTCATTTCGTCCGCCAGCAATACGGTTGGGTCGCGCTATATCGAGCCAAAGCCGGCGAACGGGATGGCCTCGGCCGAGCGATCGACTCGGCGGCGATTTATCTGGCGACGATCTATCCGCTCGTCTTCTGGCATTCGCACTCGCGCCGATTCTCGTGGTTTGTCTCGTCGGATTTCGTCGAACTGCCGATGCTTGCCGAGCGAATTCTGGCCCCGATTTATTGGGGGGCATTGGCTCTGTACGCGGCACGCTCAGCGTACCGAGCGATCTGGCTGCGGCAATTCAATCCGGGGAAGGATCTCGTGGTCGCGACAACGGCGCTGTGCTGGTACGTCGGCATCGTTGGGCTGAACTCCGATTACGCTTTCACCGTCACGAACGTGATCACGCACGGTGTGCCGTACATGGTCTTGGTCGCAAAGTTCCAGCCGGGTCGCTCTGCCGATCCGTCAGCGGTTGCCGTCGAGCGCCGGCCAGAATGGCGCTGGCTGCGATTCGTGGGAGTGCTGTGGTTCTTGGCGTATGCCGAGGAACTACTTTGGGACTGTGGCCTCTGGCACGACCGGTCGTGGCTGTTCGGTCCCGCTTGGAACATCGGTGACTGGGATCAAGTCCTCGTGCCGCTGTTGGCGGTGCCACAGATCACGCACTACGTCCTGGATGGGTTCATCTGGCGGAGACGCTCGAACCAAGACGTCGGCGAAGTCCTCCAACTAACCCGAAGCGTCAGCGAGGGCGAGTGCTCCAAGTGACCGCGAATGGAACGCGTCTTGGACCGTTCGCCCTCGCTGACGCTTCGGGTTAGTTGGATCGCCGCGGCCTTTTCGCGGAATGAGCGAGTCGATTCAATCCGCCGCTTCAGAGTTTTGCTTTCTGAGATCAGTTGGCGAAGGAGTTTGAGGATGACCGTCATCAGAGGCGCGGTGTGTGCGGCAGTTGTGGTGTTGGGGATGAGTTCCTCCGGACGTGGCGACGAGATCCCCGCTCCGAAGAACACGCAGGAGATCACGACGCCGCTGCTGACGCCGCAGGAAGCTCTCGCTCAGATGAAGGTTCCGGAAGGATTTCGCGTCGAGCTGTTTGCTCACGAACCGGACGTGCAACAGCCGATCTCGATCACGACCGACGAACGCGGGCGGCTGTGGGTTGCCGAGTGCTACACCTACGCGGAGAGCAAAGTGAATTTCGATGCGACGCAAAAGGATCGCATCATCGTGCTGGAAGACTTCGACGGAGACGGCAAGTCGGACAAACGGACGGTCTTCGCCAGCGGACTCGACAAACTGACGAGCGTCGAAGTCGGCTTCGGCGGCGTGTGGGCCTTGGCCGCTCCGAACTTGTTGTTCTTCCCGGACAAGGACCGCGACGACAAACCGGACGGCCCGCCGGTCGTCGTGCTCGATGGTTGGGACGGGAACGCCGTGCGGCACAACATCGTCAACGGACTGAAGTGGGGACCGGACGGTTGGCTCTACGGCCGACACGGCATCCTCGCGACGTCGGTCGTCGGAGCACCCGGCGCGAGCGAATCGCAACGGACGAAAATCAACTGCGGCGTCTGGCGGTATCACCCAACCAAGAAAGTCTTCGAGGCGGTTGCTCACGGCACGACCAATCCGTGGGGCTTTGATTTCGATCAGCACGGCGAGATGTTTCTGATCAACACGGTCATCGGCCACTTGTGGCATGTCGTCCCGAACGCTCATTGGCGGCGGATGTACGGCACGCACTTCAACCCGTACCTGTTCGGCGTCATCGAACAAACCGCCGATCATTTCCACTGGGACACGAAAGAAGCCTGGAGCGACATCCGCAAACTGGGCGTGACCGACACGACCTCGGCGGCCGGCGGCGGCCACGCGCACTCCGGGTTGATGATCTATCAGGGGGGCACTTGGCCGAAGCAATATCACGGCAAAGCCTTCACCGTGAACTTGCACGGCCACCGGCTGAACGTCGATCGGCTGGAGCGGCATCTCGCCGGCTACACGGCCAAGCACGAACCGGATTTTCTCTTCGCGGGCGACCCGTGGTTTCGCGCTGTTGATTTGATCGGTGCGGCTGACGGCGGTGTGTATCTCGCGGATTGGTCCGACATCGGCGAGTGTCACGAGAACGACGGCGTGCATCGCACGTCAGGGCGGATTTACAAGATCGAGTATCGGCCACAACCCCGAGTGCGACCGGCTTCCGCAGCGGTGTCCTTGGCCGCGAAGGATGACGACTTGGTGTCAGCGCTCACGCTCGGACTCGATTGGACGGCTCGAACTGCTCGACGCACTTTGCAAGAGCGAGCCGCCGAGGGGCGCGACATGACGGCGGTACGAGAAGCCCTTTTTCGGCTGTTCGACGACGGTCCTTTGCGAGGCAACGCACGCGACAAGGGGATGTTGGCTCCCGATGACGTGATTCGCGTGCGAGCGATGTTGTGCTTGGCTTCGATGGATGCGATCGACGACGGTTGGTTGGTGAAGCAACTCGACGACAAAGACGAGCATGTGCGCAAGTGGGCCGTGCGATTGCTGGCAGACGAAGATTTCGTCGCGAAGGATGCAGTCGACGCAGCGAAGGTCACAGCCGCGTTGAAGCAGTTGGCGGCGAAGGAGTCGTCGGGACTCGTGCAGCTTTATCTGGCTTCGGCGCTGAATCGGATGCCGTTGGCGGATCGCTGGGACATCGCCGAATCGCTGGCGAGCAGCGACAAGTTCGAGGAGGACAACATGCTGCCGCTGATGATTTGGTACGGCATCGAACCGGCCGTCTCGCGCGAACCGGCCCGCGCGGTGCAATTCGTCGAGCGAGCGAAAATCGAGCGAGTCCGGCAATACGTCGCGCGAAGACTGACGCTCGAAATGGATCGGCAGCCGGGAGCAATTGAGAAGTTGCTGGTCGCGGCAGCGAAGACGAAAGACGAGCGTCTGCGATCCGACATCCTGCGCGGGATGTCGGAGGCGATGAGCGGTTGGACGAAAGTCACACCGCCGAAGGGCTGGGCTGCCGTTGCCGAGTTGGCCATGAAGAGTGAGTCGAACGAACTCAAGACGACCGCTCGCGAGTTGTCCGTCGTGTTCGGCGATGGCCGGGCGATGGATGAACTCAAGGCACTGGTCACGAACGGCGGAGCGGACGTGTCGGCTCGACAGCAAGCGTTGCGGACGCTTGTGACCGCGAAGCCGGAGGGGTTGGTGGCGTTGCTGCACAAGTTGCTCGACGATCGCGAGCTGATCGTCGAGGCGATTCGTGGATTGGCGACGGTCGATCACGCCGAGACTCCGAAGCGAGTGCTCGACCGTTTCTCTCGGCTCACGCCGGAGGGGAAGTTGATCGCGATCAGCACGCTCGTGTCGCGCCCCAGTTCCGCGAAAGAGCTGCTGAACGCGGTCGCCGCTGAACAGATTTCGCGTCGAGAAATCTCGGCGTTTCACGCTCGGCAAATTTTGAGCTTCGGCGACGACGAGCTGACGAAGCAACTCACGAAAGTCTGGGGCGAGGCCCGTTCGAGCAGCGCCGAGAAACAGCAACTCGCCGCCAAGTGGAAGGCGACGTTGACGCCCGAGCGTCTGAAGACGGCGAAGCTCAGCGAAGGTCGAGCGTTGTTTGCCAAGAGTTGTGGGAACTGCCATGTCTTGTTCGGCAGCGGCAAGTCCGCCGGCCCGGACCTGACTGGTGGCAACCGACGGAACCTCGATTACCTGCTGGAGAACATTCTCGATCCGAGCGCGACGGTCGCCGCCGACTTCCGCATGTCGGTCTTCGAGATGAAAGACGGCCGAATCATCAACGGCGTCACCGTCGAGCAGACCGAGAAGACGCTGACCGTACAGACTCAAACCGATCGCATCACGATCCAACGGTCCGACATCGAGGAGCAAAAGGTCTCGACCCTGTCGCTGATGCCCGACGGACTGTTTCAAAATCTGCCCGAGGATCAGGTCCGCGATTTGATCGGCTATCTGATGTCGCCGGATCAAGTGCCGCTACCGAGTCCGTAGCACAATACGCTCGTTCAACTGCACCACTGCAACGTTGTCGTGGGGACCGGATTGTTGAACGGGCGATGCTCGGCGCGGGACTGTTTCAGTTCCTTCTTCAACTGGTGATACCAGCGCGCCGGTTTGTCGGCGTCGTTGATGAGGATCAGTTGCGGGTCTTCGTTCAGGCCTTGCTGCTGCTTATCGACGACGTCTCGGTCTTGCTCGATGAAGGTCCGCACGAACGGGCGAATGATTGGCCGAGCGAACGTCAGCCAGGGGATCGTCCAGTAGAATATTTGATGCAGTTCGACCTGCATGTCGGTCAACGGCGTCAGTGTGGTCAGGCCGACGATGCGATGCTTGCCGGCGACGATGTGTTCGATGCGCGTGCTGGGTAGCTCGAAGCGAATCTCGGTCGAGACTTCGCCAAAGAGTTTGTACGCCTTGGAATTCGACGACGGGCGGTGCCGCACCATCGTGAAGCCCCAATGCGACGGCGCGAACTCTTTGGATTTCTGGTGCATCGACTTTTGCGAACGCCACCACCAGGAGCGATGCACGAACGGACCGTGAGCCGGGTCCATCAAGCCGACGACCGCATGATCGATCGAGCACGGAAACAGGCTGCGTTCCACGAGGCGTTGGTGCGAACCATCGACGTCCGGGATGACGGGAATCTCTGGCAACGGATCGGGCAACGCGAGTTCATCTTCCGGCATGAAGACCCAGACGTTGCCTTGCACCTCGCGGCAGGGAAAGCGGCGCACGACGACTCGGTCGAGGTCAAACTTTTGTGTCGGCAGCAGCGACGGGATGTGAGTGCAAGCGCCGGAGCAATTGAATCGCCAGCCGTGATAGCAGCATTCGATCTCGCGGCCGTCGAACTGTCCGTGGCTGAGCGGAATACCGCGATGCGGGCAGATATCGCGCATTGCGAAGACCTCGCCGTTCGCGTCGCGGCCCAGCAACATCGATTGGCCCAGCAGCATCTTGCCAAGCATTTTTCCACGCGGCAGTTCTCGGCCTGGCACCGCCAGATACCAAACGTCGCGGAGAATCTCCGACTCCAATGCCGAACTCATGCAAGCATCCTTCGCTTGTCCTTGGATCGCGACGACTCTGCGTCCTCCCTGCGGCGATCCATCGGGGCGATTATGCCGAGTTGTTTTCTGTTCGTCGATTCGCTCGCAAACTAACCCGAAGCGCCAGCGAGGGCGGTCGCTTCTGAGGACGATGATCCGTGAGTCGGTGGTCCGTGAAGCGCTCGCCCTCGCTGGCGCTTCGGGTCAGTGTCATTCGCTCACGGCCAGTTGAGATAGTGCGGCCATTCGGGCCACGCGCGAAGGTAGGTGTGCAGTTCGGCCAAGAGAGGCAGCAGCAACCACCAAGCGGCCCGATTGATCTCGGATCGCATGGTTTGGAAATTCACCGACACGAGTTGCGGCGCGTAAATCGTCCCCACACGCAACAGCCAACGTGGAACGCTCGCGCAGTAATTGGCGTACGTCGTTCCAAACTCATGCCGCAGAAACCGCTCTCCGAGCGGCACCACGGCGACGCAGTAGTACGCAATGGCGATCGAAGTGGCGATCGAAGTGGCGATCGCGAACGTCGGGCTCTTCAGCAGAAAGGCCAGCGACAGAATCATCAGAAACGTGCCGACGTAAAGCGGATTCCGAGTCAGACTGTACGGACCATAGCAGACGACCTCGTGAGATTTGCGACCGCCGATGAAACGGGTCGCCCAGAATCGCAGAGCGAGACCACCGAAGAACATCAGCCAACCGACATAGTCCGTAACAATCGAGGTCAACGACCCCGATTGCACGACCGGAAGCGAGATGCTGGCACCGACCCAAGCGACGAGCAGCACGGCGAGCGTCAGGTGCATCCGCCAGCGATAACGAAACGTCCGGCTGAGCGGCGGTCGGGAGTGGGCAACGGTAGGCGCGTCGTTCGGTGGTTCACTCAAAAGAGATTCACTTCCTGAAAGTCCAGCGTCGTCCTGCGCTGGAATGGTGAGGTTCGCAGAAATCATTCCCGCTCCTTCGTGGTCAGGTGGCGGCAATCAGAACGCCACGAGAAATCCCTCGTTGGGACCGACTTGCGCAAGCCGGTCACAATCTTCACCGAACGGTCAAAGAATCATGTCGAATTAATTTGTCAGCCAGTTCTGCGGGACAGAATTACGAAAAACACATCGAAAGATTCGGCAGCGCCTCGTGTTCTCAACAGCGGACTGAGAACGAGTCGCAGGTGGCTCAGTCAATCGCCTCGCCGCCGAAGCGCAAGTAGAGCGGCGGCAGCACGAACAAGTTCAACAGCGTCGATGAACACAATCCGCCGAGGATCACGACCGCCAGCGGGTATTCGATCTCGTGACCGGGACGATTGCCGTTGATGACCAGCGGCAGCAGCGCCAATCCGGTGGCGAGTGCGGTCATCAGAATCGGAGCAAGACGCTCTTCGGCTCCGCGCAGAACCAGCGGCAGGCCGAACGGCTCACCTTCGAATTCTTGCAGATGGCGATAATGGCTGACGAGCATGATGCCGTTGCGGGCGGCGATGCCCAGCACCGTCACGAAGCCGACCAGCGAACCGAGTGACAGCACGCCACTGCTGAACTGCACTCCGACGACGCCGCCAATCAACGCAAACGGGATCGTCAACGCCACGAGCAGCGTCAGCCGCCACGATTGGAAGTCGACGTACAACAGCAGCACGATGCCGACGAGTGCCAAGCCCGCCAGTCCGGCAAGACGTTGCAGCGACTCTTGCCGCGCGGCGAATTCTCCGAGGAACTCCGGACGATATTCACGGTCGAACGGCAGCTTGCGAACTTTCGCTTCGATCTCGGCGGCCACGGCTCCCAAGTCGCGGTCGCCGACGTTGCAGGTGATGTCCAGCCGCCGCGAAGCCGATTCCCGTTTGATCTCATTGGGCATCGGGATCACGGAGACATCCGCCACGTCACCCAATCGAATCAGCGCACCCGACGGAGCTTGCAGCGCGAGTTCGCGCAGCGCGGTCAGATCGGTGCGCAAACGCGGGACGCCCCAGACGACGACGTCGAACCGCTTCTGACCTTCGTAGACCTCGCCAACCTTGCTGCCGCGCAACAACGTCGTCGTCGCACGCCGCACATGACCGGCAGTCAAACCGAACCGCTCGGCAAGTTCCGGTCGCGTCCGCACGAGAATTTGAGGGACCAACGATTGCGGCTCGACTTTCAGATCCTTCACGCCGTTGACCTTCTTCATGACCTCTTCGACCTCTTTGGCCTTCGATCGCAAGCGGGCCAAGTCGGGGCCGAACAGCCGCACGACGATGCTCGCGCTGGCACCGGAGAGCACCTCTTTGCTGCGCTCCTTCAAATACGTTTGCACGTCGCAGGACATGCCGGGGTAGCCGTCCATCGCCGCCTGAATGCGAGCGACAGTCGAGGCGTAATCGACCGTGTCGTCGATGCTGATCCACAACTCGGTGAAGTTCGGTCCGTA